>JANPGV010000294.1:0-22780 GCA_031424145.1 Ilumatobacteraceae bacterium
ATCGCACCCTGGCCCGGATAGCGCACCTCGGCCACTGCGGGATGGGCGTCGAGGCGTTCGGCGAGAGCGGCGGCATTGCGTTGCATGACGGCGAAACGCACCGGTAACGTGCGCAACCCGCGAAGAGCAAGGAACGCTTCGAGTGCGCCCGGGGTGGCTCCTTGGAAGGTACGCGCCTGTATCAGGCGCTCGTAGACGGCGTCGTCGGTCGTGATGCACAGACCGATCAACAGATCGCTGTGCCCGCCGATGAACTTGGTGCCACTGTGGAAGACCACGGCCGCGCCATCGTTCAATGGCTTTTGCAGGAGGGGCGTCGCGAACGTCGAGTCGACGACCATGCGCGCCCCGGCCGCCTTGGCGGCTGAGCCGATTGCCGGCAGGTCAGCCACATCGAGCGTCGGGTTCGTCGGGGTCTCGACCCAGACGACGTCCGAACCCACCGTTGCGGCAGCGACCTGTGCTGTGTCGGTGATGTCGACGGGACGTAATTCGAGGTGCCCCTGGGCCTGGTACTCGGCGAGTAGCGACCGGACACCGAGATAGCTGAACGTGGGTATCACGACGACCTTGGGTGCAAGCGCGTACACGATGGCCGAAGCAGCAGCCATCCCGCTCGAATACGCGATCGCTGAACCGCCCTCCAACATCCCGACTGCGGTTTCGAGTGCAGCCCATGTGTCGGTTCCGTGGGTTCGCGTGTATTCGCCGCCGGCCCGAAAGTTCGAAGCGAGCACGATGGGTTGGTTCAGGGCGTCACCGGGTTGCGTTGGCCGGCCGGCGATCACGGCAATGGTCGCCGGCGACAGGAGGGGTAGGTCGGGCATTCGGCGGCGTCCGATCAGGTAAGGGCGGGCGCGAGGGTGCGCCATTCTTCGAGAGCCAGCGCGCGCGGATCGTCGATCAACACCTGAACGCACACGTGACTGGCGCCGGCGTCGCGATGCTCTTGCACGCGCTCAGCAATCGTTTCTTCGTCGCCCCACACGACAACGGCGTCGATCAGCCGATCGCTGGCTCCTCCGGCGATGTCGTCGTCGGTGAAACCAAGCCGCTTCCAGTTGTTGGTGTAGTTGGGCAAGGCGAGGTAGCGCGCCAGGTTGGTTCGGGCGATCGTGCGGGCACGCTGTGGATCCTTCTCCAGGATCACGCCCTGCTCGACGGCCACCATCGCCTCGGGCCCCACGGCCTCGCGGGCGATCTGCGTGTGTTGCGGTGTCACCAGGTACGGGTGGACTCCGGCAGTGCGCGTGGCCGCCAGTTCCAGCATCTTCGGTCCGAGCGCAGCCAGTGCACGGTCCTCGACGGCCAGCGGCTGGGGCGCAGCGTCGAGCGCGTCGAGGAACGCACTCGTCTGCGCCAATGGGCGTTGATACGTGCCGGCTTCGATGACCCGGTCGATGTACGGAGCGTGACTGATCCCGATCCCGACCATGAAGCGCCTACCGTGCTGCGCGGTGAGCGTTGCGTGCTGCGCTGCAGTCTCCTCGGCCGTGTGCATCCACAGGTTGAGAATGCCCGTGGCGATGGTGGCAGTGCTGGTGGCACCGAGCAGGTTGCCGACGGCGCCGAACACATCGCCACCGACATCGGGGATCCACAACGCGCTGTATCCCAGGGATTCGAGCTCTGCCGCAGCGGCCGCGGTCTCGTGAGCATCGCCATGGCGCAGTGCGCTGCTCCACACACCGGTTCCGATGGGAGGACTGGTCATGGGCGACAGCCTGCCACGAAGTGCTCATACCCCGCGCAGGCCGAAACCTCTGTACCCCTCGACGAATCCGGCTGTCAGCAATGCGCGCCCTTCGTCGCCGGTTCGATTGATCGGCTGACCGTTGACCTTGCGGACCTCGATGGAACGCTGCCGGCCATCTTTGACCAAGGCTGCCAACGCGTCGGCCCAAGCGCCGTCGATCGAGTCCGTAAACGTGACGAGATGCGAAGAGCGACGGTCGAACCACGCCAGCGGCAAGCCAGTGCGCAGGACAACCACGGCGCCCGCGGTGCGGCTGGGGCGTCCGGGCGTCTCCGGCCAATCGAGCGCTGCGCCGTACGGCTGGGCCGGATCCGTCGCCGAAAGGATGATGGGTGCCGGGACGAGTTCGGGGTGCAATGCAGGATCGGCCACCTCGCGTGCTGATCGCAGACGATCGACGGCGCCCGGAAGGGCGAACTGCGCCGCGCCGAGACCTGCCACGAAATAGCCGCGCCGAACCTGGCCGCGCTCCTCGAGCACCTTCAGCACTGCATACGCCGCTGCATACCCTCCCCTGACGCCTTCGGCGAGAACTGCTTCGCGAGTGACGACCCCGTATCGCTCGAGGAGCTGCAGCGCCGCGGCGTGTGCGGCCTGTGTGGGTGACGGCGCGGGAGCTCGCTGCGGCGCAACCAACGACCAGCGGCCGGCTCCTGCAGGCGGGCCGAGGCGTGCCAGCCGGCCAGGCCGCGGCCGGCCCCGGGGTGCGGCGGACGAACGAGACGACTTGCCGCCCGAGAGCATCGACCGCAACGGAGCGAGCGAGTCGTTGCTGACCTCGCCGGCCCACACGAGATCCCACAGCGCAGCGAGCAACTCGGCATCGGTGGATTCCGGGGAAGCACCGCGCAACTGGTTCCAGAAGCTGGCGCCATGCGACGCCAGGTGAGCGCGGAGCGCATCGTGCACCGGGCCGGTGGGAGGCTCGGCGGCCTCCAGCGAAGCGTCGATGGCAGCGAACTGGTCGGCAAAGTACAGACGGACCCGGCCGTCGCTGGGACCGATCGTGCCGCAGCCGATCCACACGACATCACCGGTCGTGCACAGCTCATCGAGGTCGGCGGGACGATAGCTGCGAAGGCGAGCCGGGAGGATTTCGCTTTCCAACGCAGACGCAACCAGTGCGGCACCCTGCAGCTGCGAAAGCGACTCGACCAGAGCATCGAGACCGCGGCGTTCTCCGGGGATGCCATGCCATGCCTGGATGAAGCGGGCATACGCGTCGGGCTCGACGGGCTCGACCTCTCGGCGCAGCATGGCCAGCGATCGCCGGCGCAACTGGCGCAACACGTCGGAGTCGCAGAATTCGCGACCGAGCCCGCCGGGGCGGAACTCGCCATGAACCACTCGATCGGCGGATTCGAGCGCAGCAAGTGCGCCCACGACGCGCTCGACGGGGGAAACGAATCGATGAGCCACATCGGTCGACGTGAACGGACCATGGGTTCGGGCGTACCGTGCGACAAGCGACTCCAGGGGATGTGCAATCGGTTCGGTGAAGGCCAGTGGAAGACCGAGCGGGATGTTGCAGCCGAAGGCATCGCGATACCTGGCAGCGTCTTCAGCAGCGATCATCCTCGACTCGCCTCCGAGCTGGATCTCGATTGCCCGCCGCGTGTGGATGAGATCCTCGAGCCATTCGCCGCCGGTGCCTTCGCAACGCAGATCGACTTCGGCCCGATTGAGGTCTCCCACCTTGCGCAGCACGTCGTGCAACTCGTCGGCGTCACGGGCGCGGCGGCCGTCAGCCATGCATTGCAACTCCAGCTCGACATCGGCGAGCACACCGGGATCGAGCAACTCGCGCAACTCTTCCGCACCGAGCAGATCTCGTAAGAGGTCGCGATCGAGCGAGAGAGCCGCGGCCCGGCGCTCGGCCAGCGGTGCGTCGCCCTCGTACATGTACGCGGCGATCCAGTTGAAGAGCAAGCTTTGCGCAAAAGGAGACGCCTTCGGCGTGTCGACGCTGACGACCCGCACGGCCCGACTACGCAACTGACCCAGCACCTCGCGCAGGCCGGGCAGATCGAAGACGTCCTGCAGGCATTCGCGCGATGTCTCCAGCAGGATCGGGAACGTCGGGTACTTCGACGCAACCGTCAGCAGATCGGCGGCACGCTGTCGCTGTTGCCACAGTGGCGTGCGCCGATCGGGACGACGACGGGGCAACAGCAGGGCACGTGCAGCGCACTCGCGGAACCTCGCCGAGAACAGCGACGTCTGTGGAAGGGCTCCGACGACCAACTCGTCGATCTCATCGGGATCGATGATCAGTTCGGCGATGGGCACGTTGTCGGCTGCCTCCGGCAACCGCAGGACGATGCCGTCGTCACTCCACATCGTCTCGATCGGCATGTCGAAGCGCTCCATCAACCGGCGCTCGATCGCCATTGCCCATGGTGCGTGAACCGGAGTTCCGAATGGCGACAGGATGCAAACCCGCCAGTCGCCGATCTCATCGCGGAACCTCTCGATCACCACCGTGCGATCGTCGGGGACGACACCGGTGGCCAGCGCCTGCTCGTCGAGGTAGTTGACGACGTTGCCGGCTGCGAACCGATCGAGCCGGTACTCGCCCATCAACTGCTCGATCGCAGCTTCGTTGCTCGAGCCGCGCATCTCGCGTTGGAACGCGCCGAGAGCGCGACCGAGCTCCAGCGGCCTGCCAGGCCGGTCGCCGTGCCAGAACGGCATCTTGCCCTGCTCGCCGGGCGCCGGCGTGACGGTGACGCGTTCGAATGTGATGTCTTCGATTCGCCACGTAGTGGCTCCGAGTATGAACGTCTCGCCGGGTCGGCTTTCGTAGACCATCTCTTCATCGAGCTCACCGACGCGAGTTCCGTCGGGGAGGAAAACACCGAACAGACCACGATCGGGGATGGTGCCGCCGCTGGTGACCGCCAGCCGCTTCGAACCTTCGCGGGCCCGCAGCGTGCCGGCCGTGCGATCCCACACCAGCCGGGGGCGCAACTCGTTGAACTCGTCGCTGGGGTATCGGCCCGACAAAAGATCGAGCACGTTGTGCAAGAGATCATCACTGAGCTCGGCGAAGTTGGCGCAACGCCGCGTCATTGCAGCCACCGACTCGACCGTGCACTCGGGATGCGTGGCGACATGGGCCACGATCTGCTGGGCGAGCACGTCGAGCGGGTTGCGGAGGAACCTGGTGGCCTCGATCTGGCCGGTGATCATGCGCTGGGCAACCACGGCGGCCTCGAGCAGATCGCCCCGGTGCTTCGGGTACAGCGTGCCACGACTGGGCTCGCCCACCGAGTGTCCGGCGCGTCCGACTCGTTGCATGCCTCGCGAAACTGCGCCCGGCGACTCGACCTGGATGACCAGATCGACCGCGCCCATGTCGATGCCCAACTCGAGAGAGCTGGTCGCGACGATGCCGCGCAGGGTTCCGCGCTTCAGCTCGTCTTCGATGATGATGCGTTGCTCGCGGGCCAGCGAGCCGTGGTGTGCCTTGACCAGTTCCTCGCCTGCGAGCTCGTTGAGATTGGCGGCCAGTCGCTCGGCCTGGCGGCGGGCGTTGCAGAAGATGATGGTGCTGCGATGAGCAAGGACCTGGGCGAGAACCGCCGGATACACGCTCT
The DNA here is from genome assembly GCA_031424145.1 of Ilumatobacteraceae bacterium. GTDB lineage: Bacteria > Actinomycetota > Acidimicrobiia > Acidimicrobiales > Ilumatobacteraceae > JAENVT01. The sequence goes on from JANPGV010000294.1 coordinate 5,356, forward strand.
CCCAGATGTTGCCCATCTCTTCGACAGGCACGACGACATCGACTTCCATCTGCTTGCGGATGCCGGCATCGATGATGTTGACCCTGCGCCGGCTGCCGTCGGGGCCATGGCCACCCAGAAAGTGGGCAACCTCTTCGAGCGGGCGTTGCGTTGCCGACAGACCGATGCGTTGCGGTGGCCGCTTGGTGATGGCTTCGAGGCGCTCGAGCGAAAGCATCAGGTGGGCGCCGCGCTTGGTCGTGGCCATCGCGTGGATCTCATCGATGATCACGGTGTCGACGTTGACGAGTGTTTCTGCCACCGACGAGGTGAGCATGAGGTAGAGGCTCTCGGGAGTCGTGATGAGCAGGTCGACCGGGTGTCGGATCAACGCCTGGCGATCCTTCGGTGACGTGTCGCCGGTTCGCATTGCAACCGTCGGTTGGTGGAATGGCACACCCAGCCGCTCGGCGGCCAGCCCGATGCCCATAAGTGGGGCGCGCAGGTTCTTCTCGATGTCGAAGGCCAGGGCCCGCAGCGGGGAGATGTAGAGCACGCGGGTACGCCGCTTCGGGTCCTGCGCTTCTGTCGTGCACAACCGGTCGATCGAGGCCATGAACGCAGTGAGTGTCTTGCCGCTGCCGGTCGGGGCGCAGACCAGCGTGTGGGCGCCGCTGAGGATTGCCGGCCATCCGTCCACCTGGGGGGTCGTCGGCTCCGGGAACGACGCCGCGAACCATGCCCGCACCGCCGGCGAGAACGCCTCGAGCACCGGATGATCAGCCACGTTGCCAGGTTACGTCCGGGGTGTGACAGGTCCTGTCCGGTTCTGTCCGGTTCCGTCGCGGCCGACACCGGGCAACACGCTCCGAGTGACAAAGTTCGACAGCCGATAGAGTTTTACGACCCATGACGCAGCAGCACCCCGATCTTGCCGCCGAACAGGACTTCATCGAGCACGCCTACCGGTGTCTCGAGATCAGCCGCGATGCGGCCTGGCGGATGCGAAACCTCCACGAGGGCACCCTCGGCGGGACCTTTCAGGCGCGCTACGAGCGCGATGTGTTCGACGAAGCCGTCGTCAACCGGCTGACGCAGCTCGACCTCGGAAACGCCGCCCTGGTGTTCGGCCGCATCGACCGGATGGCAGAGACACCCGACGGGCTGGAGACCTTCCACATCGGCCGATTGGCGATCGCCGACGAGGAGAGTGAGCCGGTGGTCGTCGACTGGCGGGCCCCAGTTGCCGAGCCGTTCTACCGGGCAACAGGCCGCGAGCCCATGGGGCTTGCCCGTAGGCGCCACTTCGCCGTGCAGGGACGAACGCTGCTGGGTCTCGAGGACGAGCTGTTCGGTGACGGTCACCTCGGTGTCGGCCACGATGAAGGACTCGCCGAAGGACTGAACGGTGAGAACCGCCTTGGCCCCGACAACGGCCTTCGCGGCTACAGCACGTTGCTGGCTGCACTGGAACGCGGCCGTACCGGCCAACTCGGCGACATCGTTGCCACGATCCAGGCGGAACAGGACGAGATCATCCGCAGCCCTCAGGCCGGCGTGCTGGTGGTGCAGGGCGGGCCCGGTACCGGGAAGACGGTGGTGGCATTGCACCGCGCCGCGTACCTGCTCTACACGTACCGCTTCCCCCTCGAGGACCAGGGCGTGCTGGTCATCGGACCGAACCGGGTGTTCCTGCGCTACATCGAACAGGTGCTCCCCTCGCTCGGCGAGGCCGGGATCGAGCAGGTAGTGCTCGGCGATCTCGTACCCGATGTCGACTGGGCGAGATACGGCATCGACACTCCGGACTCGCCTCTCGCTGCGACGGTCAAGGGCAACATCCGCATGGCCGACGTCATCGATCAAGCGGTGACCGATCGCGAGCGACCTCTACGTGCCGACATCGTCGTACCGTTCCGCACCGGCTACCTCAAGCTCCGCGCCGACGAGACACATCGAATCGTCCGATCCGCGCAACGCCGTTTCCGCCGGCACAACGCGGCACGGCGGTGGGTCGAAAACGAGATCTGGTCGGCCATGGCAGCGACGTGGCGCGACGGGACCGTGACAACGCAGGACGTGAAGGAAGCCGTCAAGCCGATGCCCGAGATCCGCGAGGCACTCGAGCGGACGTGGCCGCTGCTGACGCCGGCGGAACTGCTGCACGACCTGTTCGGCAGCAAGGCGTTGCTGAAGCTGGCCGCGTCGAAGCATCTCAACGAAGCCGAGTACCTGTCGCTGTACCGCCCCCGGCTCGACGATGTCAAGAAGGTCCGATGGACCGACAACGACGTCGCCTTGCTCGACGAGGCCCGCAGCTACCTCGGCTCGAAGACCACAAGGAGCCACCAAGGCCAGAACGGCAACGGGGTGGGCCAACCCGACAGCGACGAGATCCGGACGTACGGTCACATCGTTGTCGACGAGGTGCAGGACCTCACCCCAATGCAACTGCGCATGGTCTCGCGTCGTTCGTTGAACGGCAGCATGACCGTTGTCGGCGACATCGCCCAAGCAACCGGAGCACTGGCTCCCGACGACTGGGACGACGTGCTTCGCTACCTTCCGGATCACAAGCCGTCGCGAGTGATCGGGCTCAGCGTCGGCTATCGAATCCCCGCGCAGATCATGGCGTTGGCCAACCAGGTCATGCTCGCCGCGACGCCCACGCTGCGTGCGCCGACCAGCGTGCGACAGAGCGACGATCTACCCGAGTTCGTGCGGTCGGAGCCCGGTGAGTTGTTCGCTGACGTTGCCGAAGCGACACGCAGGCTCACGAACGAGATCCCCGACGGCACGATCGCAGTCGTCGCCCCCGACTCGATGGTCGAGCAGGTCTCGCGCACGCTCGACGCGGCAGGCATCGCTCACGCCAGGGCAACACGCACCGGTCTGGAGCTCGGTGTGACCGTCGTTCCCGTCAGCGTCGTCAAGGGGTTAGAGCTGGACGGAGTCGTCGTCGTCGAACCAACGAAGATCGTCGAAGAAGAACAGCAAGGTCTGCGCGCGCTCTACGTCGCGTTGACGCGCAGCACTCGGCGGCTGACGATCGTCCACACCGGCGATCTGCCGGCGCCTATGCAGCTGTCAGATAGGCCTGAACCAGCGCGCTGAGGTTGCGGTACGCCTTGTCGGCCGCGCCCGGTCGGTTCAGCCTGGCAGCGTTTCGATCCTTGGCGATCTCTGCTCCGATCTCGGAGGCAAGGTCGCGGTCCTTGGCAGTGACCTCGTCGCGCACCGCGGCCCAGAGTGCCTCCATCCTCTCGACGACCGCGAACTTGTCGCCGTGGTCGACGATCAAGGCCGACAGCTGCGCGGCATCGCTGACCAACATCGGAAGCAGCTCCGCTGGTGTCCCGGTCGGCAACACCGTCGTGGTCGGCGCCAACGTCCCCGTGCTGATGGACGCGTCGTACGTGGTCGCTGCACACGATGCTGTCGTGGCGGTCAGGACGAGGAGAGCGAGCGGTGTCGCCAGCCTCACGCAATTACCAGGATGCGGGCGCTGGCGAACGAGCCGAGCCCCACGTGATGCCCTTCGATCTCGATGGTCATAGTGCCGTCGGGTGAGGCGGACGTCAGCATTCCGCTGCGCCCGGGAAGGATGCTGGACTCTTCGAGGAAATCGAGTAGCCCCGGTGTGAACTCCAACTCCTCCGGGATGCGGTTGATGGTGAACGACTTTCCGACGGCGATGTCCGAGAGCGGCACGAGCACCGGCTCGAGGTACAGCGATCCCGGTATCGGGTTGCCGTGCGGGCATGTGGTCGGGCTGCCGAGCACGCGGTCGATGGCTTGCTCGACCGCATCGCTCATCACGTGTTCCCACTTGCCCGCTTCGTGATGCGCATCGGCCCACGAGAGGCCGAGCATGTCGGTGAGGAAACGTTCGGCGAGGCGATGACGCCGCACGACCATCTGAGCCAGCGCCTCACCGGATGGGGTGAGCCGAATCGCTCCGCCGGTCGTGATGAGACCCTCGGCTTCGAGGCGGCGGATCATCTCGCTGACCGCCGGCCGGCTGACCTGCAGTCGCTCCGCGATCCGGGCCTGGATGACAGCGACATCGTCTTCGTCGAGCTCGAAGATGCACTCGCAATACTCCTCGAAAGCAGGATGGTGCTCTCCGGAGGCGGGCATGCGAAACAGGCTAGCGGCCGCATTTGAGCTGCGTTTGACGAGGGGCGGATAACGTGCGACACGCATGTCGACCGCGCCATTCCTCCTGGCAGCCAGTGGCCGCCGTGCCCCCCACACTCCTGTGTGGTTCATGCGCCAAGCCGGACGGAGCCTTCCCGAATACCGGGCGAGGCGCGGCGAGGGCAGCATTCTCGATGCCATCAAGCAGCCGGAGCTGGCAGCCGAGCTCACGCTGCAGCCGGTGCGTCGCTACGGGGTCGACGCCGCCGTTCTGTACAGCGACATCGTGGTGCCAGCTCACGCGGTCGGCTTCGGCATCGACGTCGCTCCGGGCACCGGGCCGGTCTGCGATGCCCCGCTACGGGCTCCGGACGACCTCCGGCGATTGCGACCATTCGAACCAGATGCCGACACGCCGTACGTGTTGCAGACCGTCAAGATCCTTGCCGCGGAGCTGCCCGACTCGGTGCCCCTCTTGGCGTTTGCCGGTGCTCCGTTCACCGTCGCCAGCTATCTGATCGAGGGCCGGCCGAGCCGGACCTACGAGCACACCAAGCGGTTGATGCACACGCAGCCGGACCTCTGGCACGACGTGATGCAGCGGTTGGTGCAACACGCGACGGCTTCGATCGCCAGCCAACTCGATCGTGGGGCGCGCGCCTTTCAATTGTTCGATTCATGGGCCGGCGCGCTGAGCCGCGCCGACTACGACTCGTTCGTGCTCCCCCACAGCACCGCTGTGTTCGCGAGATTGGCGGCCAGTCATCCGCACGTTCCGGGCATCCACTTCGGCATCGGCTGCGATCACCTGCTGGAGTCGATGCATGCCGCGGGACCCGGAGTTCTGGGCCTCGACTGGCGCACTTCGATCACAGATGCGCGCCGCCGGATGGGCGACGACATCGTCGTGCAGGGCAACCTCGACCCGGCGATGGTGCTGGCCGGAACCGAACCTGCGCTTGCGGGCACCGACGCAGTGCTGGCCGATAACGGCGGTCACCCCGGCCACATCTTCAACCTCGGCCACGGGGTGCAGCCCAACACCGACCCCCACGTTCTTCGCGCCGTCGTGGACCACGTCAAGGAGCGCACCGCTCGATGACCGAGACGAGGACGGCGGTGATGCTGATGGGGTACGGCACGCCGCGCACACCCGCCGACATCTTGCCGTACTACACCGACATCCGCCGCGGCAACCCTCCGACCACCGAGCAACTGGAGAACCTGACGGCTCGATATGAGGCGATCGGCGGCATCTCGCCGCTGACACAGCGCAGCGAGGCGCAGCGCGGCGCGGTGCAAGCCGCGTTGAACCGCATCGCCGAAGGTCGATATCACGTCGTCCTCGGCATGAAGCACGCCACGCCGTTCATCGAGGAGTCCGTCGACGATCTGGCTGCGAACGGATTCCGGCGCATCGTCGGCCTGGTCCTCGCGCCGCACTACTCGGCGTTCTCTGTCGGCCAGTACCTCGATCGTTTGACTGCAGCCGCGGCAACCCACGACATCGCTGTCGCCTCGATTCGCAGTTGGGCGACCGAGCCTGCGTTCATAGATTTCATTGCAACTGCAGTGCGCGAAAAGCTGGCGTCGCTGCCCGATGAGACCCGCGTGCTGTTCACATCCCACTCACTGCCGGAACGGATCCTGGCCAGCGGCGACCCGTACCCGTCGGAGTTGCAGGCCACGGCGCAATCGGTGTCGTCAGCGGTCGGGATCGACAACTGGGGTGCGGCGTGGCAGAGCGCCGGTCGAACACCTGAGCCGTGGCTGGGCCCCGACATCTTGCAGGTGATCGACGAGCTCGCGGCAGACGGACAAACGAGGGCCGTTCTGGTCAGTGCCGTCGGGTTCGTCGCCGATCATCTCGAGGTGCTCTACGACCTCGACATCGAAGCGTGCCGACGGGCCACGTCACAGGGTCTCGCGTTCGAACGCACTCCGTGTGTCAACGACGATCCCGCAGTGATGGCCGCCCTGGCCGATCTCATCATCGGCGCAACATGAACGAGCCGAAGAAGATCGCCGTGATCGGCGGGGGCATCACCGGTCTTGCTGCGGCACACGCCGCCTTGGCGAGCAGGGCCCGCGCCACGCTGTTCGAATCGACGGGCCGGTTGGGCGGCGTGATCCTGACTACTCCGTTTGCCGGACACCCAGCGATCGACGAAGGGGCCGACGCCTTTCTGGCTCGCGTGCCGTGGGCGGTCGATCTTGCCAGGAAGGTATCGCTCGGCGAATCCTTGACCTCACCGTCGATCGGTAAGGCGGCGGTGTGGTGGGACGGCCTGCACGACATACCCGAGGGATTGTTGCTGGGCTTGCCGACCGACCTCTTCCGGCTGGCTCGCAGCGACCTGCTGTCACGCCGCGGCAAGCTGCGAGCCGCTTTGGAAGTGCTGCTTCCGCGAACGGACTCGGAGGCAGATTCCATCGGCCAGTTCGTGCGGTCGCGTTTCGGGAACGAGGTCCACGAACGTCTCGTCGATCCGCTGGTGGGCAGCATCTATGCCGCAGATACCGACGACTTCAGTCTCGTGGCCATCCCACAGCTGGCCGAGGTCGCGGTCCGCTCGCGCAGCGTGCTGTTGGCTTCGAGGCGACGGCAGCCCAGCGCGTCGGGACCAATCTTCTACACGCCGACTGCAGGGGTCGGCGAGCTCGTCAACGCCGTGGCAAAAGTCGTCGCCGCGCGAGGTGGTGAAGTGCGGTGCAACACCACTGTCGGAGAACTGGCTGCCGATGGCGCATCATGGCGTGTCGACGGCGAGCTGTTCGACGGGGTGATACTGGCGTGCCCCGCACGTTCTGCGGCGCAGCTGTTGGCCACGTCCGAGCCTTCAGTGGCTTCGACGGTAGCTGGCATCCCAACTGCCGGCGTCGTGCTCATGACCCTTGCAGTTCCGGCCCAGGGATGGCCCGAAAGACTCCGCGGGCTGTCCGGGTATCTCGTGCCAAAACCTCAACAGCGACTGGTTACCGCAGTCTCGTTCGGATCGCAGAAATGGGCGCACTGGGCCGCCCCTGATCACATCATCCTCCGGGTCTCGCTAGGCCGCGATGGCCTGCCCGTGCTGCATCTGTCTGACGAAGAGCTGCTGACGGATCTCGTGGACGAGCTCAACGTTCACCTCGGGATCGATCTTCAGCCGGCCGAGGTGCGGGTCAGTCGTTGGCCGAACGCCTTCCCGCAGTACCGGCCACACCACGGCGCGACCGTTGCCGCGGCGGAAGGACTGCTGCCAGCAGGGATCGCCTTGGCCGGCGCCAGCTATCACGGCATCGGGATTCCGGCGTGCATCCGCTCGGGACAACTAGCGGCGGCCGCGGTGTTGCAGCGCTGATCCGCTGGCAGACTGTCGCATGCGGCGTAGATCGATAGCGGCGGGCTGCGCGGCGTTACTGGCCCTCTCTGCCTGCGGCGACGACAACTCCGCGGCAACAGCCGCAACGACCGCTGCGGTCTCGGCGAGCGTCGCAACCACGACAACGACACCCGCGACCACCTCGACTTCGTCCACCACATCGACCCCTTCGACAACGAGCACCTCGACCACGACATCGTCGACCACGACCGCGGTGGCCGTGGCCCAGACGTTGCCCAACCCGGAGAGCCCTCCCGCCGATCCTCGTGCAGCGGAGACACTGACGCAGTTGGGCACCATCGAGATCCCCGCGATCGGCGTGGTCAAGTCGATGTATGAAGGCATCACGCTGACGACGCTGGACCACGGTCCCGGACATTGGCCGGGCACGGCGATGCCTGGTCAATTCGGCAATGTCGTGATAGCCGGACACCGCGTCAGCCACGACAAGCCGTTCCGCAACCTCGACCAGCTCGTCGTCGGAGACGATGTCATCTTCACTACGGACGACGGGCGCTTCGTTTACAAGGTCACTGGCACCGACATCGTCTTGCCCGACGCGTTGTGGATCGCAGACCAGACACCCGATTACACCGCCACGCTCTTCGCCTGCCATCCAGCGGGCTCGACGAGGCAACGCATCGTCGTGCACCTCGCCCTGTCACCCGAGGGCTAACCCTCAAGATCTCAGCTCGGCGGCTATGGTCGCTCGCAGATGTCGATCCAGGTCCCACGTTTCTCGACCTCTGCCGCACTTGCGATCGTCGCGGGTATCAGCGTGGCCCTCTCGATGCCACCGTGGGGGTTCTGGCCCCTCGCGTTCGTCGGCATCGCGTTGTTCGAGATCTCTCTGGGCGAGATCGTGTCGTGGCGCTTCCGCGCGGCCCGGGGATGGCTCTTCGGGGCGGCATGGATGTACCCCGGTATGGCATGGATGTGGTCGTTGACGAAACCTGGCTACGTGCTTGCGGCCGCGATCTTCGCCGGCTTGCACGCGCTCGCCGCGACGGTGTCGCCGCAGGGGCCGTGGCGCGTCGCGGGCAGGCCCGCGGCGCACGCCCTCGCCGAGGCGCTGCGGTTGGTCTTCCCGTTCGGTGGCGTGCCACTGGCAACCCTTCCGATCGGTCAGGCCGATGGTCCGCTGGTCGGGGTCGTGCGGTTCGGAGGAGTGATCCTGCTGACATGGGTCGTTTTCCAAATCGGGTTCGCATTGTCGGGCCCGTCTCCGTTCGTGCCGCAGATGGCCCGGAACCGGGGTCGTTCGAACCGGGGCCAGTGGCACGGCGCGATCGGGCTTGGTGCTGCGATGATCGTTGTGATCGTGGGACTCGCGGTGGCCCCAACCGGCACCGAACCGGCTCAGCCGTCGAGCCTGCGCGTGGCGATCGTCCAGGGTGGCGGACTGCAGGGCACGCGAGCGATCCACTCAGACTCGCGACAGGTCATGGAGCGCCACCTGGCGGCGACGCGCACGATTCAACCGGGCACGGTCGACCTTGTCGTCTGGCCCGAGAACGTGATCGATGTCGTGGCGCTCGCAGGCAGCCGCGAGTTGTCGGAGGTGGCGGCAGAGGCGGCGCGCATCGGCGCATCCTTCGCGGTCGGCATCACCGAGGATGCCCCTCGTGACCACTTCATCAATGCCCAGGCCGTCGTCACGCCGGATGGCCAGATCGTGTCGCGCTACGAGAAGGTTCACCGCGTTCCGTTCGGCGAGTACATGCCGATGCGCGGCCTGCTTCACGCCTTGGGTGCGCCGACCGACCTCGTACCGCGCGATGCCGTTGCCGGTACCGGTCCCGCATATCTCGACATCCGGGTGGGAACGACCTCCGTGCGCGCCGCGGTGGTGATCTCGTGGGAGGTGTTCTTCGGCAACCGTGCTGCGGACGGGGTCAATCATGGAGGGACTGTCATCCTCAATCCGACGAACGGCTCGAGCTACACCGGCACGATCCTCCAATCGCAGCAGGTCGCGTCATCACGGCTGAGGGCCCTCGAGAACGGGCGCTGGGTCGTGCAGGTCTCACCGACAGGTTTCAGCGCATTCGTCTCGCCGGACGGCAATGTTCTCGATCGCACGTCGGTCAGCGAGCAGAAGGTCGTCATCCGCACGATCGCGTTGAACTCGGGTCGCACGTGGTACTCCGACATCGGTGATTCGCCGTTCGTCCTGCTGGCCTTGCTCACCTTCGCGGCGTCCTGGATCGTGCCCGGCAAGGCATGGCTGGCGCGACGACGCGCTACACCGGCCGTCATATCTCCAGCATCAAAGTGACGGGTCCGTCGTTGATCAACGAGACCAGCATCTCCGTTCGAAATCGTCCGGTGGCCACCACAGCACCCAGCGCTCGCAGTCGATCGACAACTGCTTGAACCAGCGGCTCGGCGTGCTCAGGACGTGCCGCGTTGATCCAGCTCGGCCGTCGTCCGCCACTCGTGTCGCCGTACAACGTGAACTGGCTGATCACCAACACCTCTCCGCCCGCTTCGGCGATCGACCGGTTCATCACGCCATTGTCGTCGTCGATCACACGCAAGCCCCAGATCTTGTCGGCCAACTTGCGCGCCTCGGCTTCGGTGTCGTCGTGAGTCACGCCGACCAGCACGCACAGCCCTGGGCCGATCGCGCCGACGACCTCGCGGTCATCAGCGACAACGCTCACCGACGCCTCCGACACTCTTTGAACCAAACCACGCATCACCGGAGTCTGCCGTACAGAATGGGTCGGTGATCGAACTGCGCGCGGGATCAGCCACATGTCATGTCAGCCCCGACGACGGCGGACGGGTCGCATCACTGACCGTCGGCGATGTCGATGTGATCCTCGGCCGCGACCCGTCGCTGCCGGCAGCAGGATGGGGAAGCTTTCCGATGGTGCCGTGGGCAGGACGCGTGCGAAGGGGCCGATTCACGTTCGATGGTGTCGACTACCAGTTGCCGATCAACTTCGGGGATCACGCGATCCACGGCACCGGGTTCGAGCAGCCGTGGGATGTGGTCGATCATGATGCCACCCGTTGCGCGCTGACGTGCCGTCTCGCATGGGCTCTGGGCGGCGAGTCCGACCAGCGGTTCGCGCTTTCAGCCTCCTCGCTGACATGCATGCTCACCGTGCGCGCGACCGAGCAAGCGATGCCTGCGACCATCGGTTGGCACCCATGGTTCGTGAAACCCGAGCGCGTCGATCTGCGGTTCGAGCGCATGTACCTGCGCGATGACGATTACATCACCGACGGTCGCACGGTTGCCCCGCCACCTCTGCTTCCGTGGGACGACTGCTTCGCCGGGCCGCTGGCCACGCCGCGCGTGTGGATCGACGGACTCGAGGTCACGATCAACAGCGACTGCGACTACTGGGTTGTGTACGACATGCCTGCTCACGCCACGTGTGTGGAACCGCAGACCGCTACGCCCGACGCGTTCAACCTCGGGGGCGCGGCTCGGCTCGAACCCGGTGAAGAGCTCTCCCGGACCATGACGATCAGGTGGGCGTGACCATCGGCACCACACGTTGCAACCCTGTGACACTTACCGGTCGGTAACTACCTACCGCTAGCCTGACGGACTTATGTCTGCCGTCACATCGGCCGGCGCTTCAGCATTGTCGCCAGATGCGCCTCTATCGATCGCATATCTCACTTACCGCGGCAAGCCGCACGTCGGTGGTCAGGGCGTCTACACGCGCCACCTGACGAAGGCCTTGGTCGATCTCGGACACAGGGTCGAGGTCTTCGGTGGTCAGCCGTACCCGATCCTCGATGACCGGATCGAACTGCATCAGCTCCCCAGTCTCGATCTGTGGAACGACCACTTTCCCGGTCGCTTCCCTGGCTATTGGGAGTTGAAGAGCAAGGCTGATTGGGCCGAGGCCTTCAGCCATCTGCGCGGCACGTTCGGTGAGCCGCTCTCATTCAGCATGCGCGCGCTCGTGGCTCTCAAGTCGCGCCAGCGCGACTTCGATCTGGTTCACGACAACCAGTGCCTCGGCTACAGCATCCTCGGCATCGAGAAGCTCATCCCCACCATCGTCACGCTCCACCATCCGATCACGCGCGATCGCGCGCTGGAGATGGCTCACACGACCACGTGGCGCAAGCGGTACTCGATTGGTCGTTGGTACAACTTCGTCAAGATGCAAGGCCGCGTCGCCAGCCGCATGCCGCGCATCGTCGTGGTCAGTGAGAACTCGATCAAAGACATCCACACGGACATGGGGGTCAGCCTCGACCGCATGCGGCTCGTACCGGTCGGGGTCGATCCCGATTTGTTCACACCGCTGCCACATGTCGTTCGCCGACCCGGCCGATTGATCACGACAGCATCGGCTGATGTTGCGCTCAAGGGCCTGTCCTACTTGCTCGAGGCAATGGCCAAGCTACGCACCGAACGCGACGTCACGCTGACCATCATCGGCAAGCCGCGCGAAGGCGCCAGCAACGACCTGATCGACCAGCTCGGTCTGCGCCCCCACATCGAGTTCGTCAGCGGCGTCCCCGACGAGCGCATCGTCGAGCTCTACGCCGAGGCAGAGATGGCCGTGGTGCCCAGCCTCTACGAGGGGTTCAGCCTTCCCGCCATCGAAGCCATGTCGACGGGCATCTGTCTCGTCGCGACCAACGGTGGTGCGCTGCCGGAAGTCACCGGGCGCGACGGTGAGACGGTCCTGCAATGCAAGGCGGGCGATGTCGACGCGTTGGTAGCCACCCTTCGTCGAGGCCTCGACGACGCCGACCTGCGGGCGCGCATCGGCGAGGCAGGCCGCCGTCGCGTCGTGGAGCGGTGGAGCTGGAAACACTGCGCACAGCTGACCGTCGACCAATACCGCGAGGTGCTGGCGATGCCCCACAACGTCGAGAAGTTGCGCCGGAACGGGCGGCTGTAGTTGCTGACGATCCGCCTCGACCAACTCGGCGTCCGACCCGGAGACCTCGTGCTCGACGCCGGCGCGGGCTTCGGTCGGCACGCCTTCGCGCTAGCGCTGCAGGGCGCCAACGTCGTCGCACTCGACTATGCCCAAGGACAGGTAGCCGGCACAAGGGCGACCTTTGCGGCAATGGCCGAGTCGGGTGAGATCGCCGAGGAACGGTTTGCCGGCGGCTTGCAGGGCGACGCGACGCAGTTGCCGTTCGCCGACAGCAGTTTCGATCGCGTCATCACCAGCGAGGTTCTCGAACACATCCAGGCCGACACTGCTGCCATCACCGAGTTTGCGCGCGTCCTCCGGCCCGGAGGCACGTTCGCTGCAACCGTTCCGACGTGGCTGCCCGAGAAGATCAACTGGATGCTCAGCGATGAGTATCACGCGCCGAAGGCGGCAGGCGGACACGTGCGCATCTACACCGCGACGGAGCTCAAGGCCAAGCTGCGCAGCGCCGGCCTGGCCATCACCGGAAGTCATCACGCTCACGCGTTGCACTCGCCCTATTGGTGGCTGAAGTGTGCCGTCGGCGTGCGGCGCGACGACCACCGTTTGGTGAGGGCGTACAGGCGGTTCCTCGAATGGGAGATCACCAAGCAACCGGTAGCAATGAAGGTCGTCGACCGCGCCGTCTCACCCATGCTCGGCAAGAGCTACATCGTCTACGCGCGAAAGGCGCCTGTTCATGCCGCGGCTGCCTGACATCGAAGGCGTGATCTCCGCCGAGGAGATCGTCGAGACGGCCGAATGGATCGCCTCCCTGCAACTCGACACCGGCATGATCCCCTGGTTCCCCGGCGGTCATTGCGACCCGTGGAACCATGTAGAGACCACCATGGCTCTCGACGTTGCCGGGTTCCACGCCGGCGCCGAGCGCGGGTACGAATGGCTCGTCGACATGCAGCGCGACGACGGCAGCTGGTGGAACTTCTACCTACCCGACGGGTCGGTCGAAGAGGCCAAGCTCGACACCAACGTCTGTGCATACATCGCGACCGGCGTCTGGCACCACTGGCTCTGCACATGGGACAGGGCGTTCGTCGATCACCTGTGGCCGACGGTTCAGCGCGCGCTCGATTGGGTCCTGTCGTTGCGACGCGAGGACGGAACGATCCTGTGGGCATGCACGGACGATGATCGCCCGTGGAGCTACTCGTTGCTGACCGGGTCCTCGTCGATCGCCCACGCCCTGCGTTGCGGCGCCAATCTCGCTTCGCTGATCAACGAACCACGGCCTGACTGGCTCGGCGCGGCCAATCGGTTGAACCTGATGATCACCGAGCACCCGCGTGTTTTCGAGCCGAAGGATCGCTGGGCGATGGACTGGTACTACCCCGTCCTGTCCGGCTGCCTCACCGGCGAGCGGGCCAAGATCCGTCTTGCCGACGGTTGGTCGGAGTTCGCAATGGAAGGGCGCGGCATCCGCTGCGTCAGCGACGAACCATGGGTCACGGCATCAGAGACTGCCGAGTGTGCCATTGCCCACGCGGTGATCGGTGACCTGGCCACGGCAACCGACCTGATGCGCTGGACCCGGCGTCACCGGCGCCGCGATGGGGCGTACTACACCGGGCTCGTGTACCCCGGCGAGATCCGCTTTCCTGTCGAAGAGGTCTCGGCCTACACCGGCGCTGCAGTGATCCTTGCCGCCGACGCGATCAACTGCGCCTCGCCCGCGAGCACCGTCTTCGTGCCGCGCTGTTACATCTAGCAATTACCTCGGTTCGCTGACGATCCATCCGCGACGGCGTAGTTCATCCGCCAGCACATCAGCGGGGAATCCGCGGATCAGCAGGGCCTGCGCCGAGTCGAGGCTGTCGGGTTCCTCGCTGACCGAGACCGTGGGGTTGTCCTCGTCGGCCGAGGTCAATCGATCGATCATCGCCGACGCCTCGGTCTTGGTGAACTTTCCCCGTGCCTGACGCGGTGTGAGGCGATACTCGGTACGGGCGGAACGGAAATCGTCGTAGCCGGCCTTGCGCATCAGTGCCTGGATGTATGCGACCTGCTTGGCTGATGCCGGCGGACCCTGTTGAGCGAAACTCACGCCGCCACCGTACCGACTGATCTCTCCACACCGGTACCGAACTGCACAGGACCGTGGCAGCATGGGTGACGTGACTTTGCCGACCCAGACATCTCTGACCGAACTTGCTGACGCCGCGCTCCGTGCGTGCGGCGCACCCGGCCTCAGTGCAGGCGGCGCCTACCCCGCGCGTAGTCCGGTGACAGGCACGACCATAGGTGGCGTCGAGTCGTCGACCTCGGTCGATCAGGCCGTCAGCCAGGCCACGACTGCGTTCCAGAACTGGCGGACGACACCCGGGCCGTTGCGCGGCGAGCTGATCCGCCAGTTCGCGTCCCTGCTGCGCGAGCACAAGGCCGACCTCGCACGGCTGGTGCAGATCGAGGTGGGCAAGATCGAGAGCGAAGCGCTCGGCGAGGTACAGGAGATGATCGACATCTGCGACTTCGCCGTCGGCCTCAGCCGGCAGCTGCACGGCCTCACGATCGCCAGCGAACGTCCGGGGCACCGGCTGATGGAGCAGTGGCATCCACTCGGCCCGACAGGTGTGATCACCGCGTTCAACTTCCCCGTCGCTGTGTGGAGCTGGAACGCAGCACTGGCCGTTGTGTGCGGCAACCCGGTCATCTGGAAGCCAAGTGATCTCACCCCGCTGACCGCCGTGGCTACGAGTGCGCTCTTCGATCAGGCCGCAAGTGCGGTCGGAGCACCTGTACACCTGAGCCAGGTCGTGCTCGGAGGTGCTGACGTCGGGTCTGCTCTGGTCGCCCACAACGGCGTTCCGTTGATCAGCGCGACCGGCTCGACACGCATGGGTCAACAGGTTGCCGGCGTGGTTGCCGCACGTTTCGGGCGAAGCATCCTCGAGCTCGGCGGCAACAACGCGGCGATCGTTGCGCCGTCGGCCGACATCGAGTTGGTCGTGCGCGGCATGACATTTGCCGCGGCGGGCACGGCCGGGCAACGGTGCACCTCGCTTCGCCGGGCCATCGTGCACAGTTCGCGCATCGACGAAGTCGTCGAACGGATGTCAACTGCGTATGCAACGCTCCCGGTCGGCAGCCCGCTCGACGCAGGAACGTTGGTCGGCCCACTCATCACGTCCACGGCTTTCGATCGCATGCAGGCTGCGATCGAAACCGCGTGCGCTGACGGAGGGAAGGTCACGGTAGGCGGCGACAGGTTGATGGAGTCCGATGCTCCCGACGCTGCCTACGTGCGCCCAGCGATCGTCACGATGCCCGCGCAAACTGACATCGTCGCCACCGAGACATTTGCTCCCCTGCTCTACGTGATGTCGTATGACGAGTTCGACGAGGCTCTCGCATTGCAGAACGGCGTGCCCCAGGGACTTGCCAGCAGCATCTTCACCACCGACGTGCGCGAGGCGGAGCGATTTTGCGCTGCCGATGGAAGCGACTGTGGGATCGCAAACGTCAACATCGGTCCGAGCGGTGCCGAGATCGGTGGAGCCTTCGGTGGCGAGAAGGCGACCGGCGGTGGCCGGGAGAGTGGCAGCGACGCATGGAAGGCGTACATGCGCCGGGCGACCAACACGATCAACTACTCGAACGAGCTCCCATTGGCTCAGGGCGTGAAGTTCGGCTGAGCTGCCGCCGTCCGGGAGTCCAAAAGTACCCTGACAAGCCCTCTTGCAATGATGGGTGGAGCCGTGAATCTTCGTTGCCAACCCCCATGAGGGCGATGTGCTTGGGTCTTGGTGACCCGTGCTCGAACTAAGGTTCCCCGGTGCAAGAAGGACGAGTCTGATGGCTCAACTTCGAGTGTTCGATCATGTCGGCATCACCGTGGCCGACCTCGATGTGGCGACGGCGTTCTTCGTCGGTCTCGGGCTTGAGGTCGAAGGCAGGACATTCGTCGAAGGTGAATTCATCGACACCGTCTGTGGCATCCCTGGCTGCCGTACAGAGATCGTCATGCTTCGCCCACCTGGTGGCGGTACGGCGGTGGAGCTGTCGAGCTTCAGTCGACCCGACCACACTCCGGGATCGCCGGCCGCCATGGCCAACGAACTCGGGTTGCGCAGCGTCGCATTTGAAATTGACGGTCTTCACGCTGCGGTCGATCGGCTTGCCGCCGACGGTTACGGCCTCGTTGGCGGTATCAGCCAATACGAGAACACCTGGCTCATGGCATATGTGCGTGGTCCAGACGGGATCATCGTGGCCCTCGCCGAGCGCCTCGAATGAGCGCCATATCTGCCGATCGACTCCTTCGAACGAGGGCGAGCACAGTTCCCTTACAGTGAGTCGATGGACGAACCAGATGTCCGCCTCAGCCAACCCGACAACAGCCCTGCGTGGTATGCCGCACTCGTCGGTGTCGGGAAACCTGGAGCCGTCGTCGTCGGGTTCACACCTCCGACAGTCGCGACGGTGAGCCCGGAACTAAGCACGGGAGAAACTGTCACCTTGCCAGTGGACCAACGCAGCCACGAAACCTGGTTCGCCGCGCCCCTACCAACCGGACTCAGCCCGGCCGCTTTCATCTTCCGCGATGCGCTCGAGAACACGATACGAATCGCCACCGTGCCAACCGTCCCACGAGGCCCCTGGGGTAGCACCGATCTCTTCCCCGTCTAACCGGAAGCACTGAACACGACCAATGCGCGCCATCTCTGCCAGTCGTTCGGTATCGCTCCGCATCCAAATTGGCGAGGGCATGCCGCGACTCCGAGAGCTCGGACGATTGTGCTCGGTTTTGAGCTGGCTCGGCGAGATCACTGTGATACACCCCTTTGGTATTGTGGGTACATGTGTTCGATCGATGTGCCTGAGCTTGCCGACCTCGACGGTCTCGGGCCGCGCCAGTTGGCGTCGGTGCTGGCCGACACGGACCGTGCCCGACGACGGATCGAAGCGATCATTGCTGAGATTGTCGGGATTGGCGAACACAGCGTTGCCTACGCCGAAGATGGTCATACGTCGGTGTCGGGGTGGGCGAAAGCAACCTGTAACTGGTCCTCTGGTGAG
>JANPGV010000295.1:0-16019 GCA_031424145.1 Ilumatobacteraceae bacterium
CCGATCCACACCGAATCGCTGCCGGCGACCCCTACACGCGACCGCAACATCGTCGCCTCTGCGTGGGTGGAGGCACCCGACGAGCTGCTGCAACTGGGCGCAGATCTGCCGGATCATCCCGAAGCCGAGTACAAGCGCAGGATCGGCCAGTGGCTGCTGTGGCGGGCAGGGCCGGCGGCCGGCGGCGACGCCAGGTACTGGGCGGGTCGCGCCGACGACCTGAGTCTCCAGCACGTGTTTCGCCTGTACCCCGACAACACCGGCGATGGCCAGGGCCCGAGCGGTCAACGACACAGCAAGTTCAGGCCCTGGAAAGAAGATCTGCTGGGCAGGTGAGCCATGCGGTCGTAGCATTGTTGGCGATGGTGACCATGGTTCCCCCAGCGTTGCCTGTCGTTCGCGACAACCCCGACGTGCGCGTCGACGGCCGCCCGAGCCCGGTCTTCCGTGAAGAGTTGCGCCGGATCGCGTCGTGGCGCAATGCCGGCTCGGTGCTCAGCCTGTACGTGCAGACTGCGGCGCTCGTGTGGTTGACGGTGCGATTCGTGTGGTTGCTTCCAGTCACTTTCCTCCTGATGGGCCGGGCGTTCGCCCAGTTCGCCTCGTTGATGCACGAGGCAGCTCATCGCCTGCTCTTCGCCGACAAGCGCGTCAACGATTGGGTTGGGCGATGGTTGCTCGGCTACCCGGCATTCACCTCGACCGACGCGTACCGCCGGGTCCACATGGCCCACCACCGCGACGAGTTCGGGCCCGACGAGCCCGACATCCCCCTGTACGCCGGCTACCCGATCGGTCCCGCCAGCTTCCGCCGCAAACTCGTCCGCGACGCGACGGGCCGCACCGGGTTGAAGCTGATGCGACAACTCCTCGGCAACGTTCGTTCGTCCGACGGGCGATCCCGGCGCACGATATGGAAGATCCTCGCGGTGCAGGCGCTGTTGCTCGGCGCGGCTATCGCCTCCGGTCATTGGTGGCTCTATCCCGTGTTGTGGGTTGCGCCCTACCTGACGGTGTGGCGAGTGATCAACCGACTGCGATCGATCGCCGAGCACGGCGGAATGCAGCGCTCCAAGGACCGCCGTGAGACCACTCATTCGGTTCGTCAACGCCTGCCGGCCAGGTTCATGCTGGTCCCGTACCACATCGGTTGGCATCTGGCCCACCATGTCGATTCCGGGGTTCCCTTCCGCAACCTGCCCCATTTGCACGAAGCCCTCGCCGAGGCCGGGTACGTCGACGACTCGTTCGAATACCCGTCGTACCCGGCGATCTGGCGGGCACTGAAGTCCTGAACGAGTGTTTCCGGCCCGCCGCGGCGCAAACGAGTGTTACCGGCCACCCCGTGCGTGCCGCAAACACTCGTATAGGCCCGGGTGTGCCGGAAACACTCGGATAGGGGGTTTCCACTACGGCCGTAGGGGAAATACACTGTCGCCATGACTACGGCTGTCAGCGAGCTGTTCCGCATCGACGATCTGCACGCCAAGCCGGCACTGACCGAGTCCGCAGCCAACGAATCCGCATCGAACGATGCCTTTGCCCGGGCGATCGCCGAGGGCGACGAGATCCTCAGAGGGTTGTCGCTGACGGTGAACCCAGGCGAGGCCCACGCCATCATGGGTCCCAACGGCTCCGGGAAAAGCACCCTGGCCAGCACCTTGCTGGCCTCCCCCGAGTACGTCGTCACCGGCGGGCGGGTCTACTTCAAGGGTGAGGACATCACCGATTGGCCGCCCGACGTACGGGCCAAGGCAGGCATGTTCCTGGCCTTCCAGTACCCGCAGGAGATTCCCGGGGTTTCGGTCATCCAGTTCCTGCGCCAAGCCCTCTCGGCGCGCAAGGGCATCGACCTCAGCGTGCTCGAACTACGCCTCGCCACGATGGATTGGATGAAGCGACTGGGCATGGATTCATCCTTCGTCGACCGCTACCTCAACGAGGGGTTCAGCGGCGGTGAGAAGAAGCGCAACGAGATCATGCAGATGGCCATCCTCGAGCCCGAGCTGGCAATCCTCGACGAAACGGACTCCGGCCTCGACATCGACGCGCTGCGCACCGTGGCCAAGGGGATCCGCGAGATTCGCCGCGAGCGACCGCAGATGGGCATCGTCCTCATCACCCATTACCAACGGCTGCTCGACGAGGTTCAGCCCGACCACGTGCACATCCTGGTGGGCGGTCGCATCGTCGCCAGCGGCGGCATGGAGCTGGCCGCCCAGCTCGAGCGAGATGGTTACGAGGCGTTCCGATGACGTTGGACGTCGCTGCGATCAAGGCCCAGTTCCCATTGCTGCAGCGCGAGATCAACGGTCTGCCGTTGGTGTACCTCGACTCGGCCAACACGTCGCAGAAGCCGCGCTCGGTCATCGACGCCATGACAAAGTTCATGGAGACGTCGTACGCGCCGATCAACCGCAGCGCCTATCAGTTGGCCGCCGAGGCAACCGAGGCCTATGAGGATGCTCGCAGCGCGACGCAACGCTTCATCAACGCTCCGCGGGCGCATGAACTGATCTTCACGAAGAACGCCACTGAGGCATTGAACCTCGTTGCGTACAGCTGGGGGCGAGCCAACCTGCAGGCAAGCGACGTCGTCGTGCTGACGCAGATGGAGCACCACGCCAACATCGTGCCCTGGCACATGCTCGCCGCCGAACGCGGCATCGAGCTGCGCTGGGTGCCGCTGACGATCGACGGTCTGCTCGATCTGACCAACCTGGATTCGCTCCTGCAGGGCGCCAAGGCGTTCTGCTTCACCGCGATGAGCAACGTGCTCGGCACCATCACGCCGGTGCGGCAGCTGTGCGATGCGGCCCACGCCGCAGGTGCTCTGGCGATCGTCGACGCATGTCAGTACGTGCCCCACAACGTCACGGACGTGCAGGCTTGGGACGCCGACTTCGTCGCATTCAGCAGCCACAAGATGTGCGGTCCGTCGGGCATCGGAGTGCTGTGGGGACGCGAGGCGCTGCTCGAGGAGATGCCTCCATTCATCGGTGGCGGCAACATGATCGCCGACGTTCGACTGGACGGCTTCACCCCCGCCGAACTGCCGGCGAAGTTTGAGGCGGGCACCCCACCGATCACCGAAGCCATCGGCCTGCATGCGGCTGTCGACTTCCTCGAAAACCTCGGGATGACCAACGTTCGACGGCACGAGATGGAGATCGCGTCGTACGCGATGACGACACTCGTCGATCGATACGGCGATGACATCTGCCTGCACGGGCCCACCAATGTCGAAGTCCGCGGCGCCACGTTCAGCTTCGGCTTCCGCAACATCCACCCGCACGACCTCTCGCAGGTCCTCGACCAACGCAACATCTGCCTGCGCGCCGGCCATCACTGTGCCAAACCGTTGATGCGCCTGTTGGGTGTCAACGCAACCGCACGCGCCAGCTTCTACATCTACAACGACCACCACGACGTCGACGCTCTGACAGACGCGCTCGACGGAGCCAGCGATATCTTCGGGCTCTGACCGAAGAGGAGGAGCCAGAGTCATGCCAGGCCTCGAAGACCTGTATCGCGAGATCATCCTCGACCACTACCGCACGCCGCGCAATCGCGGCGAGCTCCCACCCCCGGCCGCACACGCGGTGGGCCACAACCCGCTGTGCGGCGATGAGATCGACGTGTACCTGACTGTCGATGGCGACACCATCACTGACGTGAAGGTCGGCGGCCAGGGTTGCTCGATCTCGCAGAGCTCGGCATCCATGATGAGCCAGGCTGTGAAAGGCCGTTCGATAGCCGAGGTACGTGCTCTCGTGCGCCGGTTCAAGGGCATGATGTCGATCGAGGAAGCGGCGCCGGAGGGCGAGACGGTCGACGAGGCCGACATCAAACTGGGCGACCTCGAAGCTCTGCAGGGAGTCGTCAAGTTTCCGGTGCGGATCAAGTGCGCAACGCTGGCCTGGAACACTTTGACCGAGGCGTTGGCCGAGGCCACCTCGGCATGACACCTGCGTTCGACCCGATCGCGCCGCACCCCGATGGCATCGACGCGTCCGACGAACTGATCCATGAGCGCGTGTACGTCGTGCGCGCATACCGTCGCGGCGACGACGAGCTCGTGCTGCGCGGAGCTGTCCGCGACCAGAAGCCCCCTGGCCTGTACATCTCGGACGACACCGAGCCGCTCACCGTGCACCACATGGTCGTTGACCTGACCATCGCTGCGCCCTCTCTGGAGATCACTGAAGCGAAGGTGGTGCTCGAGGTCCACCCGTACCCGTCGTGCACGCGGATCGAGGACCACTACAGCAAACTCGTCGGACTGTCCATCGCCCGCGGCTTCACCCACAAGGTTCGTGAGTTGTTCGGAGGGCCGCGTGGCTGCACGCACGCCACTGCGCTCCTGCAGGCAATGGGACCGGTGGCGATCCAGTCCATGTGGTCGTTCCGGATGGCACAGATGCCCAGAGACGGTCACGACAGCCCCTTCGAGAGCCCGGAAGCACGCGAGGGTGCATTGATGGCCAACCTCAACTCGTGCCACGTGTGGGCGGAAGACGGCGAACACGTCGCGGCCATGCGCGAGGGCAAGCCTGTCGACATGCCGCTGTGGCTCAGCAAACGGCCGAGCTGACGATCAACGGCGCAGGTCGATCACCTTTCCGCCGCTGACGCGTTCGAGCTCGGCGGGCGAGAGAGCGAACACGTCGTGCCACGTACCGGCGGCCGCCCACACCTCGTCGTACTGCAAGAGGTCGGGGTCGATGAAAACACGCAGACGTTTCGTATGACCGAACGGTGGAACCCCGCCGATCGGGAAGCCGGTCGTCTCGTACACCGTGTCGGCATCGACGCGAGCGCAACTCGACCCGCCGGCAGCTTGCGCCAGCTTCTTCTCGTCGAGCTGGTTGGCGCCGCTCACGTAGGCCAGCACGACCTCTCCGTCGACAGCGAAGATCAGGCTCTTGACGATCTGACCCACCTGCACACCAATCGCGGCGGCCGCATCCGCAGCAGTCTTCGTGCCCTCGGGAAAGCGTCGCGGCTCGATGGACAGTCCGAACTCTGCCGCGGCTGACGCGACCCGGGTGACGTTGGGGTGGGTGTTGCTCACGCCGCGCCCATGGCCTCGATCGCAGCTGCCAGCTTGCGGTCCTTGTCGGTGACGACGTTGCCGGAGTCGTGAGTCGTGATGGTGATCGACACCTTGTTCCACGAGATGGCCATGTCGGGATGATGGCCCTGCTCCTGTGCGATCAGACCGACACGGGTCATGAATGAAAAGGCCTCGGCGAAATCTGTAAACGTCAACTCGCTACGAAGGGCACCGTCGGACTCGTTCCATGTCATGCCCCAAAACGTACCCTTCGTCGCGACGAGACGTAGCGACGAGCCATTTACTGGCGAGGAGCGGTGCACTCCCGAGCCGGCATCAAAGCGAGCGAAGCGAGCGGAGATGCCGTGCGAGGCAATTGAAGAGCGTCCGCGGTCGCGGCGCGTCGGCACCACGCGTGCGCGAAGTAGCCCATTCCCAGCACGACGATCACATCTCCGATGCTGAACACGTTCGCCAGCGGCCAACCCTTCGGTATGGCGAAGATGTCGCCGAGCCACGACAACCGAGCGTTCAACACGACTTTCGAGTTAGCGAAGTCGCCGGACATCACCGGGAACCCTGCGGAACGCCAAGCCCCGGCCGATGCCGGCATCGTGCCGTGATTTGCAACGATCGCGGCGAGGTTGAGGCCGGCACCGACGGCCATGAGGGGTACGCCCGGTACACGCCAGTTGCTGCATATGAACGCTGCTGCAAGAACGAACGTGATCACGTGCAGCGGCTGACCGAGCCAGTTGGGGACCGACAGCAGTGTGATCGGCAGCTGCAATCCCAGGCTGAGCCACACCAGCCACACCCGGCGCAGCGAGAGCTTGGCCAACGGGGCCAACGAGCGACCTGTGAGGGGCACGGAGAGAACAGCAACGATGCAGGCGACGACGATGATCACGACGACACCCGTTCCAACGAGGTCGCTGATTGACGGACGTCGAGCCAGTCGACCAGTTCGGGCAGCGGCAGGGGGCGGCAGATGAAGTACCCCTGGGCGACATCGCAACCGAGGTTGGCAAGCGCCATCCACGTCTCCTCGGTCTCGACACCCTCCGCGACGGTCTCGATGCCCAGGCTCTTGGCGAGAGACACGATCGCCCCGACGAGGTGTTGCCGGCGCTGACTATGCACAATCCCCTTGACGAAGCTGGCGTCGATCTTCAAACGGTCGACCTCGACATCGCGGAGCATGCTGAACGACGAGTAGCCCGTGCCGAAATCGTCGATCGCAACACGTACTCCGGCCTCGCGCAGGGCCGTGATGGCGAACTGGCTGCGTTCTGGCTCGCTGGCGATCGCGCTTTCGGTGATCTCGAGCTCGAGTCGCGACGGGTCCAACCCCACCTCGTCCATTGCCTTGAACACGCCGGCTGGGAATCGCCGATCCTGCAGGTTTCGCGCCGACACGTTGATCGACAGGCGCATGTTGAACCGACTGACTGCCCGCGCATCGATCGTCGCCTGTGTCAACACGAACTGAGTAAGGGGACCGATCAGATCGGTGTGTTCGGCGAGAGTGATGAAATCGGACGGGGGCACCTGGCCGAGTGCCGGGTGCTGCCAGCGCAACAGAGCTTCCATCGCGTCGGGAGTGTCGTCGCCAAAGCGGACCAGTGGTTGGTAGTGAAGCTTCAACTGATCGGCACCGATTGCATGCGACAGTTCACCGAGCAGACCAAGGCGGCCTCGCTCTGGATGGGACGACTTGTAGCTCTCGACGCCGGTGCGGTACCGCTTGGCGCGGTACATCGCGATGTCAGCCGCACTCAACAGGTCTTCCGGTGTACGTCCGTGAGTCGGGGCGAAGGCCAGGCCGATGCTGACGCCCACCGACAGCGGGAATCCGTCCACGACAACCGGCCTGGTGATCTGGGTGCGGAGTTGCTCCACGATCGCCATGGTCGATGCGTCGGATCCGACATCGGGAATCAGAACAGCGAACTCGTCCCCACCAACGCGAGCGACGACTGCTGCTGCCGGCGCCGATCGCCGGAGGTGATCAGCAATCCCAAGCAACATCATGTCGCCGGTCTGGTGTCCGAGCCGATCGTTGATCTCCTTGAACCCGTCGAGATCCATGAGCAGGAGAGCCCCACGCACGTCTTCCCCGTTCGACTCGAGGAACCCGGTGAGATGCGTGTCGAACGAACGGCGGTTGAGCAGTTGCGTCAGCCCATCGTGGCTTGCCTCATGGGCTCGCTCCAGCGCCTGTTGAGTGCTCTGGTACACGAGGAGTGCGGTCACGCCCAGCAGGGGCAACAACATGAGGCTGAAGTGGATCGCAACCACGAAGATCGGGGACAGTGCCAACAATGCGCCGTCGGCGGAGATGCTGAGGAAGAAGTCGCGTCCCATCATTGAACGCACGCTTGTCTTGTAGTGCAGCGCCAGAATGAAACAGGTCAGCAAGCCATTGGCCATGAAGACCAAACTGCCGGCGACGACGATGCCGACCGCCCAGCGAATCGACAGCGGGGCGACATCGGTGATCGGCTCTCGCAGACCCAGTGACTGCAGCACGAGGGCTCCTGCCGCCAGTGACGCCGTGATCTGAGCAGTGTTGAACACGACCTTGGTCAGCGGCTTTTGCTCGAGCAGGTCGAGGTACAGCGTGCACGCAGCCATCGCGGCAATGGCCACGAGCGGAGCGCCGAGCAGCACGATGCTGAACGCAAAAGCCCATCCGGGTGTGACCTGGCCGCCGTCCACGAACCGAAGAAACTTGGGTTTGCTCTCGCCGATGAACAACAAGATGCAGAAGATGGCAATGTACGTTCCCTTGCCGTGGGGAACGATTGCCTCACCGAGCAAGCTGACGGCGGCGGCCAAGCCAACCGCGACGAGGGTGACGACAAGGACGTACAGATCAACGATTCCGTGGGACCTCTTGTTGCTCATGCGGTCCACAGTCGGAGACGTCCTTGCTCTAAGCCGTATCGGCGGGTCTTTAAGTCAATGCAGCGCGAGCACCCGACGATGCTCGCGCCGCAGGGGTCATTACCACTTCCAGGGGGCGCCGACCGAAGAGATCAGGGCAACGAATGTTGCGATGGCGGTTGCGACCCGTATCGGGGTGTGCGTGAGGGCCCTCATTCAGGCCCACTTCTGCGGCGCGGCGACGGTGATGACCAGCATCACAACCGGCGCCAGCCGGTAAAGGGTGTGCTTTGCTTGCTGACGCATGTGCGTCCTCCTCGTCGGCGTTCCGTCATTGCACGGCAGCGTCCGCCGTTCACGTCCACCGTGCACCGTCTGTTATATGCACGAAATTCATCGGGCGGTAGATGCCGATCCTTAAGTAATTTTCAGGACTTTCTCAAGACGAACGCGTTTGTCACGAAGACTCACCTAGCGGTACCTCCCCGACAGGGTCGATGCGCGAACCGCACGACCGCATCCAGTGACGCGCCGTCACGAACAGTCATCCGGGCGTCCGGAGGCCGCGGAGGTATTTGATCCGTTTGACCTATCCGAAAAGGTCGGCGAGAGCCCCGCCTGACGGCTCTTCGTCTTGATCATCGGTGCCGACGAACGCGGCGTAGCCATCGACCTCGAGCTGATCGGCCAGTTCAGGGCCGCCCGAGGCGACGATGCGGCCTTTGACCAGGATGTGCACGTGGTCAGGGTGCAGCACCTCCAGAAGCCGGTTGTAGTGCGTGATCGCCAGCACACCGATGTTCTGCTCGTTGGTCAACGCCTCGATCCGGTGTGCGCAGTCGCGGAGAGCATCGATGTCGAGGCCGGAGTCGAGCTCGTCGAGGATCACGATCTTCGGTTCGAGCATGGCGACCTGCAGCGTCTCGTTGCGCTTCTTCTCGCCACCGGAGAAGTCGACGTTGAGGGCGCGTTCGAGGAGCGCTGGATCGAGACCGATCCGGTCTGCTTCTGCACCGAGGCGGCCGCCGAGGTCGGTAGTGGCCATACCCCGCGCAGTGAACGCGTGGCGCATGACATCGACAAGCTGCACGCCGGGCACCTCGGTCGGGTATTGCATCACCAGGTGCAGGCCCGCCTGGGCACGTTGCCAGCTGGCCAGCGACAGCATGTCGACGCCATCGAGGGTGACGGAACCGGCGATGACCTCGTAGCCCGGTTTGCCCATCACGACGGCCGACAGCGTGCTCTTGCCGGCGCCGTTCGGGCCCATGACTGCATGGACCTCGCCCGAACTGACGGTCAAGGTGACGCCGTTGAGGATGGTCTTACCGGCTACCGACGCAACCAGGTCGCGAATCTCGAGGGTGCTCATTGAGGATGCTCCAGGTCGATCTCGATCATGCCGTCGACCACGCTGGCGACGTACACGGGGACGGGCTGTGTGGCCGGCAGCGTCTGCGGTTCACCAGTCTCGAGGCTGAACGTGCTGCCGTGCTTCCAACACTCGATCTCTTTGGTCTCGGGGATGACCTCGCCCTCGCTCAGCGAGACGTCGGCGTGGCTGCAGGTGTCGCCGATGGCATAGACGTCGTCTCCGATGCGCACGACGGCGACCGGGCGTCCATCGATCTCGAACCGGCGTGCGCTGTTGGCCGCGAGATCGTCGAGTGCACACACGACGGTGCTCATCTCGTCCGCCGATCCAACTTGGCGGCGACCTGGGCACGCAGTTCGCCCGCCAAGGGACCGACCGGTAGTTGGGCCAGGACTTCGTCGAAGAAGCCCAGCACGACAAGTCGCTCGGCTGTCTCGGGTGGGATGCCGCGGCTCTCGAGATAGAAACGCTGATCCTCGTCGATGGGGCCGATGGTGCTGGCATGGCTGCACTTCACGTCGTTGGTCTCGATCTCGAGGTTCGGCACGCTCTCCGCCCAGGCGCCGGCGCTGAGAGTCAGGTTTCGATTGGTCTGATACGCCACCGACCCCTTCGCATCGTGACCGATCCTGATCAAGCCGGTGTACACGCTGCGCGCCGTGTCCTGAACAGCGCCCTTGAACAGCAGGTCGCTGGTGGTCCTCGGGGCGACGTGATCCTGGAGGGTACGGAAGTCGTGCATCTGGGTGGAGTCGGCGTAGTAGAGGGCAACCTGGCGGGTGCTGGCGCCCTGGCCGATCACCTTGACGTCGGTGCGCACGCGCGCGTATTCACCGCCGAGCGCGACGGTCGCCAACAGCGTTGTCGAGTCGCGGTCCCCCGTTGCGTGCTGATGCCCGAGCTGCCAAACCGAGGTGCTGAGCTCATTGATCGCTACGTACGTGACGCGTGCGGCCTGTTGGGCACGCACGAACAACCGCGGCACGACGAGCGCAGCCCCGGTGCCGTCGGAGACGAACCGCTCGACGACGGTGACCTCGCTGTTCTCCCCGGCATCGATGACAAGGCGGGGAAACGTGGCCTCGTTGTTGCCGTGGACCGTGTGCGTGACGAGGATCGGACCGGCCACGTGTGCACCCCGCGGCACCGACAGCACGGTCTCGCCGTAGAACGAAGCGCTGAGCTCGTCGAAGACGTCGTGCACCGTCGTCGTGTCGAGGTCATGCGCTTCGCCGACGTAGCCGTTGGCGCCCTGCACGGTTGTCGTCGGTGCGACCGGGTGAAAGCGGTCCAGCTCGAGCTCGCCGATGCGGCTGTAGCGCCACACCTCCTGTTCCGCCGTTGGGAGGTCCATAGACGCCGCACGCTCGGCGGCCGCCTTTCGTCGCAGGTCAGAGGGGTCAACCACATCGGGCGAGAACGCAAGCACGGGCGAAATTCTACTACCCGCGTAGGACTAATCCGATTTAGTCGTCGCGGAAGCGACGCATGATCCGACGCAGTCGCTTGCGCGGCGGCCTTCGGCTGACACCGGCGTCCGACATCACCTGCGGCCCGATCGAGTTGAGGAAGTCCTCCGCCTCGTCGAGGATCGCCGCAGCGCTGCCATCATCGAGCCCGGGTGGTTCGGGCGGCGTGGGCGGCGCGACCATCGACCCGTACGTCCAGCCGGCGTCCATCCGCGGTTCGAAAGCCTGGCAGTGCTCCGGGCACCGCCACGGCGCATCGGGGGCCAGGTCAAGGTTGCACTTGCGCACCGTTTCGCCGTTGGCGTACGTGCGACTCTCGAAGTTCTTGCACTCCTGGCGCATTGGCATAAGCGAAGCGTACGGTGTTACAACCTTTTGGCACGATCAGGTCATGGGCGGAACCGCAGCAGACCCCTCTGAGATCGGGGCGACCGGAAGGACACCATTACTCGAACCTAACCCGATTTGCTCAACGCTGGCTCGTGACCTTGCAGGGCTCAAGTCGGATCTGGGCAGCCCCAGAACCGTACGTAGCATTCGGAGGCTGCCCGATTCGTCCACACGTTGCCGATTGGTGGAAACGGGGATTCAATCCGGCGCGTGACCAGCGTCAGTCGCCGATCGGCGACAGCAGATGGTCAGCGACACGACGTGCCGCTTCGAAGCCGAGACCTGAGCGGCATCCGCAGTCGGGGCAACAGCCCTCTCATCTACGCCCGCAACCTGCTCGAGCTCCGAGAGCTGGTCGTGTCCGTCGGCGCGCCGTGTTGGGCCTACGGGCTGACGGCGGGAGCTCTCGGCCGTTTCGATGGGTTCCATCTAGAACCTCCCTTCGAGCTCGTGGTGCCGCGCGGGAGATCGGTACATCGGATTGGACATATCATTCACCGCAGTCGCGACATCACCCGACTGGACATGGCTGAGGTGGACGGAGTCCCGACGATGTCTGCGACCAGAACCATCATCGATCTGGCTGGCTCGGAAACTCGCGAACGGTTGGCAGCAGCGATCGATAGTGCGTTGCGGGATCGGCTCACCAGCGAGGACTTTCTGCACAGACGGATTGTCGTTCTTCGCTGCCGAGGTCGGGCAGGACTCGCCGGACTCGTGTCGGTGTTGGAGGGCAACGAGATCACCAGAGGTGGCCATTCGTGGCTGGAGCGGCACTTCTTGGTGTTGCTCGCCCGGGCCGGTCTGCCCCGACCGGATACCCAGGCGATCGTCGGCACCCGAAATCTGCGCCTCATCCGAGTCGACTGCCACTTTCCAGGAACGAACGTGGTCGTCGAACTATTGGGCTATCGGTTTCACCGCACCGTCATGGAAATGCAGAACGACGCCGAGCGAATGAATCGAATGATTCTCGATGGCCTGCACCCGCTGCAGTGCACCTACATCGACGTTGCCGGCGAGTCTCCCACCATGATTGCGTCCCTACGCGAGGCGTTACTACCGCGCACCCCAGCCCCCATCGCCAGCTGAATTGGGCAGCACCACAAACCTACGTAGCGTTCTGGGGCTGCCCAGTTCGAGTGAGCCGGAGCGATTAGATCGGGCGGCGGGTGAGCCGACTAGCCGACGCTGCCTTCCATCTGCAGTTCGATCAGGCGGCTCCACTCGACGGCGTACTCCATGGGCAGTGTGCGAGTGATCGGCTCGATGAAGCCGTTGACCACCATGCTCATCGCCTGCTCTTGCGAGAGCCCACGGCTCATCAGGTAGAACAACTGCTCGTCGGCGATCTTGCTGACCGTCGCTTCGTGACCGATCTCGGCATCGCGCTCGCCGACTTCCATGTACGGCATCGTGCGGCTCTCGCTCTCCTCGTCGAGGATCAACGCATCGCACTGCACATGGCTCTTGCAGCCGTATGCACCTTCCTCGACGCGCACGAGGCCGCGATACGTGGTGATGCCGCCGTCCTTGCTGATCGACTTCGACACGATCTTCGACGTCGTCTCGGGGGCGGCATGGACCATCTTGGCGCCGGCGTCCTGGTGCTGGCCCGGACCGGCGTAGGCGACCGAGAGAACCTCGCCAGTTGCCTTCGGACCCACCAGGTAGACACTTGGGTACTTCATGGTCAGCTTCGAGCCGATGTTGCCGTCGATCCACTCCATGTGGCCTTCGGCCTCGACGCGAGCCCGCTTGGTCACGAGGTTGTAGACGTTCGGCGACCAGTTCTGGATGGTCGTATAGGTGACCCTGGCCGACGGCTTGACGATGATCTCGACGACCGCCGAGTGCAGCGAGTCGTTGGTGTACACCGGGGCGGAGCACCCTTCGATGTAGTGAACCTGCGAGCCCTCGTCGGCGATGATCAGGGTGCGCTCGAACTGGCCGGCGTTCTCGCTGTTGATGCGGAAGTAAGCCTGCAGCGGCATCTCGACCTCGACACCCGGCGGGACGTAGATGAAGCTGCCGCCACTCCACACCGCAGTGTTGAGCGCGGCGAACTTGTTGTCGCCGGGCGGAATGACCGTGCCGAAGTACTTGCGGACGAGGTCCGGGTACTCGCGCAACGCCGTGTCCATGTCGCAGAAGAGGATCCCCTGTTGTTCGAGATCCTCGCGGTTGCGGTGGAAGACGACTTCCGATTCATACTGCGCCGTGACCCCGGCGAGGTACTTACGCTCGGCTTCGGGAATGCCCAGCTTCTCGTAGGTCGCCTTCATCTGCTCGGGCAGGTCGTCCCACTCGCTGACCTGATCGGTGGCCGGCTTGAGGTAGTAGTAGATGTCCTGGAAATCGATGTCGGGCATGTTGACGGCGAACCACGCCGCCATCGGCTTCTTCTCGAACATCCGCAGACTGCGTTGACGCTGCTTGGTCATCCACGTCGGCTCGCCCTTCCACCACGAAATCTGATCGACAACCGCTTCATCGAGACCCTTGTGGGGCTTGAACGCGTACTCGACGTTGTCGTCGCTCCAGCCGAGGCTGTACTTGCTGAGGTCGAGATCGAAAGTCGTCATTGCTGACTCCAATTCACGCAGGGGCTGGCTGAGGGACTTTCCACTACGCACATAGTAACAATTCGGCGGCGGGATGCCACGGAAAACTGCCGCCTTCAGGCGGCGCGGACGTGCTGCACGTCGATGAAGATGCACTCCCCTGGGCACGCCAGGGCAGCATGGATGACGGCCTGCTCGTTGCGGACGGCGACTCTGGCGAGGCTGCCGCCTCCTCCGGGGTCATTGAGGACGAACTGCGCCTCGGCCACATAGGCGATGCCGTCTTCGAGTTGCACGAACACATCGGGACAGTGATCGACGCACAATCCGTCGCCCGTGCACAAGTCCTGGTCGATCCACACCCGCATGAGAATGCTGACCTTACCGTCAGTTCCCGGCACGGCGACGAATTGACGTCGACGGATACGGTGTGCGCAGTGCACGAACCTCTTGCCAAGCAGATCGAACACCATTGGGACCGGCCGACCGGACGTGTCGAGGACCCGTGGGCGTGGCTGCGCGACCGAAACGACCCCGACACGATCGCCTACCTGGACGCCGAGAACGAATTCACCGCAGCCTGGTTCGCGGATCACGAAGACCTCGTCGAGACGATCTTCGGCGAGATCAAGTCGCGCATCCAGGAGACCGACGTGACGGCGCCGATCAAGGACGGCGACTGGTGGTACACCTCGCGCACCGAGGAAGGCAGCGACTACGCGATCCACTGCCGAGGTCACTCTGTCGAGGACGCGACGGCACAGGTGATCCTCGACGAGAACCGCGAGGCGGAAGGTCACGATTTCTTCTCCGTCGAGGCATTCGACGTCAGCCCCAATCAGCGCCTTCTCGCCTGGAGCGCCGATCTCAACGGCGGCGAGAAGTACACCCTGCGAATCCGCGATCTCGACACCGGTCTCGACACCGACGACGTGGTCCACGACGTCGCGTGGTGCGGGACGGCGTGGTCGGAGGTCAACAGGTCGGTCTTCTACGTCACTGCCAACGAAGCGATGCGTCCTTACAAGGTCTGGCGGCATGATCTCGGCACCGACCAGTCCGCCGACACGCTCGTCTTCGAAGAGAAGGACGAGCGGTTCTATCTGTACATCGAGCTCAGTCGCAGCGGCAAGTGGATCATCATCGACAGTCGTTGCAAGACGTCGTCGGAGATCCTCCTGATTCCCGCTGACGAACCCACCGATCCTCCGCGGATCGTGCGGCCGCGCACCGACGACGTCGAGTACGCCGTCGATCACTGGGGTGACCGTTTCGTCATCCTCACCAACCTCGACGCGGAGGATTTCCGCGTGATGACCGCACCCATCGACGCGCCCGACGATTGGACCGAGCTTGTCCCCCACAAGGCCGGTCGGCGGATCGTCGCCACCGAACCGTTCGAGGGACACCTGCTGCTGCACGAGTGGAGCGAGGCCCAGCAACAGCTGCGCGTGCTGTTCGGCGACGGCGGCCAGCGAGTCTTCGATCTCGGCGACGAGCCACACGACGTCGAAGTCGACGCCAACCCCGAGTGGCGCAGTGAGACGTTTCGGTACCGGTACCAGTCCCTGACGACACCGATGACCGTCTACGAGGAGAACGTCCGCACCGGCGAGCGAAAGCTGTTGAAGCAGACGCCCGTCCCTGGCGTCGATCTGTCGAAGTACACCGCAACGCGCCAATGGGCAACATCCCACGACGGCACGCGGGTCCCCGTCGACCTCGTTCGTCACGTCGACACGGCCTTCGACGGGACCGCGCCCTGCCTGATCTACGGATACGGCAGCTACGAAGCGTCGGAGCCGCCATGGTTCAGCGCGGCACGATTGTCGCTGCTCGACCGTGGCTTCGTCTGGGCGCTGGCCCACCCCCGCGGTGGCGGCGAGCTCGGTCGCCGCTGGTACCTCGACGGGAAGCTGCTCAACAAGCGAAACACCTTTCTCGACACAATCGCGGTGGCCGAGCACGTTGTCGCCCATCAATGGGCAGCGCCCAGCCGGGTGGCGATCCGCGGCGGAAGCGCAGGAGGCCTGCTGGTCGGTGCGTGCATGACGATGCGGCCCGAACTGTTCGCAGCTGTCGTGGCCGAGGTGCCGTTCGTCGACGTCGTCACGACCATGTACGACGAGACCCTGCCGCTCACGATCACCGAGTGGGATGAATGGGGCAATCCCGCCTCCGAGCCGCTGGCCAGCTACATGCTGAGCTACTCCCCCTACGACCAGACCACACCGCACGACTATCCGGCGGTGTTCATCACGGCCGGCCTCAACGAT
>JANPGV010000296.1:0-14468 GCA_031424145.1 Ilumatobacteraceae bacterium
GATCGCGGACCTGCAGCAACGGCTCTGCCGTGGGCCCGGTCATCGGGACGCCTCCGGTGTTTTCGAGGCGAATGGCAGGACGCAGCACGCGACCATCGATGCGTCGACGGGTTCGAGCAGCGGCTCGCGTTGGCGACACAGTTCGATGGCGTGCGGGCACCGCGGTGCGAACGCGCAACCTTCGGGCTCCTCGTACAGTCGCGGCGGGATGCCGCCGATCGGAGTGAGCTCACGATCGGGACGATCGAGCCGGGGCAACGACGCCAGCAGTCCAGCGGTATACGGGTGCTGCGGTCGGTGGAAGATGTCGACGACCGGCCCGGCCTCGGCGACGCGGCCGGCATACATCACGTGAACGCTGTCGGCAAGCCCGGCGACGACGCCCAGATCGTGAGTGATCAACACGATGGCCAACTCGCGGGACTGCCGCAGCGAACGGAGCAGATCGAGGATCTGGGCCTGCACGGTGACGTCGAGGGCGGTGGTCGGTTCATCGGCGATCAAGATGTCGGGATCGTTGGCCAGTGCCATGGCGATCATCACTCGCTGGCGCATGCCACCGGACAGTTCGTGCGGGAACGAGCGCATGCGGCGCCGAGCGTCGGGGAACGACACCATCTCCAACAGCTCGAGGGCCTTGGCCTCGGCTTGGCGGGGACTGACCTGCTGGTGGGTGATCACGGCCTCAGCGATCTGACGCCGCACCTCGAGCACGGGATTGAGCGACGTCATCGGGTCCTGGAAGATCATTCCGATCCGACCACCTCGCAAACCCCTCAGCGTGGAGGGCGTTGCACCGATGAGCTCGGTCCCGTCGAACCGGACCGAACCGCTGGCTCCGGCATTCACATCGAGCAACCCGAGCGCGGCCAGCATCGACGCGCTCTTCCCGGACCCTGATTCGCCGACAAGGGCCGCCACCTCGCCGCGCCGGACGACCAGATCGAGCCCGCGCACCGCGTGGACCTGGCCACTGCGAACAGCGAATCGCACGTGGAGATTGCGGATGTCCAACAGGACCTGGGGGTCGGGTTCGATCACCGCTTGGCTCTCACATCGAGTGCATCGCGCAACCCGTCCCCGAGGAAGTTGAAGGCCATGCCGACGGTCAGGATCGCCAGGCCCGGGGCAACGGCGATCCACCACTGGTAGAAGAACTGCGCTCCGTCGGTGATCATGGCGCCCCACTCCGGCGATGGCGGCTTGGCACCGAGGCCGAGGAAGCTGAGCGTGGCGGTGAGGATGACCACCTGTCCGAGGTCGAGTGTCATGTTGATCAGCGCCGGCGTGAACGACAGCGGCAACACGTGCTTGCGGAGGATCCTCGTGCGGGTCGCACCGATGGACACTGCGGCCTGGATGTGATCGCGATGTTTGACCGCCTGCACCTGACCCCGAAGTAGGCGGGCGTAGATGGGCCACCACACGATGACCATGGCGACGAAGGCGTTGCGCAGGCCGGATCCCAGCGCCGCGGCGACGGCCATCGCCAGAAAGATCGGGGGAAAGGCCAGCGTGATGTCGACCAGTCGCATGATGATGCTCTCGATCCGCCCTCCGACGAATCCGGCGATCGACCCCAGCACCGTTCCGATGGAGACGGCCGTGACGATGACCGCGACCGAGACCGGCAGCGTCTGGCGCGCCCCGTAGAGGGTGCGGGTGAAGACGTCTCGGCTCAATGCGTCGGTCCCCAACAAGTGATGGCGGCTGGGTGGCTGCAGGCGTTTGCCCACCGCCTCGAGCGGACCGTACGGCGCCCACCATTGGACGGTGAACACCACGATCAGCCAGAAGATCGCCACGATCAATCCACCGATCACAGTTGGGCGTTTCCACGGCGATGTCCATGTCGAACGCGGCACCGCGTCGACGCTCATGGTTCGTGGCTCGATCGAGACCTGCGTCATGCCAGCCGAATCTTCGGATCGGCGACCGCGTACAAGACATCGGTGGCCAAGTTCGCCAGCAGGAACGCCAAGCCCGCGAACAGCGACACGCCATTGACCGCCGGGAAGTCGAGCGTGTTGGCGGCCTGCACAGCGTACGAGCCGATGCCGTTCCACTGGAAGATCGTCTCGGTCAGCACCGACGCCGTCAACAATTGGGCGAATGAGAAACCGAGGATCGTCAGCGTCGGCAACCATGCGTTGCGCAGCACATGGCGGCGCATCACGAGTCGCTCGGGCAGTCCCTTGGCACGCGCGGTTCGCACGTAGTCCGAGTTGATCTCATCCAGCATCGCGGCGCGCACGAGTCGCGACAGTTGTCCCATGTACGCCCATCCCAGCACGAAGCAGGGCATGACCAGACGCCACAGGCACTGACGGAACAGTGTGAAGTTGCCATCGAGCAGCGAGTCGAACGTGTAAAAGCCGGTGACGTGATCGGGAGGTTTCGTACGCGGCGGTAACCGACCCGGACCCGGGAACCAGCCGAGGCGGGCGTAGAGCAAGAAGAGGAAGACGAGACCGATCCAGAACACCGGCAGTGACGAACCGAGCAATGAGAACAGCCGGCTGAAGTGATCCGCCGGTTGGTCCTTCTTGCTGGCCGCGTAGGCACCCAGGGCTACCCCTCCAATCCCGCCCACCAGCAGCGCGCCACCCGCCAACTCGAGCGTGGCCGGCAGACGGTTCAGCAGATCGTGGGTGACGGGTTGCCTGGTGCGGAACGATGTCCCCAAGTCGCCCTTGATCAGGTTCTTGACGTAGACGAGGTACTGCTCGGGAAGCGACCCGTTGAGACCCCATCGGGTCTTGGCCGCTGCGACGATCTTCTCGTTGTTGAGCTGGCGTTCCCCGACGATCGACGCCAGCGGATCGGCGGGGATCAGCCGGGAGATGCAGAACGCAATCGTGACGATTCCCAGCAACAGCAGTGGCATGGCCGCGATTCGACGAAGAATGAACCGCCTCACGATTGAAGCCTGCCAGGCTTGGTGGTCAGCCTGCGAGACCGAGCAAACCGAGGTCGAGGTTGCAGCACGCGCTGTAATGCATGCCGGTGATGTCCGATGCCGCGGCCAGGACAAGCTGCGGATTGACGATAGGCACGATGATGGCGTCGTCGATCATCTGTTGACCGAGGTCGGTGTAGTCCTTCGCCTTGGCGTCGCCGGAATCGGCCAGCGCCTTGGCCAACAGCTCGGACTCTTTCGGGTTGTCGAGCGGCTTGCCGAAGTCGCCGCCACCGGCACGCTTGGCCCACGACGACCCGGGTACCTCGCCGAAGTACTGGATGTACTGGCTGGGGTCTGTGTGGTCCGGTGCGAAGTAGACGGCTGTGACGGGAATGCCCTTGGCGTTGATCCGGTCGACCCATTCGGGGAACTGAACTGGCGTGAGTTTGAGGTTGATGTTGACCTTGACGAGATCCTGTTGGAGCTTCTGCATCATCAGGTTGAAGTCGACGCCGTAGACGTTGGCGTCGGGGTAGGTCGCGTCGAGATCGAACCCGTCGGCCAGGCCCGCGTCGCTCAGCAACTTCTTCGCGCCGTCGAGGTTGTACTCGGGCAGCGTCAGGTCGGCGGCGCCGAGGAAGCCGTTCGGGATGGGTGACGCCTGCTTCTTGCCTTTGCCGGCGACGAGGGACTCGATCGCCCCGTCGTAGTCGATCGCCATGACGATCGCCTTGCGAACGTTGGGGTCCTGGATCTTCTCGGCACCCTCCGCTCCCGGGCTGAGTGCGATGTACACGTAGTTGTACGAGTCGACCACCGAGGACTTGACGTTGGAGCTGCCGTCGAGCTGACTGATCGAATCGAGCGAGATCTGCATCGCGATGTCGGCGTCGCCTGCCTGGAGTTGTTGCAGCTGCGACGAAGAGTCCTTCACCTCAGAGATGGTGACCCGCGGGAAGACGGGCTTGTTCGCGCCCCAGTACTTGTCGTTCCGGGCGAGCACGAGCTTCTCACCCTGGGTGTACGACTCGAGCGTGTACGGTCCGCTGCCGGCCGAATGCGAGAGGAACCACTCCTCGGCCTTGTCGGTGGTGTCGGCATCGGTCGCCGCAGTTGCGCCTTGCGCTGTGGCTTCGTCGCTGTTGATGATGCCCAGGTAGCTGGCAGCCACGATCGGCAGGAATGCCGAGTTCGGCGCCTCGAACGTGGCGACGATTGTTGTGGCGTCGGGCGTATCGAGACTCTTCAGACCTGACATGAGGTACGAGGCAGAGCCCTTGATGTTGGCCAACCGCTCCCACGAGAACTTCACATCCTTGGCTTCGACCGCCGACCCGTCGGCGAACGTAGCAGTGGGATCAAGCTTGAACGTGAAGACAGTGTTGTCGGCGTTGCCCTCCCAGCTCGTGGCCAGGCGGGGGAGGATCTTGTTGGGGTCCGCCGGATCGACGGTGATGAGCGTCTCGTAGACCGCAGTGTTGAAGATCTGGCACGTGTCGCAATAGCTGCGGCTCACGTCAAGCGAGTTGACGTCCATGTCGCGGGCGATCACCAACTCGCGCGCATTGCCTGCAGCAGCCGGCGCGCTGGTAGCGGCCGCCGCCGATGTCGCGGTGGCACCGCCAGTGCCGGCCGGCGCCGCCGTGCCCGTGGGCGAGGTGCTGCTGCTGTTGTTGCTGTCGCTGCCGCATGAAGCAGCAGCGAGCGTCGCAACGACGGCAAGCGAGACAACCTTCGACCAGTTCCGAAGACCAACGTGACGACGCACCGGACTACCCCCTGTTCATCGCGGCTCGCGCCGCGCCTCCCCTTGACTCCCCTTCACTCACCCGCGACACCTGACCAGCTCTGAACGGTTTTGATGAAGCGTGGTGAGTTTCGTGGCAGAATAACCCGAATCTCTCTCGGGTTCAATGGCCAAGTTCGGAAGGGGGCGACGGCCGAGATGCAATCCATGCTGGCCCTCGTCGAACCTCGCAGGGGTGTACCGCGACGCCTGCCCACGCAGGCGCGCAGTCGCGTTCGGGTCGAGCACGTGCTCGATACGGCGGCGCAGTTGATCGATCGAGTCGGGCCCGATGCGGTCACCACCGGCATGATCGCCAAGGCGGCGGGGGTCTCGATCGGCTGGCTCTACGACTTCTTCCCGAACCGAGAGTCGATCTTCGATGCGGTCGTTTCCCGGAGCCTCGACAAGGTCGTGCCAGTGGCCGAGGCCGTGCACGATGCCCGCCCCGACGACGACTGGCGCGTCGTGCTGGGTGCGGTGGTGGAGGCGCTGTTCGACTTCTATCAAGCAGAGCCGGGCTTCCGCGTGCTGTGGTTCTCACGGTTTCAGAGCACGGCAATGCTCGAGCTGAATCGCGAGCTCGACCTGGCGGGCGCGACCGGAGCATACGAACGCCTGAACCGACACGGCCTCGAGCTCGTCGGGGTCAGCCCCGAGCGCGCCTTGCATCTGGTGATCGGCATTATCGACAAGGGTCTCGATCTGGCTTTCCGCATCGATCCGGCGGGCGACCGCGACCTCATCTCCGAGACGATCACCGCCACCGTTTCGTATCTCGAACGGTACGCCGTGCAGTGAACGCCCTGGCCATCGATCTGGGCAGCACAGCGTGCAAGGCGTCGGTGATTGCGCTCGACGGCGAGGTGCTCGGCTCGGGGTTGACTCGCGTGCCCACGACGTTCGGTGAAGCAGGCCTGGCCGAACAGGACCCGGAGATGATGTGGGCGGCCACGTTGTCCGCCTGTCGCCAGGCGCTGGCTGCCGCAGGCAGCGGCGCGACCGATGCCGTTCGTTCGATCTGCGTCGCCACGCAGTGGTCGTCGATTGTTCCCGTCGATGCTGAGGGGCTTCCCGTTGCTCCACTTCACATGTGGTTCGACCGGCGCGGCGAGCCGTTCACCGCTGCACTCACGGCGGGCGATGACGGCGAAGCCGTCAAGGCGCGCTGGGCCGAGATCCATGGCTTCGCCCCGAGCACCTCGCTCTCGCACATCCTGTGGTTCCAGCACCAATGCGACATTCATCTCCGCACGGTCGCGTACCTCGAGCCGATGGACTACCTGAACGCGCGTTTCACAGGTCGTATCGCAGCTACCGCAAATTCGGCAATGCCGCTGGCGCTGACCGACAACCGCCGTCTGGGACACACGACCTGGTCCGCCGAGCTGATCGACATGGCAGGAATCGACTCGAGCCGTCTGCCCGAGTTGACGCGATCGCTCAGCGTTCTGGCCACCATTCGTGCCGACGTCGCCGAGGATCTCGGCCTGCGTCGCGATGTCGATGTCGTCACCGGGGCCAACGACAGCATCGCGGCAGCGTTCGGTTCCGGAGCGTTCGACCCCGGTCAGGCGACGATCATGATGGGCACGACCGGTGTGCTGGTAGCGCATCATCCGGTTCGACATGTGGATAGCGACAAGTTCATCATCACGATGCCCAGCGCTCTGGAGGATCGTTACTACGTGGTTGCCGAGGGTGGCCTCGGCGGCAAGATCCTCGAATCGGCTTTGAACGAGATGACCGGCGGCGATGTTGTCGACGGGCCGCCTGCCGACATCTTCGAAGGTGCCTTCCGGCTGGCGGGGGAGTCGACAGCCGGTTCCGGTGGAGTGGTGTTCCTCCCCTGGGTGTTCGGCTCCCTGGCCCCCGCGCCCGACCCGCGACACCGCGGCGCATTCATCGGCATCTCGCTGAACACGACGCGCGCTGATCTGGTGCGCGCCGTGCTCGAGGGCACGGCTCTGCAGATGCGATGGTTGGCCGATGCGGTGGAGGGTGCGCTCGGCGTGCCGTTCGAGACCATCCGTTTCGTCGGCGGCGGAGCCTCGTCGGATCTGTGGGCGGCGATCATGGCCGATGTGGTGGGCCGTCCCATCGAGCAGCTTGCGAACCCGCGTCATGCCAACGCGCGCGGCGCGGGTCTCATGGCGTTCATCTCGACCGGTCAGCTCACGATCGACGAGGTCGCCGCACTGGTCCCCGTCCGGGCCCGGTACGAGCCGCACCCTTCGACACGTCACATGTGGGACGAAAGGTTGCAGGTCTTTCGCGATCTGCACGATGTCCTCGCCGAACCCGTTTCCCGCCTTCGCTCATGACCCCAGAAAGACGAATCCAATGACCATGTACCCATACGCCGACCGTTATCCGGTGCTTCGCGGCCTGCCCTCCGAGGGCCGCGATCGCGAGGCCATCCTGCGCGAACTTCGTGAGATGGCCGATCTCGAGGACGCGAAGTGGGAGACCGGTAAGGCGTCGGGCTCCTTCTACTGCGGCGACCACGATCACTACGAGTTCATGGGTGAGGCGTACTCGATGTACAGCCACATGAACGCGATGCAACGAGACGTCTGTCCCAGCGCAACGCGCTTCGAAGGTGAGATCATCGCCATGGGGCTCGACCTGATGCACGCGCCGGCGGTGACGGGCAGCGAGCCAGCTGGGATGCTGACGAGCGGCGGGAGCGGAAGCATCCTGCACGCCGTGCTGGCGTATCGTGAGCAGGCCACCATCCGCGGCATCGACAAGCCGAACATCGTGAAACCCGAGACCGCTCACCCCGCGTTCGACAAGGCGTGTCATCTGTTGGGCCTGGAGATGCGCCGGGCACCGATTCACCCCGATACGGCAACGGTCGATGTCGACGCGATGGACTCGATGATCGACGCCAACACTGCAGCGATCATCGGATCCGCCTGCAACTACGGCTATGGCACCATCGACCCCATCGATGAACTGTCGACCCTTGCTCTGGATCGCGGTGTCGGCTTGCACGTCGACGGATGCCTCGGCGGCTTCCTGCTGCCCTTCGGAGAGATGCTCGGCTTCGACATCCCCGTGGTCGACTTCCGTCATCCTGGTGTCACGACGATCTCGGCCGACACGCACAAGTACGGATACAGCGTGAAGGGCACGTCGATACTGATGTTCCGCGACAAGGCGTTGCGCAACGGCCAGTACTTTTTCATGACCGATTGGTCAGGAGGCAAGTACGCCTCGCCGGGCATCGAGGGATCGCGCTCGAGCGGCTTGTTGGCCGCCACATGGGCCTCGCTGGTGGCCCTCGGGCGAGATGGCTACCTGAAGTACGCTAAGCGGATCTTCGACACTGCCTACGCCATGCAAGATGTCGTGCGGGCCCAACCCGAGTTGCAGATCATCGGCAAGCCGTCGTTCTGCTTCTCGTTCACCTCCGACGAGTTCGACATCTATCACGTCAACGACGCGATGTCACAGAGGGGTTGGCGTCTCAACGGTCAGCAGTACCCCAGCGCTGTGCACATGGCGGTCACCAGGCCCCAGACCCAAGAGGGCGTACTCGAGGCGTGGTCCGACGACATTCCTGCCGCGGTGGCCTATGCCAACGAGCATCGAGGCGTGCCCGCCCAGAGCTCGTCGGTGTATGGCGGAGCAACGACGCCGACGGCGGAGATCACCGCGAAGATCAACTCCGTCGTGGCGTCGAGGCTCGATGCCATGCAGTCGCTCCCGCCGCAGTCGTAACTCACTCCTCCCGACGCCATCCCGAAGTTCGGATGAAGGGCTACGACCAAAGGGCAATGTCTAGGCCGTCCTGTCTACGGGTAAAGTCACGAACGTGGCAGACAGGAATGAGCATTCCTCGTTGCGGGTGGACGGCTAAGGCAGTTCCTCGGGCTCATAAATAGCACTCCGCGCATTTGGACAGCGGCGTGCCACCAACATCCACCTGGTGATTAGGAGCCAATCCAATGATGCGCAAGTTGCGCGGCGCGCTCGCCGCACTCGTCTTAACCGCGGTCTCTTTCGGTGCCTTTGGGCACGTCGAGACGGTGGCCGCCTTACCGGTCGCCACGTTCACCTCATCCAAGGCTTCGCCGATCCCGATCGGTGTACCGGTCACATTCGACGCCAGCGCCTCCACGTGCGGCACTCCCACATGTGGTTACCGATGGGTCCTGACGTGGCGTTCCTCCGGCTGCTGCGGAGCAACTCACGTCCTGGCTCAGATGGGAACCACAAAGGTCATCAGCTGGACGTTCGACAGCTACGCGGCCACGCGGCCGACCAGCCCGCAAGGTCTCGTGACGGTCACGCTCACCGTCATCGAGAGCAACTCGACTCACAACTCGAGGTCCACGTCCAAGAGCTTCATCCTCACCATTCCGTGATGTGCAGCGCGACCCGCCCGGCCCTTAGCGGGTCGGGCGGGTGTCGCGCATACGCTGGCGAACCATGAGACGACTATTTCGCGGGGCCTTGCGTACTGGAGTGCTCGCAGGAATCGCCGGCACAGCCGCAATGGACTCTGTCTGGTATCAACGTCATCGAGCCGAAGGCGGCACAGCGTCGTTCAGGGACTGGGAGTTCCAGACGGTCAACGGTTTCGAGAACGCACCTGCCCCTGCCAAGGTCGGACAGGCCCTGGCGCGAAAGGTTCACATCGAGATCCCTGACGGCAAGGCCGGGTTGACCAACAACGTCGTCCACTGGACAACCGGCATTTCATGGGGCGTGGTCGCCGCGATGCTGCGGCCACTCCCTCGTGTCGGCGCGATCAAGTCCGGCCTCATCGTCGGCGTCGCGTCATGGTCGACCAGCTACGCGGTCCTCCCGAAGTTGGGTGTCTACAAACCGATAACGGAGTACGACGCGAAGACTCTGTGGAAGGACCTCAGCGCGCACCTGGTGTTCGGA
This sequence comes from Ilumatobacteraceae bacterium, assembly GCA_031424145.1. Taxonomy (GTDB): domain Bacteria; phylum Actinomycetota; class Acidimicrobiia; order Acidimicrobiales; family Ilumatobacteraceae; genus JAENVT01. The sequence continues at coordinate 9,591 of JANPGV010000296.1, forward strand.
TCAGTCGTCGGTGCAGCCAGCTTGGCCTTCGGCGGGGTGCGTGCGATGCTTCGTCGATGACGGAGGTCATGGAGGCCTACCTCCGCAGGTTGGGGCTGGAAGCAGAGCCGCCATCGGTCGATGCGTTGTTCCGCATCCACCGCGCCCAGGTGGAGCGGGTTCCGTACGAGACGACGTGGATACAACTCGGCGAGCACTGGGACATCGACGCCGACGCCGCGTTGGAACGCATCGCCAAACGCGGACGCGGTGGGTATTGCTTCCACCTCAATGGTTCGTTGTCCCGATTGTTGAAGACGCTGGGGTACGACGTCACGCTCCATGTCGGCGGCGTTCATCGTGTCGAGCCCGCTGTCGAGGATCTGACCAACCACCTCGTGTTGACCGTCGCCGGGTTGCCGAGCGATGAGAGCCCCGACGGAAACTGGTACGTCGATGCAGGTCTCGGCGACGCGCTGTACGAGCCGCTGCCTCTTGTCGCCGGCACCTACCGGCAGGGTCCGCTCACCTTCACGCTCGCCGAGACTCCGGGTGGGATCGGCGATTGGCGATTCACACACGATCCGCAGGGCTCGTTCGCGGGCATGAGCTTCGGCTCGTCGAGCGCGGAGATCGGCGCGTTCGAGAAGATGCATCGATATCTGTCGACCTCGCCCGATTCAGGATTCGTCCACGTCGCCACTGCGCAATGTAGGCGTCGGGACGGCCTCACCGCGCTGCGGGCGTTGACGCACACCACGCTCGATTACAGCGGCAGGACCGATCGCTTCGTCACTGAGCGCGGTGAATGGTTCGCGCTGCTCGCCGACGAGTACTTCCTCACCCTCGACGATGTCGACGCCGACGCGAAGGATCGACTGTGGGCAAACGCGAACGCGGCTCACGAGGATTGGCTCGCCAGGAGGCCGTGATCACGCTGGGCAGGGCGCGAGCGCGGCGCTGGCCACCACCTCGCCCGACGAGCCCTGCGCGGCATCCCTGGGCGGCGCAACCTTCTCGCGGGTGACGGTCAGCAACGGGAAGTCCTCGATCGAAACTCCGGCGGCGCGTTTCAGCCGGCGCGGCGGGCGGTGACGCCTCCGTCGATGTGAATCGTCGTGCCGGTGATGTAACTCGCATCTTCTGATGCCAGGAAGCGGATGACGTTGGCGATCTCGACAGGTTCACCGATTCGTCGCAGCGCGATTCCCGCCACCATGCTGCGTTCCGCCGCCGCTGGATCCGGGTTGCGGTCGATGCTGTCCTGCACGAGACGAGTGCGGATGTAGCCGGGTGCAACCGCGTTGACCCGGATCCCATGCGGACCGAAGTCGAGGGCAAGGCTGCGTGTCATGCCAACGAGCCCGGACTTGGCAGCGGCGTATGGAAAGAAACCTTCGAGCGTGGCCAGCGCGTGCATCGACGCCACGTTGACGATCGCCCCGCGGCCGACCTCGCGCATGTGCGGCAACACATACTTCGCGCCGAACCATGCCGACTTGAGGTCGACGCCCATGAAACGATCCCAGTCCTCGCTGGTCATGGTCGTCGCATCGAAGTTGGCATTGACGCCGGCGTTGTTCACGAGGATGGTGGCCGGACCAAAGGCGGTGGTGCAGGCCTCGGCAACAGCCGCCACGTCGGATTCGACGCTGACGTCGGCGGCGACGAACCTGGCCCATTCACCGACCTCGTCTTGCACCGATTGGCCCAGATCCTCGTCGAGGTCGCAGAACACGACAGATGCGCCGTGGGCCACGAACACCTCGACCACAGCGCGGCCGATGCCACGCGACCCTCCGGTGACGATGGCGATCTCACCGTCGAGTGACTTTTGGTCAGACATGGCCCTCCAACGGCGATTCGACTCACGGTCGATTTGAGCAGCGGGCCAGATCAGATCACAATGCCGCGATGCCGAACAAGCCTCCTCGCGCCGTGAGCATCGCAGTCCTCGGTCCCGACCAGCTCGGCGAGGGACCCGTCTGGGACGACCGCAACGGTGTGCTGGTTCGCGTCGACATCTCCGGCCGGCTGGTACACCGTTGGAACCCGACCACGGGCGAAGCATCGTCGGTGGCGACACATGGCGATGTGGGCGCTGTCGTGCTGTGCGAGGACGGCGGCCAAGTCCTCGCCATCGAATGCGAGCTGTGGCGAGTCGATGCGGCGGGGAAGATGACGTTGATTGCCGACGTCGAGACGAAGCCCGGCGTGCGGTTCAACGATTGCCGTGCCGATCCAAGCGGCCGGCTGTGGGCCGGGACGCTCCATCGCGATCGCGAGCACGGACAGGCCGCGCTATATCGCCTGGATCCCGAGAACGCGATGACGATGGTGTTGCCGGAGCGAACGATCTCCAACGGGATCGGCTGGAGCCCGGATGGTACGACGATGTACTACGTCGACAGCACAACCCAGCAGATCGCCCAGTTCACCTACGACCTCGATTCGGCGGAGATCGGCGAGCGGCACCTGTTGGCCGAGATCGACCCCACCGATGGGCTGCCGGACGGGCTCACCGTCGATGCCGAAGGTGGGGTGTGGGTCTGCCTCTTCGGTGGCGGTCGCCTTCGCCGGTACCAGCCGGATGGATCGCTGGAAGAGGAGATCGTGCTTCCCTTGACGAATCCGACCTGCCCCGGGTTCGGCGGGAGCGACCTGCGCACGCTCTACGTCACGACCGCTCGTCACCGCTTGAGCGACGAACAACTCGCCCGTGAGCCGCTGGCCGGCGCGGTCCTGCAACTCGTTCCAGGTGTGGCCGGGTTGCCGGTGAACCGGTACGCCGGCTGACCGAAACGGATCTAGTCGAGGACCGCTCTGTTCGCCAGCCCGTCGGGAATCCGGCCGTTCAGCACGTCGATCACCGACGCGGTGGCACGTCTGCTCATCTCATCCACTGACGTGGTGCTGAGGCCACCGAGGTGGGGGCTGACCACGACGTTCGGCATGCTCAGCAAAGGCGAATCGTACGGAGGTTCCTGTTCGAACACGTCAAGGGCTGCACCCGCGATCACGCCCTCTTGGAGGGCTTTGACCAACGCCCCTTGGTCGACGACCTCACCGCGTGAGGTGTTGACGAGCATCGCCTGCGGGCGCATCAGTTGCAGCGCGCTTTGGTCGATGAGGTGACGAGTTGCCGGGATGAGGGGACAGTGCAGCGAGATCAGATCACAGGTGGCGAGCAGCTCGGCGAGCTCGACGGCCCGAGGTGAATCCGACTCGGCCAACGCCGGATCGCTGACAAGAAGGTCGACGTCAAACCCAACGAGGCGGTGAGCGACCAATCGTCCAATGTGCCCGTACCCGATCAGGCCGACCCTCATGCCTGTCAACAAACGTGGTGTGTGTGGCCCGGTTCGATTCCACTCACCCCTCCGCACTGCGGCGTCGTGCTCGGGTATCCGTCGCAACAGGGCGAGCATCATCGCGATGGCATGGTCCGCGACTGTTGATTCATTCGCACCCGGCGTGGTGGTGATGGCAACCCCGAGCTCGGTGGCCGCTGCCTCGTCGATCGAATCGATGCCGACGCCAGTCCTGGCGATGACCCGCAGTCGCGGGCTGCGGCGCATGACGTCGGCGGTGAACGGATCGGTGCTGACGATCGCTCCGGCAGCATCGGAGCACAACGCGAGCAACTCCTCGGGAGATCGCAGTCCGCGCTTCGGTGCGACGCGCATCACGAAGCCGGCCGCCGTCAGCGCACCGCCGTGCTGGGGATTCTCCGTGTCGTAGTCGGGAAACGTGACCAGGACAACGGGCGGCTTCCCGTCGGCATCGCCTGACGGATCGGCGGGGCGAAGCACCCGGCGATCAGATCATCGCAGTATGAAGCTGTCAAGGCTGGAATAGCGTGGAGCCCATGCGTCTCACGCCGACCGATCGCGATCGGTTGCTCATCTTCACTGCCGCCGAGTTGGCCAGGGCGCGGCGGGCGCGCGGCTTGCGGCTCAACGTGCCCGAGGCCACTGCCCTCATTGCCGACACCGTCTGCGAGGCAGCGCGCGACGGCGCCCGCATCATGCAAGCAGCGGCCGCCGGCGCAGCTGTGCTCGGCATCGACGACGTTCTTCCCGGCGTGCCAGACATCGTGCGCGAGGTCAAGGTCGAGGCTGTCTTCGACGACGGCACGCGCATGGTCGTGGTGCGCAACCCATTCGGCGACGGCGGCAGCCTCGGCCCTGACGCGCCGGGCGCTGTGATTACTGCACCCCACGAATCAATCGCCCCAGCCGGCCTGGTGTACATCGTTGCCACCAACACCTCCGACGTGCCCGTCAGCATCACGTCTCATTTTCATTTCTTCGAGGTCAACCCGCGCTTGATGTTCGATCGAGCCGCCGCGTACGGGATGCGTTTGGCGATCCCTGCCGGATCCGCGCTCCGGTTCGAGCCCGGCGTGCCGACCGACGCGCCTCTGATCCCCATCGGTGGCCACCGGGTGGCGATCGGCTTTGCTGGCCTCGTCGACGGTCCCCTCGACGCGCCGGGCGCAAAGGAGGCCGCCCTCACCCGGGCCGGCCAGCTGGGCTACCTCGGGGCACAGTCGTGAACGACGACGCTCATCCGCATCCCCATCGCCATTCGCACGGCGAGCTCAGCCACTGTCACGACGACGGTGAGGTGCCTCACGATCACCTTCACCCCGCTGAGATCCTGCCGGACGATTACGCCGCCATCCACGGGCCGACGGTCGGCGATCGCGTGCGCCTCGGCGACACCGGCCTGGTCATCGAGATCGAATACGACGCCCAACTGCGCGGCGACGAGTTCCTTGCCGGGTTCGCCAAGACGGCACGCGACGGCTTGCTGCTGAAGGCAGCGGCGGCGAAGGACACGTGCGACATCGTCATCTCCAACGTCGTCGTCATCGATGCCACGCGCCGGATCGGG
>JANPGV010000297.1:0-1937 GCA_031424145.1 Ilumatobacteraceae bacterium
GGTCGCCGATCCGAAGATTCGGCTGGCATGACGCAGGTCTCGATCGAGCCACGAACCATGAGTGTCGACGCGGTGCCGCGTTCGACGTGGACATCTCCGTGGAAACGCCCAACTGTGATCGGCGGATTGATCGTGGCGATCTTCTGGCTGATCGTGGTGTTCACCGTCCAATGGTGGGCGCCGTACGGCCCACTCGAAGCTGTTGGCAAACGCCTGCAGCCGCCCAGCCGCCATCACTTGTTGGGGACCGACGCATTGAGCCGGGACGTCTTCACCCGCACCCTTTACGGGGCGCGCCAGACGCTGCCGGTCTCGGTGGCGGTCATCGTCACGGCCGTATCCATCGGAACGGTGTTGGGGTCGATCGCCGGATTCGTCGGAGGGCGAATCGAGAGCATCATCATGCGACTGGTCGACATCACGCTGGCCTTTCCGCCCATCTTCCTGGCGATGGCGGTCGCTGCTGCCCTGGGCTCAGGTTTGCGCAACGCCTTCGTCGCCATGGTCATCGTGTGGTGGCCCATCTACGCCCGCCTACTTCGGGGTCAGGTGCAGGCGGTCAAACATCGCGATCACATCCAGGCCGCTGTATCGATCGGTGCGACGCGGGCCAGGATCCTTCGCAAGCACGTGCTGCCCCTGTCATTCACGCCGGCACTGATCAACATGACGCTCGACCTCGGACAGGTCGTCATACTCACCGCGACACTCAGCTTCCTCGGCCTCGGCGCCAAGCCGCCATCGCCGGAATGGGGGGCAATGATCACCGACGGAGCACAGTTCTTCTACCAGTGGTGGATCGCCGTGGCCCCGGGCATTGCGATCCTGACCGTCGGCATGGCCTTCAACTTCCTCGGGGACGGGTTGCGCGATGCACTCGATGTGAGAGCCAAGCGGTGATCGAACCCGACCCACAGATCCTGTTGGAGATCCGCAATCTCCATGTGCGATTCGCTGTTCGCAGCGGCCAGGTTCATGCCGTGCGCGGGCTCGATCTGGTCGTCCGTCGCGGCGAGGTGGCTGCCCTTGTCGGCGAGTCGGGGTCCGGGAAGAGCGCCTCGATGTTGGCCGCGCTCGGGTTGCTCGACGTGAATGCCGGAGCCAGCGGTTCGGTTCGGTTCGACGGGACCGAGCTCATCGGGGCTTCGTCGTCCACGCTGAGGGGTTTGCGAGGTGGTCGGATCGGCATGATCTTCCAGGACCCAATGACGTCGCTCAATCCCGTGCTGGAGGTGCGACGTCAGATCGCTGAAGCCGTGATCACCCACCAACAGGTCAGTCCCCGCCAAGCCGAGGCGAAGGCTCTCGAGCTGTTGGAGATGGTGTCGTTCCCCGACTCTCGCCGCCGCATGCGCTCGTTCCCGCACGAACTGTCCGGTGGCATGCGCCAGCGGGTCATGATCGCGATGGCACTGGCCAACGATCCCGACATCTTGATCGCCGACGAACCGACCACGGCCCTCGACGTGACAGTGCAGGCCCAGATCCTCGATCTGCTCCGGTCACTGCGGCGCTCACGCGAGTTGGCCATCGTGTTGATCACGCACGACCTCGGCGTCGTCGCGGGCCTCGCTGACAGCGTGCACGTCATGTATGCCGGGCGCGTAGCCGAAGCTGGTCCAGTGGTCGACATCTTCCACCGCCCGCAGCACCCGTACACGGCCGGCCTGCTGGCGTCGTTGCCCCGGCTCGACCGTCCCGATCGTGAGCTCACCCCGATCGGCGGCATCCCGCCAAGGCTGTACGAGGAGCCGGCAGGCTGCGCCTTTGCGCCGCGTTGCCCGCACGCCATCGACCTGTGTCGCCAACGCGAGCCGCTGCTCGAACCCGTCGACGCATCGATGGTCGCGTGCTGCGTCCTGCCATTCGCCTCGAAAACACCGGAGGCGTCCCGATGACCGGGCCCACGGCAGAGCCGTTGCTGCAGGTCCGCGATC
>JANPGV010000298.1:0-35822 GCA_031424145.1 Ilumatobacteraceae bacterium
CTCGGTGTGCTGCACACCCCCGGCCATTCGCCAGGGTGTTGCTGCTTCTATGACGTCGGCTCTGGTGCCGTGTTCAGCGGCGACACTCTGTTCTGCGGAGGGCCGGGTGCCACGGGACGCAGCTACAGCGATGAGCCGACCATCGTGCGATCGATCCGCGATGTGCTGTTGCAGCTACCCGACGAGACGATCGTGCACACCGGCCATGGCGACAGCACCACCATCGGAGCCGAGCGCGAAGGCGTGCTCGCCCGAGCAGCGGACCTCGGCCTGTAGCCAGCGGGAAATGCGGCGCCAAACGCGAGCGAGGAGAGGCTGCAGTTACGCGCCTCTCCTCGCTCATTGAACTGATAGAAGACTCGACATCTCATTGACTGCCGACGGGACGAGCTTCGGCGAGATGTTCAAGCGGAGGTTGGCGGGGATTCGCCAGACGGTCCAGTCCGAAGGCCGTTAGCGGCCAACCACCTCCAGAGTCCCACAATCTAAACCTGTCATCGTATGGACCACCTCCCTTCTCTGGTACCCAATATTCAAACAGTCGACGCAGGGCTTCGCAAGCCACTTCGAGTAGGCAATTTGACTCACTTTCGGCGACGCTCCAGGTAGGCCCGTGCAAGCTGATGCAATCGCTCCCGGCCGAAGCTCGGATCATGCCCGGCATGGACGACCGTGACAGGCAATGTCAGCAATCGATCCATCGTCAGGCAGTAGTCCTCGATCGACGATTCGGCGAGCTCGTCGAGCAACGGGCCGTCGTAGATGGCATCGCCGGAGAACAACGTGCCCGTCGCAGATTCCCACAACCCGATGGACCCCGGTGAATGGCCGGGCAGGTGGATCACCTGGAGGCATCGATCGCCGAGGTCGATCTCATCGCCCTCGCCGATGTGACGCACACGGGCGACAGGCTCCTGGTGGAACGAGTCGACAGCCATCCCGGCTGGCAGGGCAGTGACGAAATAGGGCTCCGACATCGGGTAACCGGCAGCCTCGAGCGAATCGACCACGTCGTCGCCCCAGGCCTCGCGAGGCACCAGGGAGGAGATCGGCGGGGCCAGCAGCAATGGCGCTTCGGCGGGGTGGACCAGCACGTCGTCGAACTCATGGTGACCGCCGATGTGATCGTCGTGCCCGTGCGTGGCGACTGCCGTGACGTCCTTGTCGACGAGATCTGCCAGTTCGTCCGAGAGGCTCATGAATCCCATACCCGTGTCGACGACGAGGTCGCGATCGCGCCCGAGAACATGCCAGATGTTGCAGCGCATCAATGGCACGACGTGCGGCTCCCACAGCAGGGTGATCGAGTCGTCGATGGTGGTTCGTTCGAACCAACGATCGGCCAGCGGAAGTGTTGTCATGGGGTCTGATCCTTCGCGGGCTCGATCGGCTTGGGTTTCTTGGCGCGGCTGGGTGCGACGCGGGAAGGCTCGCCTTCCATCTTCGGATACACCGGCGGCCATGGCGCATCCTGCAAGCCTGCGGCTTGATCCTTGCGCACCATCTCGAGGAACGGCTCGAGCGGTTGAGGCGACTCGCCCATCGCTGCCCACGGATCGCCGTGCCCGGCCACCCAGGCCGGCACGGTGGCGATGGTCATGTCGTGAGGACGAAGGGTCGGCAACATCTCCCACGGGAACGGGAAGGAGACTGGCGCATGATCGAGGGCGCGAACGGACCACGGCGCGAAGACCGTCTTGTGCGGTGCGTTCTGGTTGAAGTCGATGAAGATGCGCTCGCCGCGCTCCTCCTTCCACCATGAGGCTGTGATCAGGGAAGGATGTCGACGCTCTAGCTCACGAGCAACAGCGACTGCAGCGCTGCGAACGGCAACGCTGTCGTATGCCGGCTGCAGGCGCACGTAGACGTGCAGCCCGCGATTGCCTGACGTCTTGATGTACGAGACAACACCAAGCTCATCGAAGAGGGCTTTCGTGGCCGCCGCGGCCTCTTGCGCCATTCCATAGTTGGTCCCGGGACCGGGGTCGAGGTCGATGCGCAGCTCGTCGCAGTGCTCGAGGTCTGCAGCCCGGGACGGCCACGAGTGGAAACCCAGACACCCGAGGTTCACCGCCCAGACGAGATGTGACAGGTCAGCGATGACCAGCGCCCGCGACGTTGTCCCGTTCGGGGTCTGCACGATCGTGGTGTGCAGCCACTCGGGTGCCCCGTCGGGGATCCGCTTCTGGAAGAAGTTGGAGCCGCCGGCACCGTTCGGAAAGCGCTGCAACAGAACGGGTCGGTCGTACATCTGGCGCATCACCGCGTCGCCGACCGAGAGGTAGTAGTTCACGAGGTCGAGCTTGGTGTCGCCGCGCGTTTTGAAGAAGACCTTGTCGGGGTGGGTGATGGTGACTGTCCTCCCGGACACCGAGACCTCGGCGGCATCGCTCACAACAGCAACCGTATTCGGTCGCGCCAGCTACCGTCGGACGAATGGGCGAGACGAACGTCGAAGCACCGATGCAGGGCACGATCGTCTCCGTCGACGTTGCTCCAGGCGACAACGTCACCGCTCGACAGCAACTGATGGTGATCGAGTCGATGAAGATGCACCACGCCATCGAATCACCGTTCGACGGCGTTGTGACTGCTGTGCTGACCGCTGCCGGCGAGACAGTGATGGCCGGTGCGACTGTCGCCACCGTCGAGCCAGGGGTTGTCCAGGGACGCACAGCACTCGTGATCGATGAGCAGGATCTCACTCGGGTTCGTCCTGACCTGGCCGAAGTGCAATCGCGTCACGTGCTGGGGCTCGATTCGGCGCGGCCCGAGGCGGTCGAACAGCGGCGGGCCGTCGGGCGGCGCACCGCCCGGGAGAACGTCGCCGACCTCGTCGACGAAGATTCGTTCGTAGAGTACGGCCCAACCGTGATCGCCGCTCAACGTCGCCGACGCCCGGTTCAGGATCTGATCGAACGCACTCCGGCCGATGGAATGATCGGCGGCCTCGGAACTGTCAACGGCCACCTGTTCGGTGGCCATGCCGCCCGAGTCGTGGCCATGTCGTACGACTACACCGTGCTAGCCGGCACGCAGGGACTGCAGAACCACCGGAAGAAGGACCGGCTGTTCGCACTCGCCGAGTCGATGCGGTTGCCGGTGGTGTTCTTTACCGAAGGCGGGGGCGGGCGCCCGGGCGACACTGACGGAGTCGGCGTCAGTGGCCTCGACTGCTGGGCCTTCAACTACCTCGGCCGGCTCAGTGGTCTGGTACCGCTCGTCGGCATCAACGCAGGATATTGCTTCGCCGGCAACGCGGCCATCCTCGGTTGCTGCGATGTCGTGATCGCCACGGTGGACTCCAACATAGGCATGGGTGGACCGGCGATGATCGAAGGCGGCGGCCTCGGCGTGTTCGAGCCGTCGGAGATCGGTCCCATGGCGGTGCAGGGCAAGAACGGGGTGGTGGACGTAGCGGTGGCCGATGAGGCAGAGGCCGTGAAGGTCGCCAAGCAGTACCTGTCCTACTTCCAGGGATCGATCGACGAATGGTCGTGTGCCCACCAGAACGAGCTGCGAGGCGCGATCCCTGAGGACCGCAAACGTGGATACGACGTCCGCACGATCATCGACACATTGTTCGACACGGGTTCCGTGCTAGAGCTGCGCCGCCAGTTCGGTCTCGGGATGGTCACGGCATTGGCCCGCATCGAAGGGCGCCCAGTCGGCGTCCTGGCCAACAACCCCGGCCATCTCGCCGGCGCAATCGACAGCGATGGCGCCGACAAGGGCGCTCGCTTCATGCAGTTGTGCGATGCGTTCGACATACCGATCATCGCCCTCGTCGACACGCCAGGAATGATGGTCGGTCCCGCGGTCGAGGAGACGGCGCTGGTCCGGCACTGTTCGCGATTGTTCGTCACCGGCGCCAACGTCACGGTTCCGCTGGTCAGCATCGTGTCGCGGAAGTGTTACGGGCTTGGCGCCCAAGCGATGATGGGCGGCTGCACGAAGGCACCTTCGGCGTGTGTTGCCTGGCCGACCGGCGAGTTCGGTGGCATGGGCTTAGAGGGTGCCGTGCGTCTCGGGTACCGCCGAGAACTCGAAGCGATCGATGATCCAGAAGCTCGCGAGCAGAGCTTCCAGGATCGGGTCGAGCAGATGTACCAACACGGCAAGGCGTTGAACACAGCGTCGCACTTCGAGGTCGACGACGTCATCGATCCTGCCGACACGCGACGATGGCTCACAGCGGTGCTCGAGTCCTCGCCTCCGCCAGCACTGCGGCCCGGCAAGAAGCGTCCCAACATCGACACCTGGTAGGAGCAAGAGATGCATGTTGACCAAGTTGAGTTACGGGTGGTCCGTCTTCCGTACAAGTCGGTGTTCAAGACGTCGTTCGCGGCAGAGATCGAGAAGGTGGCGACGATCGTCACGGTCCGGTCAGACGGAGTCGAGGGATACGGCGAAGGAGTGATGGACACATTGCCCGCGTATCGCGAGGAGTCGATCATCGGTGCACTGCACTTGCTGCGTGAAGCCCTCGTACCGTCGTTGCTCAAGAATGACTGCGACGACCCGATGACGCTGGGCGATTCATGGAAGGGGTGGCGCGGCAACCCGATGGCCAAGGCGGCGCTCGAGCTCGCGGTGTGGGATTGTCACGCCCGGCAACTGGGGGTACCGATGCGAACACTCCTCGGCGGTGATGTCACCGAAGTCCAGGTGGGGGCGAGCCTGGGGATGAACCCGGTGCCGGAGACCGTTGCGTCGGTCGCACGGCACGTCGGACAGGGCTACAAGCGGATCAAGTTGAAGATCGAACCGGGTTGGGATGTCGACCTGCTGTCCGCAGTACGTGCTGAGTTCCCCGACGTCGAACTGACCGTCGACGCCAACTCGGCGTACACGCTCGACGACATCGACATACTCCACAAGATCGACCAGTTCGGCCTGCATTACATCGAACAGCCTCTGCACTGGGATGACCTCGTCGATCACGCCGCACTGGCTCCGCAGATGCAGACGCCGCTGTGCCTCGATGAGACGCTGACATCGCCGGCGCGTGTGAAGGCGGCACTCGATCTCGCGGCCTGCGCCGTCGTCAATGTGAAGGTCGGCAGGGTCGGCGGTTTGGCGGCGACCAAGCGCATTCACGATCTCTGTGTCGATCGCGGCGCGCCGATGTGGGTCGGCGGCATGCTCGAGACGGGCATTGGACGCGCCCACAACATCCATGTCGCGACGATGCCCGGCTTCGTGTACCCGGGCGATACCGCGTCGGCCAGCCGCACATACGCACGCGACATCACCGAGCAGGCGCTCGAGGCAACCAACGGAGTCATGCCGGTCCCGCCGGGCGCCGGAATAGGCGTGACGTTGGATCGAACGTTCCTCGACACGGTCACAGAATCCGTCGAGGTTCTCCGTCGGTGACCATTGAGTTCCGCGAACTGCGAACGGCGGCCGACCTGGCGCCGATGCCGATCCTCGAGTCGCGCGTCTGGGGAGGTCACGGCGAGCTCGTGGCCGTCAACATGCTGGTGGCAACGATCAGCGAGGGAGGGATGGCAATAGGAGCCTTCGACGGTGAGCGGCTGGTCGGCTCCGTCTACGGCTTCGCCACCCTCGAACCACATGTCCTGCATTCGCATTACTTGGCGGTCGACCCGGACTACCGGCGCACCGGGCTCGGCGTTGCCCTCAAGCAACACCAGCGGGAATGGTGCCTGGCCAACGGGCGCACGGCGATGCGCTGGACGTTCGATCCACTGCAGTTGGGGAACGCACACCTCAACCTTCGCTCGCTGAAAGCGGTCGGCGTGAAGTACCACGCCAACCTGTACGGACCGATGGGAGGCATCAACGGCGGGCTGCCCAGCGACCGCTTGGTGGTGGAATGGGACCTCGTCGGCCAACGGTTCTCCGGTGTCGAGTCCACCGAGGTCGCCGTCCCTCCGGTCACGGCGGAAGAGATCGCCAACGCTGCAGCGCCTGCAATGCATGCCCGGGTCGGCCTGCGAGATGCGTTGCAACCGCTGTTCGCCGACGGCTGGCTGGTGACCGACGTCGATCGCGGCGCCCGCACCTACACGCTCAGCCGCTGAGCGGTTGCCGGCTCGGTTCGATGACGGTCTGGGCGAGGTGCGGGAACACCTTGCTGACCTTTGCTGTCAGCCAATCGCCATAGGTGCCGCTGAGCTCGCGCAAGTTGGCGCGGTCCCATCGTCGATCGGCATCAGCCGGAGCCACCCAACCGTCTTCGAGGTCGATGGCTTCGATCACCGCGTCCCACCCCGGGTCGAGGAAGAAGGGCAAGGAATATCGATCTACTGACGACCGGTTGCGGGCCCGATGCGGAGTGGACCTGTACCGGCCGGCAGTCAGACGATCCAACATGTCGCCGAGGTTGCAGATGATGAGGCTCGGATCAGAGGGCGCGTCAAGCCACTCGTCTGCGACCTTGACCTGTAGCCCGGCTGTGCCGTCGTGAGCGAGGAGCGTCAACAGCCCATAGTCGCTGTGCTCGGCCACGCCCCAACGGTCATCCCCGTCGAGTGGATGCGGTGGGTATCGAAAGATGCGAAACAGCGGCGTGGGATCCGCCGTGAGGCCCTTTCGGAAGAAGTCGCGGTCCAGTCCCAACCCCTCTGCCATGAGAGTCAGGACTCGTTGGGCAAGCGACTCCATCGTCGCCATCCACTCGGTGATCAGCGGCCGCAGGGACTGCGGTTCGTCCGGCCAGATGTTGGGGCCATGCATGGGGCGGGGATCGGCGGGCAACTCGCGCCCGAAGTAATAACCCTCTTTCAGGTCGGGCACCCCGGACGTCAGTTCGCCGCCCAACGGAAACCATCCCCGCCAGGCCGACCCGCCGTTGGCGAGGCAAACGTGCTCCTTCTCCTCGTCGCTGCGACGGAAGAAATCGATCGCGGCCCGCAGCACCGCTTCGCGCAGGCCGTCATCGACGCCGTGGTTGCTGATCGCGAAGAATCCGAACTCGCGGCAGGCGCCGTCGATCTCACCGGGTGCTGCAGGCGAGGTGACGTCGATGATCGGCAGCATGCTCCGCAGCGTAGGCGGTCGGTCGTGTCAGAATCGGTGCTCGTGACCACCACCCAACTGATTGTCGTTGGGGTGGCGGTCTTCGTCGCGGCGTTCATGCAGATCGTGGCCGGCTTCGGGTTTTCGCTTCTCTCTGTCCCTGTCATGACGTTGGCGATCGAACCAAAGGTCGCCGTAGTCGTCGCCTCGATCACGGGGATCTTCGTGACGGCCTGGCAGGCCTACAAGGAGCGCGCCAACGCCGACAAGGTCCTGGTGAAGCGGATGACGATCAGCGCCTACCTTGGCATGCCGCTGGGGTTGCTCGTCTTCCTGACGGTCGATGACAACGTGTTGAGGTTCATGCTCGGGATCGCAGTCCTCATTGCTGTGGTCCTACTGGCCATGCGGATAAACCTGCATCATGTCGGCCCACGTCTCGACTTCGGCGCCGGTTTCATCTCCGGCGTCCTCAGCACGTCGCTGTCGACGAACGGTCCTCCGCTGGTCTTCGCCCTGCAGGCTCGGCAGCTGCCGCCTGCCAACTTTCGGGCGACGATCTCCGCGGTGTTCGCTCTCAGCAACATCGTCGGTATGGCCCTGTTCATCGCCGCCGGCAAGATCACCCGCGATGGCCTCATGGCATCGGCCGTGACGATCCCCGCAATGTTCGTTGGGCAACTTCTCGGATTCCCCGTACGCAAGCACATTCACGGCGAGCGATTCCGTTGGTTGGTCCTGGTGCTGCTCGCCGCCGCGGCGATCAGCGCGATCGTCAACGCAGTCATCTGATGCTTGCCGCCCTCATTGCGACCGCGACAGCGGCAGTCGCCAACTGGTACTCGCGGTGGCGGCAGCAGGATCGAATCGAGCTGATCTCGAAGCCGCTCACGACGATCGGGGCAATCGCCATCGCGGCGTTGACGGATGGTCCACGCGGAGCAACGATCGTCACGGTAGTTGGCCTGGCGTTGTGCCTCGTCGGCGATGTGGCCCTGTTGCCCGCGGTCGACCGCTTCGTCGTCGGACTGGTGGCGTTTCTCCTCGCTCACATCGCGTTCATCGTGATGTTCTCGATGCGCGGGTTCGACCGCTGGCGCATGGCAGGTGTCGCGGTCGCGGGATGCGCATTGTTGCTTGGCACTGCCGCGGTGCCCATCGTCCGCGGGGCAGCGGCTCGCGGATTCGGTCTGCCGGTACGCGCCTATCTAATCGTGATCTCGTCGATGTTCGTGGCGGGCTGGGCTACGGGCAACTGGCTGATCATGCTCGGCTCGACGGCTTTCATCATCAGCGATTCGATCCTCGGGTGGGGTCAATTCGTCACAGAGCGCCGCTGGATGCATCTGGCGATCATGGTCACGTATCACGTGGCGATCGTGTCGCTTGCAGCGAGCCTGTCGATCTAGCGACTCAGGCGCCGAACATCTGCAGCCATTGGTCGGCCGATTTCGGGCGAAACACATAGTTGGTGTCGCGGATCGACTGCAATGTCGCACTGGACGGTTGCGAGTATCGATGACCGGGGTAGACGATCGTCGAGGTCGGCATCGCTGCCAGCTTCTGCAGGCTGTAATACATGTCTTCCGGATTGCTTCCGGGCAGGTCGGTGCGGCCGCAGCCCTCGAGAAACAGCGTGTCGCCACTGACCAGTCGGCCGTCGACATGGAAGCACTGGCTGCCGGGTGTGTGACCTGGTGTGTGCACCAACGTGACGTCGACGGAGCCGATGCGAACCACATCGCCGGGGTTGTGCGCCTCGAGGTGCTGCTCGCCCACACCGGTTGTCCTGCGAACCCAGGGCACCTCGTCGCGCTGCACGTGGATCGGACAATCGATCTTCTCGAGCAGCGCCGCCACGCCCTCGATCAAATGTCCCATCATCGAGCCACCGACATGATCGGGGTGGTAGTGAGTGGCCAGCACGCCTGTCACGCGCATGCCGTCGGCGCCGACCGCGTCGATCAGGTCGCCGACCGCGTATGCCGGATCGATGAGCAGGCATTCACCCGTGGTGCGATCGCCGATCGCGTAGACAAAGTTGACCATCTGTTGGGCGATGGGATCGGCAATCGCGAAGTCTCGCCCAGAGAGCAACTGGCGGAAGTAGAGCCGGTCGTCGGGCCCGCCCCCCAGCAGATCTTTTGCTTCCATCCGTCGTACGCTAGCCAGCGATGAGTTCGCGGCTCACCCACCTGGATGAAGGTCAGCTGCTGGTGTACGGCGGTGACCGGGTCACGGAGGTCTCCGCTGAGTTGGCCCGTTCGTTCTTGCCCGGTGACCGCCTGGTCATCGTTCAAGACACCGGTGATCTGCTGCACATCCGTCGTGGCGAGCACGAAATGGTCTCGGAGGCAGTGGGCCGAGCCAGGGATGCCTTCGCGGCGCTCGCTGATTGCAGCGACGATCAGATCACAAGCTTCTTCGACCTGTTCGCTGACCGTGTCGACGAAGACGGCTCCTTCGCCGAGGTCCTCGAGGCCAATCACATGGACGTCGATGCTGCGCTTTCGCGGGGCCGGTCGACGACGCGGCTGGTGCTCTCGCCGGATATGCGCCGTGACATGGCCGCGGGTCTGCGCAGTTGGGGCGCTTCGCCGATTCGTCGTCAACAACAGGTGTCGACGATGCAGCACGAGCAATGGTCCGTCGCGGCGTGGCGTGCGCCGCTCGGCGTTGTCGGCTTCGTCTTCGAAGGCCGCCCGAACGTCTTCGCCGACGCCACAGGCGTGTTGCGCACCGGCAACACCGCGGTGTTCAGGATCGGCAGCGACGCTCTCGGCACAGCGCGGGCAATCATGCACAACTGCGTCGCGCCAGCCGTCGCTGAATCGGGACTGCCCGCGGGAGCCGTTCAACTCATCGAGTCAGCCGCGCATGCCGCCGGTTGGGCCCTGTTCTCCAACCGCGGGCTTGCGCTGGCTGTAGCCCGCGGCTCGGGTGGTGCAGTCGCCCAGCTCGGTGCGGTGGCCCGACAGCACGGGGTGCCCGTCAGCCTGCACGGGACCGGGGGAGCGTGGATCGTGGTTTCCGAACACGCCGACCTCGACGTCCTTGCCCAGACGATCGAGCACTCCCTGGACCGCAAGGTCTGCAACACGATGAACGTCTGCTGCATCTTGCGGGCGAACGCGGAGAAGGTCAGCAGCGTTATCTCCGACGCGGCCCAACGCGCCGCAAAGCGACGTGGCACCGAGGCGACGATGCACCGGGTCACGGACGAGGACCATGACCGGCTCGGTGCCGAATGGGAATGGGAGAACGCCCCCGAGTTCTGGCTCGTCGAGGTCGACTCGGTCGCCGAGGCTGTCGCACTGTTCAACCGGTTCAGCCCGCGGCTCGCGGCCTCACTGATCAGCGGCGACGCTGACGAACACAACTGGTTCTACGACGCGGTCGATGCTCCGTTCGTCGGCAACGGGTTCACCCGGTGGGTCGATGGGCAATTCGCCCTGAACCAGCCCGAGCTCGGCCTGTCGAACTGGCAGCACGGCAGGCTCTTCGCGCGCGGCGGAGTGCTGTCCGGCGATTCGGTGTACACGGTGCGACTTCGCGCCAACGTGCGCGACCATTCTCTGCACCGTTGACAGTAAGGTCCCTGGCCGTGCATCGACGGACGGGTTGCCTACTGCTGCTCGCATGCCTGACAGCTTGTGCGACCGCCCCCGGGGTGGTGTCGACGCAGGCACGATCCAACAACACGGCGACCTCCTCGACGACGTCGCCACCGACCACCGAGCCGAGTCCCACTACCGAGTCGACCGTTCCCGTCGACACGCAGCCACACGACGAGACCAGCACCACTGACGCGGGCGCAGCTGGGCGCGACGAGAACGGCATCGGTGATGCGTTGTTCCCGTCGCTCGGCAACCCGGGCATCGATGTCGAGCACTACGACCTGGCCCTGCAATACGACCCGCTGCGCAAAGAGATCGCGGCAAAGGAACACCTGGACATTGCGATGACGGCCGATCGGGCAAGGTTCTCATTGGATTCGGCCGGACCGGTCGTGTCGGCGGTGTCGGTCGACGGTGTGCCAGCCGTGTTCGAGGCGGCGTCTCCGGAGCTGCTGATCACGCCCGTCACTCCGCTGACCACAGGTCAGCATGTGGCCGTCGACGTGGACTACACCGTGTCGAGTCCGGGACCGCTGCCATCTGCCGCCGGCGGGGCCGCCGGTTGGTTTCCCACGCCAGGTGGCTCGTATGTGCTCAACGAACCCGAGGGCGCGCATTTTTGGATGCCGAGCGACGATCATCCCAGCGACCAGGCGACGTTCCGGTTCGAGCTGACGGTGCCTTCAGGGATCACGGCCGTGGCCAACGGCGCCCTTGTCGATCACACCTCGACCGCCACTACCGACACATGGATCTGGCAGGAGGATCGCCCGATGGCGCCCTACCTGATCCAGCTACTGACTGGCGACTACGAGATCGTCGACGGCGTCGGCCCGAACGGACTGCCGCTCCTCAGTGTGGTCCTGCGCGACGACCGGTCGACGATGCAGGTCTACTTGGACACGATCGACGACCAGATCGACTACTTCGACGACTTCTTCGGGCCGTACCCCCTCGACCGATACGGCATCGCGATCACCGACAGCGTGCCAGGGCTGGCCATGGAGACGATGGAACGTTCGTTGTTCAGTCGAAGTGATTTCTCCACGGGCCGCCTCGAACATGGTCAAGAACTGCTGCTGTCGCACGAACTGAGCCATCAATGGTTCGGTGACGCCGTCTCACCCGCCCGATGGAAGGACGTGTGGCTGAACGAGAGCTTCGCGACCTACGCCGAGTGGATGTGGCTCGATCACATCGGGCTGCAGCCGATCGAAGACTCCGCCGGGGCAGGACTTGCCGGCCGCCAGCACAGCCCAACTGCTGCACCGACCGCCGACGAGATGTTCGGGTTCAACAGCTACGACGGGGGAGCCGTCGTTCTGCACGCCCTTCGCAAGACCATCGGCGACGACAACTTCTTCGCTCTGTTGAAGCGTTGGATCTCCGACAACAACGGGCAATCGCGGACCACCGAGGACTTCGTCTCGCTGGCCAACCAGGTGTCCGGCCAGAACCTGACCGAGTTCTTCAACTCGTGGCTCTACGCCGACATCGTGCCGGCGACCTTCCCCGTGTAGTCGGCAGCGGTCAATGACCGATGAAGTGCTCCAGGATCTTGCTGCGCCACTTCTCGGTCTTGCCGGTGCGCTCCTCGTAGCGATCGGCACCACTCGGCAGGCGCAGCATTGTGTTGATCCCGAGCCAGCGCAGTGGTTCTGGCTCCCACTTTCTCGAGCGATGGTTGACCCACGGGAGAGAGGTCAGGTTTGTGTCCCGACGGGTGATGAGGTCGGCCAGCGTGCGACCGGCCAGGTTCGTCGTTGTGACTCCGTCGCCGACGTAGCCGCCTGCCCACGCCTGTCCTTGTGCCTGGTCGAACCCCACCGAGCAGTACCAGTCTCGCGGCGCACCGATCGGCCCGCCCCACCGATGCGTGACCTTCGCGTCGCCCAGCGCCGGGAACATCTCGCCGAGTAGGCCTCGCAACGAATCCTGCACGCCGGCATGGCGGTCGAACTCCGGTTTGATGGCCGAGCCGAAGTGGTAAGGAGCGCCGCGCCCACCGAACGCGATCCGGTTGTCGGCAGTGCGCTGACCGTAGATGATGAGGCGTCGATCGTCATTGAAGGTCTCCCGCTGTGCCCATCCGACCTCCTCGAAGAACGATTCGGGCAAGGGCTCGGTGGCGATCATCAACGAATAGATCGGCGCAACGGTGCGACGGTGACCGGGCAGCCGGGCAGTGAACCCTTCGGTGGCGCGCACGATGACATCTGCCGAGACGGTCCCCGTCTCACAACGAAGCTTCCGATCATCGAGTTGCAGCACCCGCGTGTTCTCGTAGATCGTCGCACCGCCCCGCTCCACAGCGTTCGCCAATCCCCGCACCAGCCGCGCCGGATGGATTGCGGCGCAATGGGGCGTGTAGCCGGCACCGCGCACGTTGGTCGCGTTGAGGCGAGCCGACGCCTCGCCGGCGTCGAGCCACCGGTAGTCCTCCTCGCCGAAACCCCACGAGCGGTAGTACTTCAGGAGGTCATGAACCCGGCTCACCTGGGGCTCTGTCCGTGCCAGGTTCAGGTAACCGCCCTTGGCCAGGTGACAATCGATGCCCTCGTTCGTGGTCACCCGGGCAACTTCGTCGACCGCATCGTGCATGGTCCGCTGCATGGCAACCGCAGCATGACGCCCGTGCTCGACTGCCATCGTCTCGAAGCTCATCGGCAGCAAGGCGGAGAGCCAACCGCCGTTGCGGCCGCTCGCGCCGAAGCCGGCGAACTCGGCTTCGACCAGCACCACGCGCAACGAGGGATCGATCTGCTGGAGGTAGTAGGCGGTCCACAAGCCGGTGTATCCGGCGCCGACGATCGCTACGTCCGCAGTGATGTCACCGGTCAATTGCGGCCTGCCGGCCAGGCTGTCCTCGGGAAGCGAATCGAGCCAGAACGAGACTGCACGGGGATCGGTCATCGGAGCGACACTACGCTGACGCCGATGTTGCCGACCCCCACCGGCTGGTTCCCTGATCCGTGGAACAACTCGGCGGTCCGCTTCTGGGATGGTCGAGCGTGGACGGGCTACGTCGCCGTCCCGGCGCCTGCGCCGCAGCCTCCTCACCCGACTCTCCCCAGTCGTGCCGCGTGGGGTGCCGTGGCCACGCTGCTCGTCTCGGTGACCGCCAGCCGCTACCTGCTGAAGGCCATCGCCGGATTCGAATGGCCCATCGCGGTATATGTGTCGATCGTCGCGGTGGTCGGGTACGTGCCGGCACTGTTGTGGTGCTGGTACGCCAGCCGGCAGTGGGGCTCCGGCCGCTTCCGTCGGGACGTCGGTCTCTGCGCTCGTTGGGCCGACGCGGGCTGGGGCCCGGTCGTCTGGACGGCTTGCCTCGTTGCACAGATCGTCGTCGGGGTGATCGTGGTGGTGTTGCGCATTCCGTTCACGAGCAACGTCAGGAACGTGTCGGAGCTGAACGCCGATCGCGGCTATGTGGTCTCTCTTCTCGTGCTCGCTGTAGTGGCCGCACCGATCGCCGAGGAGATCGTGTTTCGCGGAGTGGTCCTGCGTGGGCTGCTGTCGCGCCATGGCGCAGTCGTCTCGGTTGGTCTTCAGGGCGTGCTGTTCGGCCTTGCCCACTTCGACCCTGTGCGTGGAACCGGCAACCTAGGGTTGATCCTCGTGCTCAGTGCGGTGGGGTGTGTCCTGGGCGGCGCCGCCTTCCTCATCCGCAGAATCGCCCCGACGATGATCGCGCACGCCATCCTCAATGCGATCGCGATGGCGCTGGCCCTCAGCGGCTGGCTCTCACCACGCTGAGGGTCATGGAACCAGGGGCATGTTGTCGATCAGGCGAACATCGCCGAACAGCGCCGCGACGAGAATGAACGCGGGCTGATCGATCATGGCGACGGGGTCCAGCGTGATCGGATCGACAATGCGGACGTACTCGAGAACTGCACGTGGCTCGGCTTCGATTCGATCACTGGCGAGCGCAATCAGATGTCCAGCGTCGCGCTCTCCCGCAGCAATGGCTGCCGCGACTTCGCGCATGGCTTTCACAAGGCACACCGATGCTCGGCGGTCATCGGCGCTGAGGCGCTGATTGCGGCTGGACACTGCGAGCCCATCGGGTTCGCGAACCGTTGGGGCTCCGACGATTTCGATGCGCATGTCGAGGTCCGTGACCATCCTGCGGATGACCGCGAGCTGTTGGAAGTCCTTCTGACCGAAGACGGCGACGTCGGGCTGCATCGCGCCGAACAGCTTGGCGACCACAGTCGCTACCCCACGGAAGTGACCTGGTCTGCTGCTGCCTTCCAGCGAGACGGCCAGCGCACCAGGCTCGACATGGGTCTCGAACCCCACCGGATACATGACCGCCGCGGTAGGTGCGTAGACCGCGTCGACACCAGCGGCTCGGCACGCGTCGACATCGTCATCGATGGCTCGCGGGTACTTGTCGAAGTCGTCGACGCGGTTGAACTGCAGCGGGTTGACGAAGATGGAAACGACGACCACGTCGCCCTGCCGCCGGGCCTCTTCGATCAGAGCGCAGTGACCGGCATGCAGCGCTCCCATCGTCGGCACGCAAGCGATCCGTCGCCTCTCTGTCCGTTGTGCTCGGCTCCACGCGTGCATGGAGCCCGGGTCGCGGCAGATCAGCACGGGGGTGGGCTCAGTGGAAGCTGTGCGCGTCGTCTGGCCACGTGCCGTCGCGAACCTCGCGAACGAACGCCGCCGTGGCCTCGACCGCCAGAGTGCGAAGGTTGGCGTACTGCTTCGTGAACTTCAACGACAGGTCGCTGAGCCCGAGCACGTCGTGCAACACCAGCACCTGGCCGTCGCACCCCGGTCCGGCACCGATCCCGATGGTCGGGATCGAGACCTTTTGCGTGATCTCGGCGGCGAGGTCCAGAGGCACCCCTTCGATCACCATTGCGCAGGCACCGGCCTGCTCCACGGCGTGGGCGTCGTCGAGCAGTCGCTCGCGACCTCCCGCCTCGAAGCCGCTCGAGCGGCCCTGTACCTTGTGACCGCCCATGCGGTGGAAGCTCTGCGGCGTGAGACCGATGTGGCCGACCACCGGAATGTCGACGCGGGTGAGCGCCTGAATGGTCTCACCCATCACAACGCCGCCTTCCAGCTTCACGCACTCTGCGCCTTCCTTCATCAGCCTGATGGAGCTCTCGACCGCTTGCTGCGGGCTGACCTGGTACGAACCGAAGGGCAGGTCGCCCACGATCAGTGCACGCGGCTTGGCCCGCGAAACGAGCCGCACGTGGTACACCATGTCGTCGAGGGCAACTGGGATCGTGTTGGCTTCGCCCTGCACCACCATGCCGACCGAGTCCCCGACCAGGATCATGTCGACGCCGGCAAGGTCGACGAGTCGCGCGAACGTCACGTCGTACGCGGTGATCATCGAGATCTTCTCTCCGAGGGCTTTCATCCGAGCCAACTCGGGGACCGTGACCTTCGGTCTGTCGTGCGTCTTGTTGGTCATGAAGCCACTGCCTCCTTCGACCGGGGCGTAAATTTCCCCGACGCCAAAGCCAACCTATCGACCCCGACACCGGTTCCGAAAGCTTGGCGCATCACTTCAGGCATCGATCACCTGCCGCCCGCGAACGCGCTGGGGCACAAATCGCGATAGCTGGGCGGGCCGCCGATCGAGGCGGACTCGACGACCGCACGTGTGCAGGCCAAGGCAAAGCAGTCAGCAGCCGCTGCGAGCAGCGTGTTGACGATCAACGGACGGGTGTTGGCGCGGCGCAGGCCGGGTGCTTCATCTGCGTCGATCCCGTGCTGCCCTGTGGCGAGGCAGAAGATCGTGTCGCCGTCGAACATCGAGTGCACGGGCCGAACGGCTCGCGCCAAGCCGTCGTGGGCGACCGAGGCCATCTTGCGACACTCCGCCTTGGTCAGCGCCGCTGATGTGACAACAACCCCGATGGTCGTATTCAACGGTGTCGGTGGTTGGCGGGACGCATCGATCAGCGCACGTCGCTGCGCTGCTGACGGTCGGCGCAAGTTCATGCCCTCGCGAAAGTTAGGCAGACCCGTCGAGTGATCCATCACCTGGCCGGCAGCGTTGACGACAGCCAATGCCCCAACGACCACGCCTTCGGGCAGGATCACGCTCGCCGAGCCGACCCCACCCTGCAGACCGCCGGCCACGGCACCGGTGCCCGCACCGACCGCGCCCATCGGCACACCGCCGCTGCGCGCTGCGGCGCAAGCTCGATAGCCGAACTCTTCGTCGGGGCGGTTGGCGAACACGCCACCACGACCGAGATCGAAGATCACGGCGGCAGGCACGATCGGCACGACGTGCGGCGGTTGTGGACCGACTGGGAAGCCGATGTGCCGTTCCTCGTGCCAGCGCATGACTCCGTGAGCTGCCGCAAGGCCGTAAGCGCTGCCACCCGACAGGCAGATCGCCTGCACCCTGTCGATCATCGCCACCGGGTCGAGCAGATCTGTTTCCCGCGTGCCGGGCCCGCCGCCGCGCACATCGCAAGATGCAATGGCGCCCTCGTCGAGACGCACGACCGTCGTGCCCGTTCGCCAACCCCGACGGCGTCGTTGGTAGTGGCCGACCAGCACACCCGGCACGTCTGTGATGTGGCCGAGGCCCATTGAGCCCTACGCGCTGGCGAGATGCGCGTCGGCGGCAGCAGCCTCGAGTGCCCCGCGGCCGATGGTGCGCCAGACCCCGATGCCGACGATGTACAGCGGGCAGGCGATCAGCAGCGCCGTGCCGACAGCGCCGGCCGGGCCGACAGCGGGCTTGTTGTGCGGCGACTCTGCTGTCATCCACAGCACGGCCGCCAGCCACACCACGGTCACCGAGACGGTGAGCGGCCGGAACCGACGGACCTGCATCGGGTGCACAAACTTCCAGTTGGTCAGCTGGGTCAACGCAAGTGCGATGCACGCCGCCGTGACGAACCACTTGTCCGCTCGCAGGAGGTAAAGCGTCGGCACGATCATGTTCCACTCGCAGGGGAACCCGTTGAACCAGTGGTCGGGCGTCATCTGATCGGTCCGCGACATCCACAGCGCCGACATGAACAGCACGAACGCACCGATGTACAGCGACGCACCGTTGGGCAGCATGTTGAACTGGTGCAGGAAGATGACCGGTACGACGATGCAGGTGACGAAGTCGACGATCAGGTCCAGCGTGTATCCGTCGATTCGGGGCACATGGTCACAGACCTTCCACGCCCTTGCGGCTGGACCATCGACGCCGTCGAGCACCATTGCCACAGCGAGCCACAGCACGGCCTCGCGCGGCTGTTTGTCGGACACGGCGATGATTCCGAGCATGCCGCAGATGGCCCCGCTGGCGGTCACACAATGGACCAGCCAACCCTTCGCGATGGGGTGACGAAGTGCAGCCGCAGCCGCATCGCCGATGTTCGACATGGACAAGACTCCTCATCGCCGGAAGGCTTTTGCTCCGCAGCCCCCGGCTGGAAGCGTTCATGTTAACGGGTTTCGCGAAGTGCGCAGCGATGGTCGAGGTAAATCGATCAAGGGGATAACGTGCGCCGCGTGCGTGACCGGCTACGCGGCGCAACCTATGAGATCTGCGGTGCGGTCGTCAGGTCCGCGTGGCAGCGTTTGTGCTGGTGGGGAGCCATCGGGCCGCGCAGCGGGGCCGGTCGGCGGTTCGGCAGGTTCGGGTCGAACAGCATCATCTGCTTCCCGGCCAACACGATCCTCAACGAGCGGTACATCCACATCGGCGAGGGCACGATGATCGGGCCGCAGGTCACGCTGTCGGCGGGGATGATGCCGGGCCAGCAGCTCCTCACAGATTCGGTGGTCAGGATCGGAGACCGTTGCCTCATCGGCAAAGGCAGTGGGATCGTCGGACACCTCTCGATCGACATCGGCGATGACGTGTGGACCGGGCACCACGTCTACATCACCGACCAGAACCACGGCTATGAAGACATAACAGGTCCGATCTCACAGCAGCTCATGCCCGAGCAGGCGGTGGTGATCGGTGAAGGCTCGTGGCTGGGCTTCGGCACGGTGGTGCTTCCGGGCGCACGGATCGGGCGTCACGTCACGGTCGGAGCCAACTCGGTGGTGACGGGCGAACTGCCCGATTTCTGTGTCGCCGCCGGCGCGCCGGCCGCCGTGATCCGCCGATACGTCGATGGTCAGGGTTGGGTGCGCGCCGATCGATAGATCACAGGTCGCCGCCGAGCTCACCCGGCGGCATGCAGTGGGGGATCGCGTTTCCGGTGGTGAAGTCGATCACGACGTTGCTCACGGGACCGCCGTTCACCAGCGACTCGCGGTACGGCTCGAGCTCGAAGGCGCGTAGCCGGGCCGTGTACGCCCGGCGGTCGGCGATGATCTCTCGGTAGTACTTCATGAAGATCGTGACGCGTTCGCGATCGTCACTGCTGGCCAAAGGCAGTGCCGAAACCTCGTTGAGCATCCCCTCGATCGTGTCGGTGGCGCGGTCCACGACGTCGGCGCGTTGGAGCATCTGCTCGTGCGTCGGATTCTTGATGTAGCCCTGCTCGGTGTCGGCCAGCGCCAGACGTTGCTGCTCGGCGGTGGCACAGATTCGGTCGGCCGATGTGCGCCAGTTCTTGTCGGTCACGAAGTACACGCCTTGCTTCGGCGCAAAGATGAACGCGTAGACCCACATCGCTGCTATCAGCGAGCAGATCAGAACGAGGACTACTTTGACCAAGGGCCGGTGTCTCGGCTCAGCGGTATCGACTGTCTCGGCGGTATCGGCTGTATCGATCATGATTCCCTTGGTGGGCGGTAGCAGATGGCTAACTGCGTGATAGCGCCGCCGATCCCAGCCAACGCGGCGATCACGGCCCCTGTCCATCCGTGCCAGTTGATGCCGAAGGCATGGTCGAGTGACCAGCGCCCGGGGCCGACCATCGCGATCACGAAGGCGGTGACGGCGATGGACGCGCAGTACTCCCAGCCCTGGTTGGGTTTGAAGATGAAGAAGCCGACCTTCCAATGTGCGACGACGATGGCGACGATCATCAGGCCGATCATCCCGGCGGCGGCGAACGGGGTCAGCAGGCCGAGGGCCATCAGCAGGCCGCTGGTGATCTCGGTCGTGGCAGCCAGACGTGCCTGCAACTGCGGCCAGCGCATGCCGATGCTGCCGAACCAGCTGGTTGTGCCGGTGATTCCACCGGGGCCGAAGAACTTGTTGTAGCCGTGGTAGGCGAGGAACAAACCGAACACGGCGCGCAGGATGAGCAACCCTGCGTTGAACTGGTTCACGGGCTTCAACGTTACGGCACCACTCGCGGAGATGGCATATTTCGGGTGGAGCCAAGGGTGGCTCCTGCTAGAACCACTACACGTGACTCCGGACGCCAACGCAGGTAGCGGCAGCATCGTTCCGCCCGATGCCAGCCGCCCGACCCAGGCCTTCCGGCTCATTCGAGGGTTGCTGCGGCATCACAAGCGCCTGTTCTTCACGGCCGTCGGGTGCGCCGCTGTCTATGCGTCGTGCACGGTGTTCTCGTCGGTCGTCGTGCGCCTGATCATCGACAAGGTGATCGTTCCGCGCTTCGAAGACGGCAGTGTCGGCACCCGGCGGGTCATCACGATCCTCGGTCTGCTGGTCGTGGTAGGCGTCGTGCGCGCCGTTGGTGTGGTGGGCCGTCGTGTCTTTGCCGGGCGCACGGCATGGCGGGTTACCGAGTCCTTGACAGCTGAGGTCATCGAACGCGTGGTCGAGCAGCCCGTGCCGTGGCACCGCCAACAGCGAACGGGCGACATCATCACCCGCGCTGGCGTCGATGCCGAAGCCGCCACCCACGTTTTGAACCCGTTGCCCTTCGCCTCGAGCGTGGTGTTGATGTTGCTGCTGTCAGCGGTCTGGCTGCTGATCACCGACATCTGGCTTGGCCTCGCGGCAGTTGCCGTCTTTCCACTGCTGATTGGTTTGAACCTGACCTACCAGCGGCGGGTGGACCGTTTCTACGACGAGGCCCAAGCGGAGCTCGGCAAGCTCAGCGAAGCTGTGCACGAGAGCTTCGACGGCGTCACGGTCGTGAAGTCGTTCGGCGCGGAGAGCCGTGAGACCGAGCGGCTGGCAGTGATCGCGTCTCGGTTGCGCAACGCCCGGTTCGGAGCGATCCGATTGCGCAGCACGTTCGAGGCTTTGCTCGACGGCGTCCCGAACGTCGTCAACATCTTCCTCCTTGTCGCCGGCGCCTACCGGGTTCGCAGTGGGGCCATGACGATCGGGGAGTTGACCAGCTTCGTCTATCTGTTCACGTTGCTGGTCTTCCCGTTGCGGCTGATCGGTTTCGCTCTGTCCGAGCTGCCGTACTCCATCGCCGGATGGAACCGCATTCGCGAGCTGCTGGACCAGCCATTGCTTCCCGACCCGGCGCTGACCCTGCGACGTCACGCCGGCAACAGCATCGAGTTGACGAACGTCGTCTACAACCACGATGTCACCCGCGAGGTGCTGCGCGGGATCGACGCGTCGATACCAGCCGGCCGCACTGTCGCGGTCGTGGGCGCAACCGGGTCGGGCAAGACAACCTTGCTCCATCTGATCGCCGGGCTCATCGCCGTCGACTGCGGTTCGATCACGGTGCCGCAACAGGGATGTGTGCTGGTGTTCCAAGAGCCGTTCCTGCTTGCCGGCTCCGTGCGCGAGAACGTGGCGATGGGTCGCGATGTCAGCGACGATGCGATTCATGCTGCGCTCGTAGCCTCCGAGGCGGCGTTCGTCGACGAGTTCGCAGAGGGCATCGACACCATCGTTGGCGAGCGCGGCGTGGGGCTCAGTGGTGGGCAGCGGCAGCGAATCGCGCTGGCTCGTGCATTGGTCGGCAATCCGGTGGCGCTGCTGCTGGACGACACCACGTCGTCACTCGACCCGGGCACTGAAGCCAGGGTGTTGGCCAACCTCCGTGAGACGTTGCGAGAAGCGACGGTCGTGGCCGTGGCGTCCCGGCCGTCCACGATCGCCTTGGCCGATGACGTGTTGTACCTCGCCGATGGTCAGGTGGTGGCCCACGGGCTGCACGACGACTTGCTGGTGACAGTCCCGGCGTATCGCAGGTTGATGGAGGCGTTCGAACACGAGCGTGCCGAGCAGACGGAGGTGGTTCCATGACGGAGCCTCTGAGCCGTTGGTCGGCTGTGCAGATGATCGGAAAGGGAGTCGATGCGGCTCCTGCACTGCGACGCGGGATCGGTGCAACCTTCGGCCTGGCGATGGTCGGTTCAGCCGGACGTGTTGTCGTGCCGATCCTGGTCCAGCAGGCAATAGACCGCGGGCTGCAGAAGGACAAGGTCGACGTCGGCGTGGTCATGATCCTCGGGCTGATCGGGCTCGGCGTCATCGTAATTGCCACCATCGCTCAGCGCACCGCAGTCGCCCGTCTCGGCCAGCGCAGTGAGGAGGCGCTGTACGGCCTGCGTGTGCGACTCTTCGAGCACATCCATCGCCTGAGCCTCGCCGACCATGGCGAGGAGCGCAGAGGTGCTCTCGTCGCCCGCGTCACCAGCGATGTCGAGACGCTTTCACAGTTCTTCTCGTGGGGCGCGCTCGCCTGGCTGCTGGATGGCACGTTGATGGTGATGGTCGCCGGCGTGATGCTGGCGTACGACTGGATGCTGGCGCTGGTGGCGTTCGCGACGGCGGCGCCTTTGGCCATCGTGTTGCGAAGCGTGCAACGTCATCTCGTCTCCGCCTACGACAAGGCCAGATCGCGGAATGCCGAAGTCCTCACCGCGGTCAGCGAGGTCGTATCGGGCTCCGAAACTCTGCAGGCATACGGCGCCGGAGCCCACTACGCCGTCCTGACCAAGCGGTCGAGTCACGAGCGCTCGAACGCGTTCATCCGAGCCAACACCATCGGCGCGTTCCTGTTCCCCTCCGGCGAGGTCTTCAGCGTGCTCACCATCGCCGCGGTCGTCAGCGTCGGTGTCATCCGCGGCCCAGGCGCCGGGTTGACATCCGGCGCGCTGGTGGGGTTCATCTTCCTGACGTACCGGTTCCTCGAGCCGATCGCCGAGTTCACCGAGGTGTTGGATCAGACACAGACCGCAGTTGCCGGGCTTCGTCGCGTTCTCGGCGTGCTGGACAACCCGATCGGCCCGCCCGAGCCGCTGCACCCGGTCACGCTGCCGCCCGGGACGTTGGGCGTCAGCATCGAGAACGTCACGTTCAGCTATCGCAGTCGCGGCGATGACGACGAGCCACCGGTCCTGATCGAGGTGAACGCGCACATCCCGGCGGGGCAGCAGGTTGCCATCGTCGGCGAGACCGGTTCGGGCAAGACGACGCTCGGTCGCCTGATCGCCCGATTCGCTGATCCCACGATTGGCACGGTGCGCATCGGCGGCGTACCGCTGACTGCAGTGGCCAACGACGAGTTGCGTACTCGGCTCGTCGTCGTTCCTCAGGAGCCGTTCCTGTTCGACGGCACGATTGCGGCCAACCTTGGCTTCGCCCGGCCGATGCTCAGCGTCCCAGATCTGGAGCACGCCATCGTCGGGCTCGACCTCAGTGATTGGCTGGAAACGCTTCCGGACGGGCTCTTCACCGAGGTCGGTCAGCGCGGCGGGCAGTTGTCCGCCGGGGAGCGTCAATTGGTTGCGTTGGTGAGGGCGTCGCTCGTCGATCCGGATGTGTTGGTGCTCGACGAGGCGACGTCATCGGTCGACGCGCTGACCGAGGTGCGCATTGGCAGGGCGCTGGACAAGTTGGCGGCGGGTCGCACGACGATCGCGATCGCCCATCGCCTGTCGACCGCCGCCCGCGCCGATCGAGTGATGGTGCTCGAACACGGACGTCTCGTCGAGGACGGTTCGCATGCGGAGCTGTTGGCGGCCGGCGGTGCCTACTCGAAGATGTACGACGCCTGGATCGCGGCAACAGCCTCGACGCAGTGAGGCCAGGTCGGATCAGCTCTGTCCGTCGATGTCGAACGGCAACGGACCGAACACGTCGGCAACCTTGCACGTGACGGAACTTCCCGTGACGTCGGCCGATGTCGACCACGGTACGGTCGCATCGGGACGCACGGCGTTGACCTTCGCGGTCTCGCTCGTGGTGCCGCCGCTGGCGCTGGTGAAGTCGATCACGACGCGGTAGTCGTGGGTCTGATCATCGAGGTTGTGGATCGTGCCGTGCAGCGTGGCTCGTCCGCCGCCGAGGGTGCATGGTTGCTCGACGAACAGCTCGTGTGGGCCGGGCTCGACGAAGTCGTGGAGCTCACGCAGGACCGCCTTCGTGAAGAAGAACCCACCGACGCACACCGCAAGTGCCACGGGTGCCAACACCAGCCCGGTGACCGCAAACCCGCGGCCGTAGCCGTCGTGCAGCCGCGCAGTCCTGAGGCCGAGGCTGCCGAACACGATCGCCGCGATCGCCGCGCAGGCAGCCAGCACGAAGATGAATGGCACCCATCCGAGGGCAACGCCAGCGAGGGCGGTGATGAAGGATGTGATGGCCATGCCGCGCGGCCGTCTCGTGGACGAGGTTTGAACCACCAACTGGTCCATCGGCTTGTCGACGTAGCGCTGGCCGTTGACGGCGACATCGGATGTCCACTGGATTCCGTTGAAGTATCGGTACTCGAAGCGACCGGTCGGATCCTCGTACCAGCCGGACGGGGTGGCACGGGTTTCCACTCCGTGTGACGCTATCCGTGCTGTGCGCTGGACGTCCTTCTATCATCCGGGGGACATGGAAATCGTTCTGATCCGTCACGGTGAACCGGAGTGGGTCCGCGACGGTTTGAACGTCGTCGACCCGCCGCTTACCGAACGAGGGCATCGTCAGGCCGAGCGTGTGGCCGCCGCGCTCGGCGACGAGCAGTTCGACGAGATCCTGATGTCGCCGCTTCGCCGCCCGCGGCTGACGGCTGCTCCGCTTCTGGCGAAACTCGGGGCAGCCGAGGTGATCGAGCCGTGGCTGGAAGAGATCCGCGAACCGAATTGGCACGGCACCCCGGTCGAGCTTGCCAAGAAGGCCTATGACGAGGAGCGAGCCCGTGCCGCGGACGCGCGGTGGGAGGGCCTGGTCGGTGGCGAGCCTTCACGCGCTTTCGTCGAGCGAGTTCGTGCCGGCGCGACCGAGTTCCTTGCCGCACGAGGCGTGTACCGCAGCAAGCAGACCCTGCCGGTGTGGCACATCGACAAGGCGGATCAACGAATCGCGGTGTTCGCCCACGCCGGAACCAACGGTGTGATCCTCTGCCAACTGCTGGGTCTCGACCCCGTGCCGTGGGAGTGGGACCGCTTCGTCACAGGTCACGCCTCGATCACCAGGCTGACGTCAATCGAAATGGGTGACGGGCACACGTTCAGCCTGACGAAGCTCTCCGACGTCGAGCACTTGGATGTCGACGACCGAACCGGCTAGCGCAGTGGCTACTTCCAGGCGCAGCGCATGCGCTTGATCCCGTTGATGAAGGCGCTCTGCAGATAGTCGGGCTCGGATGTGATGACGAGGTTCGGTAGGCGGGTGCGGATCTCGTCGAAGATGACAGCGATCTCGCGGCGGGCAAGATTGGCGCCGAGGCAGAAATGCGGTCCGCCGGCGCCGAAGCCGACCTGCTGCGGCTGCAATGGCCGGGCGATGTCGAAGTCGTCTGCGTTGGCGAACACCGTCTCGTCGCGGTTGGCGGAGTTGTACCACAGCACAGCCTTCTGACCAGCGGCGATCTTGGTGTTGCGGATGACGGTGTCTTCCGAGATCGTTCGGCGGAAGTGGATGACGGGCGTTGCGCAGCGCACGATCTCGTCAACCGCGGTCTTGACGTGTCCCTGGTAGTCGTCGAACCACAGCCGTCGCTGATCGGGAAAGTCGGTGAGCATCTTCATGCCGTGGGCGATTGCGTTGCGTGTCGTCTCGTTCCCGGCGACCACGAGAAGTATGAAGAACGAGCCGAACTCCTGCGGTGTCAGCCGTTCACCGTCGACCTCGGCATGCATCAACACCGAGGCGATGTCGTCTCCGGGATTGGCGCGCCGGTCTTCGCCGAGCTTCTGTGCATAGGCGAACATCTCGAAGAGCACGCCCAACAGCTGCTCGAACGAGCCGACGTATTCAGGGTCGCCCACGCCGAGGATCACGTTGGTCCACTGGAAGATCTGCCCCTCGTCGCTGGGCGGGATGCCCATCATCTCGCAGATGATCTGCAACGGCAGCGGTGCAGCGATCTGCTCGACGAAGTCGCATTCGCCCTCGGGGAACTGTTCGAGCAGACGATCGATGATCGCCGACGCCTTAGTCCGGACGTAGCCCTCGACCTGAGTCACCTGCTTGGGCGTGAATCCCTTGGCCACGATGTTGCGAAGGCGGAAGTGGCGCGGGTCGTCCATCGCGATCATCGACCCGATGAACTCGTTCATCTCCTGGGGTATGTCACCGATGTTGACGCCATGACCGCTGGTGAACACCTGGGGGTTGCGGCTTGCGGCCCACACGTCCTCATAGCGGGTGATGGCCCAATACCCGGGCCCCTGCGGCAGCGGGCTGCCCTCGAACTCCCACTCGTCGAAGAAGACCAGTTCGTCGGCTGCGCGCAGCGCGCGAAAGGCGGCGTGTCGGTATTCGCGAGGAGCGATCCAGAATTCCGGATCGGAGAGTTCGAATGTGCCCAGTGCGACATCGCTGACCATCCTGCGAGCGTACTGATGGTTCACTCTCCACATTAGTCTCTGGGCACATAGGCTCCTGATGTGCTGACGTTTGCCGAGATCGAACGTGCCCTCGTGGTCGTGGCTCATCCAGACGACGTCGATTTCGGCTCAGCCGGCACCGTTGCATCCCTGACGGATGCGGGTGTGGTAGTGACCTACTGCCTGGTGACCGATGGCGACGCCGGTGGCAGCGACCGGGCCTTGGCCCGTAACGACATGGCGATGCTTCGACGCGTCGAGCAGACCGAAGCAGCGAAGCACGTCGGTGTCACGGACCTCGTCTTCCTCGGCCACAGCGACGGTCGCGTGCAGGCGACGCTCCAACTTCGTGCCGACATCAGCACCGTCATTCGTCGTGTCCGCCCGCGTGTGGTCATCACGCAATCGCCGGTGCGCAATCTCGACCGCATCTACGCCAGCCATCCTGATCATCTCGCGGTCGGCGAGGCGACTTTGTGTGCCGTCTATCCCGACGCCCGCAACCCGTTCGCGTTTCCGGAACTGTTCCAGGAGGCCCTCGAACCGTGGGCGGTCGATGAGGTCTGGATAGCGGGCGGAGGCGATGCAACGCACCCGGTTGACGTCACTGCCGCCGTCGAGCGAAAGATCACCGCACTCATGTCTCACGTCAGCCAACACGTCGATCCACATGCGATCGAAGCGATGGTCCGTGAATGGATGATGACCAATGCCAAGAAGTTCGGGTTGCCCGACGGCGCATCCGCCGAGGCGTTTCGAATCGTCGATACCCGTTAGCTACCATTCGGTAACAAGCTCCAACAAGGGGAACACCATGCCTGAAGCTGTCATCGTCGCCACCGCCCGCAGCCCGATCGGACGAGCCAACAAAGGATCACTCGTCTCGATGCGTCCCGACGACATGTCGGTACAGATCATCGAAGCGTTGATGAAGAAGGTCCCGCAGGTGCAGGGGGCCGACATCGACGATCTGATGTTGGGCATCGGGCAACCGGCGGGGGAGGGCGGGTTCAACATCGCCCGCGTCGTCGCCGTGCTGGCCGGACTCGACGATGTTCCCGGCGTTACCGTCAACCGCTACTGCTCGTCGAGCCTGCAGACGATCCGCATGGCCTACCACGCGATCAAGGCCGGTGAGGGCGATTGCTTCCTCTCGGCCGGGGTCGAGACCGTCAGCCGCTACGCGTCAGGTGCCAGCGACACGGCCCCGAACCCGGTGTTCAAGCCATCGGGCGAGCGCACGAAGTTGCGTGCGCAGGGCGGTCAAGGTGCGTGGACACCGCCGGCAGGCCTGCCCGACATGTACATAGCCATGGGTCAGACCGCCGAGAACGTTGTCGAGTTCGAGGGTGTTACCCGTGAGGAGATGGATCGCTTCGGTGTGCGCTCGCAGAACCTGGCGTGTGAGTTCGTGGACAACGGGTTCTTCGACAACGAGATCACGCCGCTCACGCTCGAGGACGGAACGGTGGTCAGCAAGGACGACGGTCCTCGTCCGGGCACCAACTACGAAACGGTCAGCCAGTTGAAGGCGGTGTTCCGTCCCGACGGCACGATCACTGCCGGCAACGCCTGTCCACTCAACGACGGCGCCGCGGCCGTGATGGTCATGAGCGACACCAAGGCGAAGCAACTCGGCATCACGCCGCTGGCGCGCATCGTTGCCTCGGGCGTCAGCGGGATCAATCCTGAGATAATGGGCCTCGGTCCGATCGAAGCGTGCCGGCAGGCTCTCGCCAGGGCAGGCATGACCATCGATCAAATCGATCTCGTCGAGATCAACGAGGCGTTCGCAGCGCAGGTCATCCCTTCCGCCAAGCACCTCGGTATCCCAATGGAGAAGCTCAACGTGCACGGCGGGGCGATCGCCCTCGGCCATCCGTTCGGCATGACCGGTGCGCGCATCATGACGACGCTGATCAACGGATTGCAGTACGAGGACAAGACGTTCGGACTCGAGAGCATGTGCGTCGGCGGCGGCCAGGGGATGGCCATGATCGTCGAGCGGCTGAGCTGACGCGCAGCTCTAACGACTTTCGGCGCGGACTCGGATGATCTCGGGTTCATTGGGCAGTTGGATGGCGCGGACGATGTAGTGCTGGTCGGCCGTCATCAACTCGGCCAGCGCCCAGCAGGCATCCGACTCGCGCTGGCCATCGCCGATCGGGTGCAGTTCGTCGACGTCGAGCCCTGCCGAGTCCGCCTCGGCATGCCACAGGGCCACGAGCCCTCGGCGCAGCTCGGGATCGTCGATCAGGTCGACTCCGTGCAGGCACAGCTCCACGCTCGTGATGGTGACCGGTTGCAGCTCTGCTCGGTTGACCACGTCGCCGCTGAGCTCGCCATCGAGCATCACGACGATCGGCCCGCCATTGCCGGATACACCGCCGACGAAGCCGTAACGAATCAACGGCCAGCCATCGTCTCCGGTCGTCTCGAACCGAACTCGATCTCCTGGCCGGTACATCATGCCGAAGCCTCGGCAAGTACGGCGTCGCTGAATGCGGGCCACATCGTCAAGGCCTCTTCGGCCCATTCGTCATACGGACGATCAGTCAGGGCGAGGCAGGCCACCCCCACGGCAGGATCCACCCACATGAAGGTACCGGCCCCGCCGAAATGTCCAAACGTCGTCGGCGAGTTCGTTGTGCCGGTCCAGTGAGGATGCTTGGTTCCGCGGATCTCGAATCCGAGGCCCCACGGACAGGGCGAGTACCTGCCGACGCCCGGGATGATGCCGTTGAGATCGGGAAACTGGATGCTCGTCGCCTCACGGGCGGACTCCGCGGAGATCAACCGTGGTATGCGTGTTTCGAGCACGAAGCGTGTGATGTCGGCAGCGTTGCTCCACATGCCGTGAGCGGGCGAGCCGCGCAACGACGTCGAGGTCATGCCGAGCGGAACGAGCACGGACTCGGCCAGGTAATCGGCGAAGGGCATGCCAGCGGCATCGGCGACGGTCTGCGCTGCCATCTCGATTCCCGTGTTGGAGTAGATGCGCGTGCGCTCCGGACGGGCGATCGGCTCGGTTCCGTCGAAGCCGTACCCTCCGGCATGGCTGAGGAGGTGCCGTAGTGTGCAGCCCGGCTGGCCCACCGGTTGCTCGAGGGACACGATGCCTTCCTCGATTGCGATGAGGCATGCCCAGGTCGTGATCGGCTTGACCACCGAGGCGATCCGGAACGGATGAGTCTGATCGCCCTCGGTGTCGATCGAACCGTTCGGCCTCACGACGGCTGCCGCGGCGCTACCGACCGGCCACTTGTCGAGTTGTCGCAGCGCCTGCACAGGGGCTTAGGCGAGGCCCGTGGACCGCAGCATCTCGGCCACCTGGAACGCCAGATCGAGGCTCTGCCGGGCGTTGAGCCGCGGGTCGCACACGGTCTGATACCGGTCGTCGAGCTGGCTGTCGAGGATCTTGTCGGCGCCGCCAACGCATTCGGTGACGTTGTCGCCGGTCAGTTCGACGTGGATGCCGCCGGGCCACGTGCCCTCGGCCGTGTGCGCGCTGACGAAGCCACCGATCTCGGCGCAGATGTGATCGAAGTCGCGCGTCTTGCGGCCCGACACCGACGTGAACGTGTTGGCGTGCATCGGGTCGCAGGCCCATACGACCGGCTGCCCGGCCTCGCGCACCGCACGAAGGAGCGGACGCAGACCGTCTTCGATGTGGTCCGCGCCCATGCGGGTGATGAGGGTCAGCCGTCCCGGGATTCGCGCCGGGTTCAACTTGTCGCACAGCTCGAGCACGAAGTCGGCCGAGGTCCCCGGGCCGATCTTGCAGCCGATGGGATTGCCGACCCCGCGGAGGAACTCGACATGGGCACCGTCGAGTTGGCGGGTTCGCTCGCCGATCCACAGCATGTGCGCCGAGCAGTCGTACCAACCGCCGCTCAACGAGTCCTGTCGGGTCAGCGATTCCTCGTAGCCGAGCAGCAGTGCCTCGTGGCTGGTGTAGAAGTCGACCTCGTGCAAATTGTGGTTGTTCTCGGTGTCGACGCCGCAGGCCCGCATGAAGCGCAGCGCACGATCGATCTCGGCGGCGACCTGGTCGTATGCACGACCTTCGGGGCTAGACGCCACGAACTCCTGTGTCCAAGCATGGACCCGGCCGAGATCGGCGAAACCGCCCTTGGTGAACGCCCGCAGGAGGTTGAGGGTGGACGCCGACTGATGGTACGCCTGCACAAGGCGATCGGCAGACGGCACCCTGGCCGCCTCGGTCGGGTTGGGATCGTTGACGATGTGTCCTCGAAACGTCGGCAGATCGAGTTCGCCCACACGTTCGAACGCCGCGGTTCGCGGCTTGGCGAACTGACCGGCGATGCGCCCGACCTTCACAACCGGTACACCGAGCGAGTAGGTCAGGACAACGGCCATCTGCAGGATGACGCGCAACTTCTCTCGGATGTTGACTGCGGAGAACTCCTCGAAGCTCTCGGCGCAGTCGCCCGCCTGCAGAAGAAATGCGTTGCCGGCGGCTACATGTCCGAGAGTGGTCTGCAGCGAGCGGGCCTCGCCGGCGAACACCAGCGGGGGATATGAGGCGATCTGCTTCAGGGCGCGATCGAGATCACCCTGATCGGGCCACTCGGGCTGCTGCTCCGCTGGGAACGCATGCCACGACGACGGGGACCACGCCTTTGCCACGCGGCAATACTAATTGGCTCTTGCGTATTCTCCGCTGGCTATTGCGCTATAGCCGCCGACGAACCCGGGCTACTGATCCGAGGATTGCACCCGCAACAGCGCTCACGGCGATGATCAACCACAGTGGTGCAGTGGATTTGCGGGCGACCCAGTCGACGTTGACCTTGTCGGTGTTGACGAGCGCGAACACCACGATCGCAGCGAGCACAAGAAGCCTTACCACGATATGGAGCAGATGCCGGGGGCTGAACGTGCGTTCGCCGTCGGTCGTGACGTCAGTCATCTCGTTTCTCCGTTCACCTGATAACGGACCAGATGTACCCTCGACGACTCCTGGTTAAACGGCAACGCCGGCAATCAGATCGCCGGCGTTTGCCTGAGGTAAGGGAAGATCAGGCTGCGAGGATGCGGACGGCGTCTTCGCGGAGGCCGGCCACTGCTCGACTGACGAGACGGCGGGCCGCCTCTGCAGTGACGCCGAGGTTCTCGCCGACCTCACGGAAGCTCTTGCGCTCGCCGTCGAGCAGTCCGAATCGGGCTTCGATGGCGTACCGAGCGCGCTTGTCGAGCGTGCCGAGCAACTCGTCGAGCAACTCGCTGTCGACCATGGCCATGACGGCGTCTTCGGGAGTGCCGTCGCCGTTGGCCATGAGATCGCCGAGGGTGGCATCGCCATCGTCACCGATCGTCTTGTCGAGCGAGACCGGCGTGGTGAGCCGGTGCAACTCGGCGTTGCCGAGGTCGAGTGTCTCGCCGTCGCCGGAGGCCTGGCGCAATGCAGCGCGCAAGCTGGCGGAGCGATCGCCCGGGATGCGGATGAGGCTTGCCTTCTGGTCGAGTGCCCGGCCGATGGCCTGGCGGATCCAGAAGGTCGCATACGTCGAGAACTTGAAGCCACGGCGCCAGTCGAACTTGTCGACGGCATGCTCGAGCCCGAGGTTGCCCTCTTGGATCAGGTCGAGCAGGTCCATGCCTTGCGGCAATGGGTCGCGACGGGCGATGGACACGACGAGGCGGAGGTTGGAGCGGATGAACCGATCCTTGGCGTCGGCGGCGGCGGCGACAGCTGCTTTGAGAGAGGCACCTTTCTCGCCTCTGGCGAGTCGCTCGGCCGCGTCGCGGCCGGCTTCGATGACGCGAGACAGCTGACGCTCTTCTTCAGCGTTCAGCAAAGATACTTTTCCGATGTCGTTCAGGTAGAGACCGATAGAGTCATTCATGGCATTGTTCTCAACTTCTTTGTGGGATTGCGTATTCCGGGGGCATACTGTGCCGGTTGACACGTGTCCGAGGGGCACGCCGGGGGATCAGCACAGAGCGATCTTCCGGTGAGGAAAACGGCGCGCTGTGCGTGCCGGATTGCTCATCGTCGGTGAAATGGGGGGTCAGCATTTGGGGGGAACGGGCAACATTACTACATCGGCGCGTTCTTGTCATGTCAATACCCCGTTTCTCGTCAAGATATACGCTGGTCACACCGCCTGCGTGGTATTGACTGCCCGCCCTAGACTGAGCAGCCGTGCCCCTGCGAATCGGACTGTTCGGTGGCACGTTCGATCCGCCACACGTCGGCCACCTGGTCACAGCGGTCAACGTGCGTCACGCCCTGGCTCTTGATGCCGTGGTGCTGATGGTTGCCAATTCGCCCTGGCAGAAGCATGGAACCAGACCGATCTCGTCGGCCGAAGACCGGCTGGCGATGGTCGAGGCGGCGGTCGCCGACGTCAGGGGACTCGTGGCCGGAGACGCCGAGATCCGCCGTGGCGGGCCCAGTTTCACCGCCGACACCTTGGCGAAGATGGCCGAGTGCTATCCCGGCGCCGACCTGTTCACCATCGTGGGCGATGATGCCGCCGCCGGCTTGACCACGTGGGAGCGACACGAAGAGGTGGTCGCACGGTCTCATCTCGTCGTCGTCGACCGGCCAGGTGCTCCGGTCGAGCTTCCGGCCGGTTTCGATTGGCTCCATGTCGAGGTGCCCCGGCTCGAGGTCTCGAGCACGGACCTGCGCGCCCGTGTGCGTGATGGCCGGCCGCTCGACTACCTCGTCACCGAGCCGGTGCTCGGCATCATCGCGGCACGCAAGCTCTACCAGGACGCCGCATGACCGCACTTGCGGGCCGTCGCCGTCGCCACACGTTCTATGCGCTGGCGGCGGGACTGGTGGCCGCGGTCCTTGCGCCGACCCTCGTCTATGTGGGCGCCAA
Organism: Ilumatobacteraceae bacterium; assembly: GCA_031424145.1. Lineage (GTDB taxonomy): Bacteria > Actinomycetota > Acidimicrobiia > Acidimicrobiales > Ilumatobacteraceae > JAENVT01. Next base: position 33,065 of record JANPGV010000298.1, read on the forward strand.
GGCGATCAGCAATTCCAAGGCGGGCAAGAACGCTCTTGCCAACGTGAAGCCCGAGCAGACGTTTCCGCAAACGCCGACGGCGATGTTGGCCACGGTCAACGCCGCCAACGAACTGACCAGTGTGACGGTGTTCGTGCTTGCGCCCGATTCCGATGTCAGCGCCGCCGTCTACGACCAGCACGGTGGCAGCGTCGTCTCGGTGCCGATCAACGTCGACAGCGGCTCGGGAGGACCACTGCTCACGCTGCACGATGCATACGCGCTTGGAGGCGAGGCCGAGCTCCGGATAGATCTGGAAGCGGTGATCAACCTCACCATCGATTACAGCAGCGTCATGACGGGGGAACAGGTGACTGAGTTCCTCACGGGCTTGCCTGCCGTGCAGGTGACCTTGCCGCGCGATGTGCTCAGCGCCGACGGCGCCGTGGTGTTCCCGAAGGGCTCCGTCTCGCTGACCGCAGCTCAACTCGCTCAGATCATGACTACCCGGTCGCCGACCGAGCGTGAGCATCTGCGGCAACAGAACCTCGACGCGGTGTGGGCAGCGATCGGTTCGACGGTGGGCACCGGTCGCCAGGATCTGACTCTCAGCGCGACAACTCCGGTGACCTTCGCCGAAGTAGCCGGCCGGTTGATGGCCGGACCGATTGCATCGCGTGGCCTGCTGGCTCGACCGCTCGACGCACAGCTCAATGCGGAGGGACTCGACATCGAATCACTCGATCGACCGGACGCGATCCTGGTGTTCGCCAGCATCGCACCGGCGCAGATGTCACGGCCGGCCAGTGGGCTGTCGTACCGCATCGAAGCGCCACCCGGTTACGACCAGCAGGTCCGCAAGACCATTGGGATCCTTCTGGCGTCGGGTGGGAACATCGTGTCGGTCGACCTCAACTCGAAGCCGACGGCGGAGACGACGTTCAGGATCTACGACGCGACACTGGCTGGTGTCGAGCCGACCGACAACGCCGTGTTCGGCACGATCAAGATCGAGACCCCCGACATCCGCCTCGGTGGGATCGATGAAACGCTGGCGCTCGGCACCGACTACCTCAAGAAGGTGGACCTGTCAGCGCCCGACGCGACGTCCACCTCGACATCGGTCCAGCCGCCGGAGACCACCGGATGAGCCAAGCCACTGCGGCGGCCCTGGCCGTGACTGCAGCACGCACAGCTGACGACAAGAAGGCGGAACGGACCCTGATTCTGTTCGTCGGCGATGTGCTGTCGATCACCGACTACTTCGTCATAACCAGTGCGTCGAACCGGCGCCTCGTGCGCATGGTCGTGGAGGAGATCGAGACCGCTGTTCGCGAAAAGCACGGTCGTTCACCGTTGCGGGTCGAGGGCGTGGCCGAACAGCAGTGGGTCCTCATCGACTACGGCGATGCGGTCGTGCACGTTTTCAGCGACGAGATCCGCGCGTACTACGAGATCGAGCGCTTGTATCGCGACGTCCCCAAGATCGATTGGCAAACCGACAACGCCTGACTCGCCATGGCGATCAAACGATTGCCGGCGGATCTAGTGTTCATCGCGCCATGTCCACACCGCTCACCGGTCCGTTCGACACAGGGCAACTCCCTCGCGTTGCTGCCCACCCGGTGACGGTGACGGTTGCTCGCACCGTTGCGCCCGGGTGGGAGGCCGAGTTCCTGCGTTGGGCCGACGAACTGGTTGCCGCGGCGCGCGAGTTCCCCGGATGTCTCGGCGCCGCGGTTCTGCACCCCGGTGCCGACGGCGGCGAGTATCAGATCATCGTCCGGTTCTCCGACGGGTTGATGCTGCGGGTGTGGGAGCGCTCGGCAATTCGCAGCGATCTGATGGACCGCAGCGACAAGTTCGTCACCGGCACGCGCATTCAACGCACCGTGGGTGTCGAAGAGTGGTTCAACGCCGCCGGCAATGCCGAGCCGAAGCGCCCGCTCTGGAAGAAGTTGTCGTTCGACGTTGCCTGGGTGTATCCGGCCGCCTTGTTCATCACAGTCGTTGCCGCACCCCTGCTGGTCAAGATCCCGCTCGGGATACGAGTGCTGACGAGCATCGCGGTAGTAACCATCGTGATGCAATTCATCGTGATGCCCATCCGCAAACGACTCCGAGCCCGCCGTCAGTTCTGACGTGTTGGGAACCGAGACGACGGGTTGGTAATCTCAGTCGTCCCAAACGGGGCTGTAGCTCAGTTGGCAGAGCACTTCCATGGCATGGAAGGGGTCAGGGGTTCAATTCCCCTCAGCTCCACGAAACTCTTGTAAACTATGAGCCACAGGCTTTGACCTTCTGGTCGCTCTCGCGGAAAAGCGCGACCTGGTGTGGTCGAAGATCGAGCGGCTCGAGGGAGTCTGGGGAAATCGTTTCCTCTCCGAGGCGAACTTGACAACCTGTCAACGAGATCCGCCGCGCCGTCGGCGACGATGGTGCACAACAGCACACGATCAAGAATGTTCGCGGCCGCGGTATCGCCTGGCGCGCGTGGTCGGCGAGGAACGCCTGCGGCTGGCACCGTCGTGCGGCTTCGGTCGCGACCCCCTCCGCCCGCGTCCGGTTCTCCAGGCAAAAGTCGAGAACATGGTTGCCGGCCGGATCCTCGTTGTGGCCGTCGCGCCAAGTCGATCTGCATTCTTCAGCCTGTGATACAGTAACCACACTTGCGAGTGGTTCTCGCGTTCTCGCGGTGGGCGGAGTGAGTAGCAATGGGTGGGAAGTGGCGACCAGGTAGCACCACAACGCGGCGGCTGCCGCTGGTTGCTGCGCCATG
>JANPGV010000299.1:0-9481 GCA_031424145.1 Ilumatobacteraceae bacterium
CAGTTGGTTCTTGCCCGACTGCTGTTTCTCCGGCAGGTCGGTGGGGTCGCCCAGCTGCTCCGTGGGTTCCGGCAGCACCACCGGGTCGGGCGGCAGCACCACCGGGTCGGGCGGCAGCACCACCGGGTCGGGCGGCAGCACCACCGGGTCGGGCGGCAGCGTCGTGACGATTTCCACGAACACACTGTCGATGGAGTGGCACACGAGCCGCGAAGTGCCAACACATCTCTCCGCCAGGTCGAGCACCAATTGATAAGTTCCCACGTCGGGGAACGTCAAGGTGATCTGTTCGCCTCGTCCGACGATCACTCCACCGAATCTTGCAATTCCGAGGTCGGGCCGGCGCCATCTCAACGAGCACACCACCGTGCACGGGTTGGTCGACGTGAATGTGACCGGTTCACCGACCTGAGCAGTTGCCCGATCGACCGACGCTGCGGCCGTGTCGGCCGTGACCGCATTCGATCGTCCGCCCCACACCGCCATCAGGCTGATCGAAATTACAGCAAAGAATACCAGTCGCTTGAACACTCGCGTCCCCCGTTTTGCACTTTGAGCGGGTCATCCTCACAGAGCGTGAGTGCAGGTAGATATTGTCCATTTGGATTAAGCCGAAGGACGTCAAGGGATGACAACTGAGGGATGATCGGCCTGTTCGCGTGGCACACCAATCAAGCAGCGTCCACAAGCGCTTGCACTCCCGCGCCGGAGGGGGCAATCTGGCCGGGTGGCGGGCGTTCGATTGCGCCGGACCGTGAGATGAGGAGGCCAGAGTGACCAGCCTGCGCGACCGTCCCAACACTGCCCTGCTGATTGTGGACGTTCAGAACGACGTGGTAGCCAACACCCACCAGCGCGACGAGGTGATCGCCAACATCAACACGCTGGTCGACAGAGCCCGCGCCCAGCAAGTGCCGGTGATCTGGGTACAACACACCGATGAACACGTCCGCCAGGGCACCGATGGCTGGCAGTACGTACCCGAGCTGCAGCGGTTGGAGTCGGAGCCCCTGGTGCACAAGCACTACGGCGACTCCTTCGAGGACACCACCCTCGAGTCCGAGCTCGCGCAACGGGGTGTCGGTCGGCTCGTCGTCACCGGCGCGCAGACCGACGCCTGCATCCGTGCGACGCTCCACGGAGCGTTCGTTCGCGGCTACGACACGCTCCTCGTCAGTGACGCTCACACCACGGAGGACTTAACCGAGTACGGCCTCCCACCGGCCGACAAGGTGATCGCCCACACCAACATGTACTGGACCTGGCAGGAGGGCCCCGGGCGCACGGCCACTGTGGTCGAGACCGCCGACGTCAGCTTCGACGCAACTGCTGAGAAAGCTTCGGCTCAGGAACGCGCTGGGTTGGGGCAGTCGTCGGGAACATGAGTCGCGCCGTTGTTGCTACTGCCTTCGGGGGACCGGAGGTTCTCTCGATCGTGAATGTCGACGACGGACCGCCGGGCCCGGGTCAGATAGCAGTGGACGTTCGTGCGGCTGGGGTCAATCCGGCGGACTGGAAGATGTACGGCGGCGAGTTCGGCACGAAGATGCCGCTACCGATGCGTGTCGGGATGGAGGCATCGGGCATCGTCACGGCCGTGGGAGCCGATGCCGTCGGCCCGCGCGGTCCGATCGCCGTGGGCGATGAGGTGATCCTCTATCGCATCAACGGTGGCTACGCCGACCGACTGGTCGTCGATGCAGCGTCAGCCGTTCCGAAGCCTTCGAACATGACTTTCGAGGAATCGTCCGGCTTGATGCTCACGGGAGTGTCCGCCGTCCACATGCTCACTGCGACCGGAGTCGAGCAGGGCGACACGGTGTTGATCCACGGCGCCTCCGGTGGAGTCGGTCAGATGGCGGTCCAGCTTGCGCTGTCACGCGGCGCACGAGTGATCGGGACCGGCAGCGCAGCTCGGCAGGATGTTGTGCGTGGGCTCGGTGCGGAGCCCGTCACCTACGGCGATGGTCTTGCGGACCGCGTCCGCGCGCTTGCCCCGGGCGGCGTCGACGCCGCCCTCGACACCGTTGGTGCCGATGAAGCGATCGACGTGTCGCTGGAGCTCGTCGCCGATCGCAGTCGTATCGCGACCATTGCTGCGTTCCCTCGAGGGTTCGAGGCCGGTATCAAAGTGCTCGGCGGTGGGCCCGGGGCCGATGCCGGCACCGACATCCGTAACGCTGCTCGGCTGGACCTCGTCGATCTCGTCGCCGCGGGCAAGCTGTCGGTGGCTATCGCCGCCGTCTACTCACTCACACAGGTCGTCGACGCGCAGAGGGCCATCATGACCGGACACACTGCCGGCAAGATCGTGCTGGTGCCCTGACTAGCGCGCCTGCCCGGTATGGCAGGCTGCTCGCGTGAGTGAGGTGAACGCGCCGAGCCGAATCGTGCGGGCTCCGAAGCGGCGTCCATCGGGTGCACCGCCGCCGCGGTCGCACGGACGACTTCGGCGCGACCCACCCTCCTGACATGCCTGTGTTCCACCCGAGCAACGAGCTCGACCGTGTGTTCCTGTGGTCGATCGTATTCAAAGCACTCGACGGTGTCTTGGAGGTGATCGGCGGTGTGCTGTTGTTCGCGGTGACGCCGGCGCGCATCAGTGAGTGGGCGCAGACCATCACCCAGCACGAGCTCGGCACGGACCCGCACGACTTCATTGCTCGACACATTCTGCACAGCGCACACGAGTTCGCTGCCGGCGGCCGAACGTACGCGGCGGTCTACTTGTTGGTGCACGGTGTAACGAAGCTCGTGCTCGTGATCGAGATCCTCCGGGAACACATGTGGGCATACAAAGGAATGGTCATCATGTTGGCCATCTTCATCGTGTATCAGGTGTATCGAATGACGTACAAGCCTTCGATCAGCCTCGTGCTTCTCACCATCTTCGATGCATTCGTCATCGTGTTGACGTTGCGCGAAGAGAAGCGGCAGCGTCGAATGCTCCTGTCAAGACACGGGTAGGCCCAGTCCGCGGGCGATGACGATGCGCTGGATCTCGCTGGTGCCCTCTCCGATCTCGAGGATCTTGGCGTCGCGGTAGAAGCGGGCGATCGGGTTCTCTTCGATGAAGCTGCTCCCTCCGAACACCTGCGTGGCGACGCGGGTGGCGGAGACCGCCGCCTCGGTCGAGTACAGCTTGGCGATGGCAGCGGCGTGTGTGAAAGGGCGACCCTGATCCTTCAGCCACGCGGCCTTGTAGGTGAGGTTGGCAGCGTTCTCCACGGCCACCTCGAGATCGGCGAGCGCGAAGGCAATTGCTTGGTTGCGGCCGATCGGCCCGCCGAACGCAGTGCGCTCCTTCGCATACGCGACGGCTGATCCCAGGCAAGCGCGTGCGCATCCCAGAGCTAATGCCGAGATGGCGATGCGACCGTCGTCGAGGATCGAGAGGAAGTTGCGCAGGCCTGAGCCGGGCGGACCGAGGAGGTGATGATCGGGCACCTTGCAGTCGTCGAGGGTCAGGCCGTGCGTGTCGCTGGCATGCCATCCGAGCTTGCGGTACGGGGGATCGACGGTGAGCCCGGGTGTTCCGGCTTCGACGACGAACGTGGACACGCCGTCGTCCGTGCGCGCGGTCACGGTGATTATCGACGTGATCGGCGTGCCTGAGTTCGTGATGAAGGACTTCGTACCGTCGATTACCCAGTGGTCCCCGTCCCGCCGGGCGCGGGTGCGCGTGGCCCCGGCGTCACTTCCGGCATCGGGCTCGGTCAGGCCGAACGCACCGAGCGCGTGGCCGGCGACGAGGTCGGGAAGCCATCGCTGCTTCTGATCTTGCGTACCGAAGCGGAAGATCGGGTTGGCACCGAGACCGACACCCGCTGACAGGGTGATGCCCATCGATTGGTCGACGCGGCCGATCTCTTCGATCGCGATGCACAGCGAGGCGAAGTCGCCATCACTCCCACCCCATTCGGCCGGGAAGACCAATCCGAACAGCCCGAGGTCGCCCATCGCCTTCACAGTGTCTAGTGGAAAGGTGTGTTCCTCGTCCCAGCGCGCCGCGTGCGGGGCGATCTCGCTCTCGGCGAAATCCCGGACCACCTTGCGAAACGCTTCGTGTTCAGCTGACAGGTCGAAGTCCATCATCCTCCTCTGAGGATTGGGCCGGCTCGATGACGGCCAAGAGTTGATTGAGGGCGACGCGGTCGCCGACGCTTGCACGCAGCTCGGTCACGAATCCGTCGGCCCCTGCACGCAACGTGTGCTCCATCTTCATCGCTTCGACGACCACCACAGGCTGACCGACCTTGACCGCGTCGCCTGCAGAGACCAGCACCGAGATGACGGTGCCGGGCATCGGGCTCTCGATGGCGGCGCCCTTGTGGGCCTGCGTTCGTCCGGGTGCTGTCGGCTCGCGCTCGACAAAGCTCCACGAGTCGCCGTCCGCGCCGACCCACGTGCTGCGACCGGCAGTGGCACGTCGGAACTGGCTCCTGGTGCCGTTGAAGTCGATCTGCCCGTGACCGTCTCGCAACGTCAGTTCGGTCGCAACGACGGCGCCGTCGCTCGCCAGTACCTCGAAGTGCGGACTGGCCGCCTTACGAAATTGGACGGTGAGCTCTTCTCCCTCGCCAGTCTTGGCACGCCAGGTCAGCCATGCCGGCTCGCCGGTGCGCCAGCCACCGATGTCGTCCCATGGGGGAGTGGGCGGCTCGTGCGGGTCCCGATGCAAGAGTTGTGACAGGGCGGCCGCGGCCGCGATGTGTTGCGGCGTCGACCGAGGCGGAGTTCGCTCAGCGATGAGTTCGACAAGGGAAGTGTCCATGGCTGCATCCACAACAGAAGGGTCGGCCAAGATGACTCGCAGAAACGCGACGTTCGTCGTTACGCCGAGCACGGTGGTGGACGCCAGCGCCCGATCGAGGGTTCGTCGGGCAGTTGCCCGATCAGGTCCCCAGGCGATCACTTTGGAGAGCATCGGATCGTAGGTCGATCCGATCTCGGCACCGATGAACAACGATGAGTCCACGCGGACATTGGGCATGTCGTCCGGCTCGCGCAGCGCGAGCACGCGTCCGCCCGTCGGCAGAAATCCGCGGCTGACGTCCTCCGCGTACACACGCGCTTCTATCGAGTGGCCGCGGCGAGTCAGGTCGGATTGCGAGAAGGGGAGTGCTTCGCCCGCAGCGATGCGCAGCTGTAGCTCGACGAGGTCGAGTCCCCACACCATCTCGGTCACCGGATGTTCCACCTGAAGTCGGGTGTTCATCTCCATGAAGAACGCTTCGTCGGGACGGCTGCCCGAGACGATGAACTCGACGGTTCCGGCGTTGACATAGCCGCACGCCAGCGCTGCGGACACAGCCTGGGCCGCGATCGCATCGCGCTGCTCGTCGGACAGAAACGCCGAGGGTGCCTCTTCGATGACCTTCTGGTGGCGCCGTTGCAGGCTGCACTCTCGTTCGCCGAGGTGCACGATGCTGCCATGAGTGTCGGCGAGCACTTGAACCTCGATGTGCCGTGGACGCTCGATGAATCGTTCGATCAGCAAAGTGCTGTCACCGAATGCACCGAGCGCCTCGCGCTTGGCCGACGCGATCTCGGCAGGAAGGTCGTCGGCCGACTTGACCAGGCGCATGCCCTTGCCGCCCCCGCCGGCCGACGGCTTGATCAAGACAGGGAACCCGATCGTGCTGGCCTGCTCCGCCAACTCGGTGTCATCGAGACCGACACCGGAGACACCCGGCACCACCTTGACGCCCCGAGAGGCAACGGTCGCCTTTGCGCGGATCTTGTCGCCCATCGCAGCGATGACGCCGGCTGGTGGTCCGACGAAGACGATCCCGGCCTCGGCGCAGGCCACGGCGAGCGCACTGTTCTCGGCGAGGAACCCGTAGCCGGGGTGCAACGCCTGCGCGCCCGTTGCGAGCGCTGCCTCGATGATCCGGTCGACGGAGAGATAGCTCAACGACGCCTGTGCGGGGCCGAGGCGCCGGGCAACGTCGGCGTCCATCACGTGGCGGGCGTCGGCGTCGGCATCGCTGTAGACAGCGACCGAACGGATCCCCAAAGCCCGAAGGGTGCGGATGATCCGCACGGCGATCTCGCCCCGATTGGCGATGAGGACAGTGTCGAACAAGGTCGCGCTCACATCCGGAACACGCCGTAGCTGATGGGCTTGAGAGGGCTTCGACCGACGAGGCCGAGCGCCAGGCCGAGGACCATGCGCGTCTGTCCGGGCTCGATGATTCCGTCGTCCCAAAGCCGGGCGGTCGAGAAGTATGGATGACCCTCGCGCTCGTACTGTTCGCGAATAGGGCGGCGGAACTCCTCTTCGTCGTCGGCGCTCCACTCCTTGCCGTTGCCCTCGAGTTGCTCGCGCCGAACCGTGGCCAACACCGACGCGGCCTGCTCGCCGCCCATCACAGAGATGCGCGCGTTCGGCCACATCCACAGAAACCGTGGCGAGTACGCCCGGCCGCACATGCTGTAGTTGCCCGCTCCATATGAACCGCCGATGACGACCGTCAGCTTCGGGACACGCGCCGTCGCGACGGCGTTGACCATCTTCGCTCCGTGCTTGGCGATTCCACCAGCCTCGTATTCGCGACCGACCATGAACCCGGTGATGTTCTGGAGGAAGAGCAACGGAATGCCGCGCTGGTCGCAGAGCTCGATGAAATGGGCGCCCTTCAATGCCGACTCCGAGAAGAGCACTCCATTGTTGGCGATGACACCAACGGGATGACCCCAGATGTGCGCGAAGCCGGTGACCAGCGTCGAGCCGAACAGCCGTTTGAACTCGAAGAACTTGCTGCCGTCGACGATCCGGGCGATCACCTCGCGCACGTCGTATGGAGTGCGGTCGTCGGCGGGGATCACGCCGTGCAGTTGCGCAGGGTCGACCGCCGGATCCTCTGCATCGATCACGTCCCACGGAGGGGGAGCGGTCCTGGGCAGCATCGACACGATTGAGCGCACGATCTCCAACGCGTGTTGGTCGTCCTCGGCGAGGTGGTCGGTCACTCCGGAGACGCTCGAATGCATCTCCCCTCCGCCGAGTTCCTCAGCCGTCACGACTTCACCCGTGGCTGCCTTCACCAACGGTGGACCGCCGAGGAAGATCGTTCCTTGATCGCGGACGATCACCGCTTCGTCGCTCATCGCCGGGACGTACGCACCGCCCGCAGTGCACGATCCCATCACGGCGGCGATCTGGGCGATGCCCCGCGAGGAAAGCTGTGCCTGGTTGTAGAAGATGCGACCGAAGTGATCGCGGTCCGGGAAGACTTCGTGCTGCTCGGGGAGGAAGGCACCACCCGAGTCGACGAGGTAGATGCACGGCAACCGATTCTCGAGCGCGACCTCCTGGGCACGAAGGTGCTTCTTGACGGTGATCGGGTGGTAGGTGCCTCCCTTGACCGTGGCATCGTTGGCCACGATCACGCACTCCTGCCCGGCGACCCGGCCGATGCCGGTGATGATGCCGGCGCCGGGAACTTCACCGCCGTACATGCCGTGCGCCGCCATCGGCGACAGCTCGAGGAACGGCGATCCCAGGTCGAGCAACGCGTCGACTCTCTCGCGAGGCAGCATCTTGCCGCGGGACACGTGCCGTTCACGCGACGATGCCGGGCCACCCAACCGAACCGCTGCCAGTTCGGCGCGCAGGTCGGCGACAAGAGCATCGAACTGCTCGGCATTCCGCTTGAAGCGTTCGTCGGACCTGTCGATAGCACTCGACAGGATTGGGACTGGCATCAGCTTGCGCTGCTTGCGTTCCGGAGTAGCTTAGTCACGGTTAAGTATTCTAGTTCAGGTTAAGGTGGCGGGTAAAGTCTCGATGAGCGATATGAGAACGGAGGAACCATGACCGAGCCGCGCCGAGAGGTGTTGATTCGCGACTGCGGTCCCCGCGACGGCTTGCAGGGTGAGATGCCACTGGACGTCCAAGTTAGGGTCGGACTGGCACGAGATCTGGCGTCGGCCGGAGTTCGCCACGTCGAGGCCGCGGCGTTCGTTTCCGCTCGGTCGGTGCCATCGATGGCAGGGGCCGCAGAACTCGTCGCCCAACTGCCCGATGACGGCACCAACTGGTGGGTGCTCGTTCCGAATCGCCGCGGCGCGGAGATGGCCGTCGACGCCGGGGCGTCGCGCATGACCGTCACTGTCTCGGCATCGCCCGTTTACAGCGAGAAGAACGTCAACATGACCGTCGACGAGTCACTCGCCCAGGTCGCGGAGATCCGAGCCGCGGCACCTACTGCCACCATCGACGCTGTGGTGTCGTGCTCGTTCGGGTCCTCGTTCGGTGATCGGGTCACAGCTGCCGATGTCGTCCGGGTGTGCGCTTCTTTGCGTGAACGAGGTGTCGATCAACTCACGTTGGCCGATACGACGGGCACCGCCACACCCCGCCGGATCGAGATGGTGCTCGACAAGACCGGGCCCGATGTCGGCATGCATTTTCACGACACCAGGGCAACCGCGCTGACCAACGCGGTCGCGGCGTACCAGCTTGGCGTGCGCCGGTTCGACACGGGCATAGGCGGCCTGGGCGGTTCGCCATTCGCCCCCGGTGCCGGTGGCAACCTTGCCACCGAGGACCTCGTGTTGCTGCTCGAAGACGTCGGAGTCCCAACCGGTATCGATCTTGCCGCGTTGATCGAGGTCAGCAGAGGGCTCGGAAGGGTTCTCGGCCGAGAGCTCCCCAGTCGGGTCGCCCGCGCCGGCCCGTTGCCCGAGTTCGCGGAATGATCGAGTTACGCGGTTCGCGCCCGAACGCCGGGCGGCTGTCGAGACGAGACGAGTTGTTGTCAATCGCTGCGGATCTGTTCGCCGAGCACGGATTCGCGAGGGTCACGGTCGACGACATCGGCAATGCAGCGGGCGTGTCGGGCCCGGCGTTGTACCACCACTTCGATAGTAAGGAGAGTCTGCTGGGCGAGATGCTCGTGCGAATCAGCGAGTCGTTGCTTTCGAAGGCGATCACCATCGTCGACGAGGTCTCGTTGGCGAAGGCACTCGATCCCATGATCGCCATGCACGTCGACTTCGCGGTCGACAACCGATCGCTCATCACAGTTCATTTTCGGGACCTAGTCCACGCTCGAAAGGCCGATCAGCGGCGAGTCAAGGATCTGCAAAGCGCGTACGTCGACATATGGGTCGACAGCGTCGTCGCCGACCACTCCGAGGTTCTCGACGCCAGGGAAGTGCGCGCCGCGGTGCACGCGGTGTTCGGGTTGATCAACTCCACCCCGTTCAGCGGACGTCTGCGACGGGACGCGCTCGTGTCGCTTCTGCGAACGATGGCCGTCGCTGCAATCACCGCCGTGTGACCGCCGTTAAGTGGCGGGTCTGGGTGCCGCGACAGAACAATGGTCATTCCGTCCATCTCATTTCCCTGGTGCGACGTCGATAGATAGTTGATGCACATGAACCCGACTCCTCGTGAGCAGTGCATTCGCGCCGCCGAAGATGCGCGCAAACCACGATCCGTTTCGAGATCGGTTCGAGTATTCGGCGCGGT
>JANPGV010000300.1:0-12410 GCA_031424145.1 Ilumatobacteraceae bacterium
TATTGGCATGGGATAGTAGTGCGGGCCCTTGGTCGACTGGATCATGGCCTGGACCGAGATAAGGGGCTGACCCCGCTTCTCGGGGGGGGGGGGTGGTTAGGCCCGCGCTCGACCGAGGGGCTCAATGATCGATGTCCACCACCACCCTGACACCAAGCCCAGTGCCGTCACGCCCCGGTCAGTCGGCCTCGCGCTGGTTCCATCGGCACCCGCGCGCTCGCGTGGTGTCGTTGATCGGTGCGCCCGCGGCGTGGATGCTCGTGCTCTACATAGGCTCGCTGGCCTCACTGTTCCTCACGTCGTTGTATCGTCTCAACGACGACGGCAGCGGAATCCAAAAGGTCATCGGGGTGCAGAACTACCGCACGCTGATCGACAAGTCGGTCTACCTCGACATCGCCGTGCGAACCGTGAAGATCGCCGTGATCGTCACCCTCGTCGACATTGTTCTGGCGCTGCCGATCGCGTTCTTCATCGCCAAGGTGGTCGGGACGCGATGGCGCCGGCTGCTTGTCGCCGCAGTCTTGGTTCCACTGTGGGCTTCGTATCTCGTGAAGGCGTTTTCATGGCGGGCGATCATCGGTTCACCAGGCGGCGTCCTCGACAAGACGTTCGGCGCCAGCCCGAACTACGGCGAGGTCGGGCTGATCATTGTCCTCGCGTACCTATGGCTCCCGTACATGATCGTGCCGATCTACTCCGGGTTGGAGCGCCTGCCAGATTCCTTGCTCGACGCGTCGAGCGACCTGGGTGCGCATTTCGGCTTCACGTTCCGCATAGTCGTGCTACCACTGCTGTTGCCTTCGATCGTGGCTGGGTCGGTGTTTACGTTCTCGCTGTCGCTCGGCGACTACATCGCAGTCGATCTCGTCGGCGGTAAGACACAGGTCATCGGCTCCGTGGTGTTCGACAACTTCTCCGCCGATCTCCCGTTTGCGGCAGCGTTCGCCGTCGTTCCCGTCATCGTGATGGTCGCCTACATCCTCGGCATTCGCCGCACCGGCGCTCTGGACAACCTCTGATGCAGTTCACCCGACGCGTGCGAATGCTCTTCGGTGGCATGACCGGCCTCGTGCTCGCCTTCCTGTACCTCCCGCTACTGGTCATCGCCGTGCTGTCGTTCAACACGGTCAGCTCGCTGTCGTGGCCGCCGAAGGGTTTCACGTTGAAATGGTGGCAGTCGGCGCTACACAGCACCGGCGCACGCGACGCGTTGCTCGTCAGCTTGAAGACGGCAGCCGGGGCCACGGCCATCGCATTGGTGCTTGGTCTACTCGCTGCGCTAGCGGTTCATCGCTTCACGTTCTTCGGACGAGAGTCGCTGAACCTGATGATCGTCTTGCCGATCGCCCTGCCGGGAATCGTCACCGGCATCGCCCTCAACGCCGCGTTTCGCCAAGCCGGCTTCGAGCTCGGGCTGCTGACACTCATCATCGCCCACGCCACGTTCTGCATCGTCGTGCTGTACAACAACATGCTGGCGCGGTTCCGCAGGCTGTCGCCGAACTTGGAAGAGGCGTCAGCAGATCTCGGGGCGCACACGTTCCAGACCTTCCGGTACGTCACGTTCCCGCTGCTTCGCACAGCGCTTCTCGCCGGAGGCCTGCTGGCGTTCGGGTTGAGCTTCGACGAGATCGTGGTCACCACCTTCACGTCTGGTGCCGGGTTGGAGACGTTGCCCATCTGGATCTTCCGGAACCTCAGCCGCGGCGAGCAGCAGCCCATCGTCACGGTCGTGGCCACCGCGGTGATGCTGTTGTCGGTGATCCCGGTGTGGGTCGCCCAGCGTCTGACCAGTGGTGACGGGCCATTGACAGGCGGTACCCGGTGACGCGACCCCGGTAGCGTGGTCGGAGTCATGCCGTGGATCTATCTCGTTCTCGTCGTTGTCGTGCTCATCGTCGGACTGGGCGTGGTGGCCCTCAACCGCCGCCGCGCCGCGGCACCCATTACGGCCCCGCCCGAGCCACCCAGCCGGGTACCCGAGGTCCCGCCAGAGCCAACGTCAGTCGAACCTGCACCCGAGGTGGTCGCGACAGCCACCGTCGTCGAAGATCGCCCCAACTTCCGCAGCCGGATGTCGAAGGCGCGCAACGCTCTCGCCGGCACGTTGCTCGGTATCCGCAATCGAGGCGGCATAACCACCGAGACGTGGGACGACCTCGAGGATGCACTGCTACGCGCCGATGTCGGAGTGCGCGTGACGGATGATCTGCTCGGGGGATTGCGGGCCAGGGTCAAGGCCAAGGAGATCACCGAGCCCTCGGAACTGCTCGACGCATTGCAGAGCGAGATGGTGGCACGCCTGTCGAAGGTCGACCGGTCGCTCCACTTCGAAGACGTACCCGGCGGGCCGAACGTCTGGTTGTTCGTCGGCGTCAACGGTGTCGGTAAGACGACGACGATCGGAAAGGTCGGCGCACAACAGGCGGCCCTCGGTCGGTCGGTGCTGATGGCTGCCGGCGACACGTTCCGCGCCGCCGCCGTCGAGCAGCTCGGCACATGGGCCGAACGCAGCGGAGCGGAACTGGTGCGCGGCAACGAGGGCGGCGACCCAAGCGCTGTCATCTTCGACGCGATCGAGAGCGCAACGGCGCGTCACATCGACCTGGTTCTCGGCGACACGGCGGGACGCCTGCACACCAAAACCAATTTGATGGAGGAGTTGCGCAAGGTTCGACGCGTGGCCGCCAAGGGTGCGGGGCAGGTGACCGAGGTGCTGCTGGTCGTTGATGCGACGACTGGGCAGAACGGCCTGGCCCAGGCTCGCGAGTTCGGCGACGCAACAGAAGTCACCGGTGTTGTGCTGACGAAGCTCGACGGCTCCGCCAAAGGCGGGATCGTGTTCGCGATCGAGACCGAGCTCGGCCTGCCGATAAAGCTCGTCGGGCTTGGCGAGTCGATCGGCGACCTGGTCGCGTTCGACCCCGATGAGTTCATCGACGCATTGGTCAGAGAAGATTGATGTTTTCGGGAACCACCAGCTCGACTGTCGACGTCCAAGAGACATGATCCGCTCACGCCATCTCGCACTTGCCGCCGCTGTCGTCGCACTCGGCCTCGCTTCCTGCGGCGATCCATCCACCACGGCGCCTCTTGCTCAGAAGCCGAAGCCGAAGGTGATCGATCTCGCCAGTGGCCAGAGCACCGGCAGGGGTGGGAGCACAGCACCAGCTGCAGCCAACGCAGACGCATCAACCGAATCGAAGATCGCCTTTATGGGCCGCACCGAGTTCGTGTACGACGGACAGCTGCCGGCCCTCGACGGCCGGGCCGGCTCGTGGTTCTTCGCTCCCGGCCAGAAGCCCGATACGGACAGGATCGCCAAACTCGCGGCATCCCTCGGTGTCGTTGGCGACGTTCGCACGTTGCCGGAAGATCAAGGTGGCGGCTGGGCTGTCGGTCCAGAGGACTACAGCGCCGCAGTGCTGACGGTCGGCTCCGACGGAATGCTCAACTGGTATCTCAGTGCGGCCCCGACAATGACGGTCGGCTACGCCTGTGCGGACTCCGGTGTAATCACGTCCGGCGGTACGACCGGCTACGGCGGCGTGACCCAAGCTGTGCCCCCGATAGATGCTGCCGTTGCGGAGACGTTTCCTGCAAACGATGCGCCCGCAACCGACGTACCACCCGACGTGCCTACTGATGTTGCAGTCCCGGACTGCCCCACCCCGCCGCCGCTCGTGGGCGTTCCAACGAAGGATGAGGCTCTGGCCAAGGCGAAGCAGCTCTTCGCCGAGTGGGGCTACGACGTCAACGCCTACCAGTTCGACGACCCCTACGCCGACGAATGGGGTGCCAGCGTCAATGCCTCATTGGTGCTCGACGGAATGAAGGCTCCGGTCATGTTGTCGGTCGGCTTCGGCGAGAACGGCTCGATCACCTACGCATCGGGTTACCTGGCAGATCCGCAACGCGGCGACGACTACCCGACCATTGGCGCAGCAGCGGGCCTCGAGCGGTTGAAGACGCAGCAGAACCAGTACGTCAGCATGGGCGGCGGCGTCGCAATGGGAGCCCCCGATGGAATCGCGGCGAAGGGTGTTGCCACCGGAATCGGCATTGCTCCGGCGATCGCTCCGTGCGAGCCGGAGGCAACGTCGAACGATTGCGCTCCTGTCAACGTCGACCCCATCATGGTCACGTTGAACAGCGTCAAGGCCGACCTCACGATGGTCTGGTCAGCCGACAACACGATCTGGCTGTTGCCTGCGTATACGTTCGGTACCGCCGACGGCGGGATGTATTCCGTGATCGCTGTCGAAGACGCCTACATCCACCAGGCCGACCCGTCCGTCGACACAACGGTGCCCGTCGGCGATCCGGGCGTAGTCCCCGTACCCGAGCCCGTGGTTCCGCTCGGCGCCCCCACTACGACGCCGCCAGCTGATCCGACCGCTACCGACGCGGCGCAACCCGCCGGCGTGGGCGCCCCGTAACACAGCGTCTGGCGCCTGGGGACCCTATGCGGGTCCTGCGGCTCCAAACGGTGAGCGGCCAAGGCCCGAGGTGGCTAGGGCGGTAGCCTGCCTGGCGATGTTCGACTCATTGTCCTCACGCCTCGAAGGCGTCATCAAGAAGATTCGTGGCAAGGGTCGGTTGACCGACGATGACGTCGACGACGTCCTGAAAGAGATACGCACCGCCCTGCTCGAGGCCGACGTCAACGTGGGTGTCGTTCGCAATGTGACGGCCCGCATCCGCGAACAGGCGATCGGCGCGAAGCTCAGCCAGGCACTCGACCCCGGCCAGCAGGTCATCAAGATCGTCAGCAACGAGCTCACGGCGATGCTCGGCGGTGAGACCCTGAAGATCACCTACGCCAGCCGGCCGCCGACGGTGGTGCTGATGGCCGGCCTGCAGGGCTCGGGCAAGACCACGAACTCGGCCAAACTGGCTCGCTGGTTCAAGAGTCAGGGCCGCCAGCCGCTGATGGTCGGCGCCGACCTCCAGCGACCCGCTGCCGTCGAGCAGTTGCGGACCCTCGGCAGGCAGATCGACGTGCCGGTGTTCAGTGAGCCGGGCGATCCCGTCTCGACCGCCCGGCGCGGTCTGGAAGAGGCTCGCCGCCTCGGCCGCGACGTGTTGATCGTCGACACTGCCGGCCGCTTGTCGATCGATGCCGAAATGATGGAACAGGTGCGCCAGATCAGTCAGGTCGTGCAACCTGACTACACGTTCCTGGTGATCGACGCCATGACTGGCCAGGACGCGGTTGGTGTTGCCGAGGCGTTCCACTCCACACTGGCCATCGATGGCGTGATCATGTCGAAGCTCGATGGCGATGCACGCGGCGGCGCCGCGTTGAGCGTCAAGGAAGTCATCGGTCGGCCGATCGCGTTCGCATCGACCGGCGAGAAGCTCAACGAGTTCGAGCAGTTCCACCCCGATCGCATGGCTGGGCGAATCCTCGGCATGGGCGACATGTTGAGCCTGATCGAGCAGGCAGAACAGGCCTTCGAGAAGGATCAGGCGGAGGCCGCCGCAGAGAAGTTGATGGGCGGCGAGTTCACCCTCGACGACTTCCTCGAACAGATGCAGGCGCTCAAGAAGATGGGTCCGCTCAGCGGTCTGCTGGGCATGATGCCGGGCATGCCGAAGGAGTTGAAGGGCGCGGAGATCGGCGACGATCAGTTGAAGCCGGTCGAGGCCATCATCCGCTCGATGACCGCGCTCGAACGACGCAAACCGGAAGTGATCAACGGCAGTCGCCGAACCCGCATCGCCAACGGCAGTGGTACCTCGGTGGGCGACGTCAACCGGCTCGTCAAGCAGTTCAGCGAGATGCAGAAGATGATGAAGAAGATGGGTGGGATGGGCCTCGGTGGCGGCAAGGGCAAGAAGGGCAAGAAGGGAAGGGTCCTGCCCAACCTGGGCGGCGGCATGCCTGGTGGCTTCCCGAACTTCAATTGATAGCCTCTCGTAGTTCGAATTGTGCAAGGAGCCCTGAAGTCGTATGGCAGTCAAACTGCGCCTCACCCGAGTTGGCAAGACCAAGCAGCCGCAGTTTCGCCTTGTCGCCACCGACAGTCGTTCGCCTCGTGACGGCCGGTTCATCCAGATCATCGGCACCTACAACCCTCGAACCGACCCGTCCACGCTGAACATCGACAACGCAAAGGCCGTGAAGTGGTTGATGGATGGCGCCCAGCCGACCGAGCGCGTCAAGAAGCTGTTGGAAGTGTCGGGTGCGATGGCTGAGTTCAGCGCCGCCCGGGCGGCGAAGTGACCGACCAGTCGGACGAAGTCGTCGACCAGTCGGACAAAGCGGTCGAGCCCCCCGACCAATCGCCGGCGCCGACTGCCACCGCAGTGCTCACGCACGTTGTCCGCTCGATCGTCGACGATGCCGACGCAGTGCACGTTGATGCGGTCGAAGGCCGAAACCGCTTGAAGCTCGAGGTCAAAGTCGGACCGGGCGATCTCGGCAGGGTGATCGGCCGCCGTGGCCGCACAGCGCAGAGCATCCGCACCGTCGTGCGCGCTGCCGCGACGCGCGACGGCGTCGAGGTCGACGTCGACTTTGTCGACTGACGCACTGCGCGAAGTCGGGCGCATCGGTCGCGCTCATGGCGTCACCGGCGAGCTGTACGTCTCGCTGATCACCGATCGAGTCGAGCGTCTCGCCCCAGGGGCCCGCGTGCTGTCCGGCTCGCAGTGGCTGACGGTCGTCGAGTCGCGTCAACAGCAGCAGCGCTGGCTGGTCCGTTTCGACGGCGTTGTCGACCGGAACGCTGCGGAGAAGCTGACCAACTCTGTTCTGCTTGCCGAGCCTCTGGCCGAGGACGGCGAAGACGATGCGTTGTGGGTTCACGAGCTGATCGGTTCGCGAGTCGTCGACAAGCAAGGTGTCGAGCGCGGCACGTGCATCGCTGTGATCGACAATCCCGCTCACGACATAATCGAATTGGATACAGGCGCACTCATCCCTGTGATCTTCGTGGTCAGTTGCCGCGACGGCGTCGCGGTCGTAGATCCGCCCGAGGGTCTCTTCGACCTCTGAGCGTCAGATGGGTTCGGTGTCGACGACCGCGTCGAGGTTGATGGCACCGTAGACGTGGGGAAACGTATCCGGTGCCCCGGGTAGCTGTTCATAGACGAGTGGTGAAGTCAGACGCTGCTCGTCCACGTGCAGGAGGATCAGATCTGTCGCACCGGCGTAGAACCGCTCGATCACGCCGGGCCACTGCTCCTCGGTGCTGCAGTGGATGTACCCCTCCTCCACCAGATCGATGCCGCGCGTGGACCCGGTGTGGCGTCCTTGCAGTTGCGATTGCCGCCAGGTTGCCGTATCGGTGATGTGAAAGATCATCGCCTCGTAGGCTTGCACACCGTGCGGATCGACGTGTTCACCATCTTCCCGAGGTTGGTCGACACGTTCTGCTCCGAGGGTCTGCTGGGCAAGTCCAGGGTCAACTCACTGCTCGAGCTGCGTACCCACGATCTGCGCGAGCACACCAGCGACGTCCATCGGACGGTCGACGATGCCCCATTCGGCGGTGGAGCCGGAATGGTGATGAAGGCAGAGCCGATCTTCGCCTCCGTCGAAGCGGCTGAGCCGGTCAGGCCGCTGTTCCTCCTCGGTCCGGGGGGTCGGCGTTTCGACCAGAAGATGGCCACCGAGCTCGCTGCCGTCGACGGATTCAGTCTGTTGTGTGGGCGGTACGAGGGCGTCGACCACCGCGTGCGCGAGCACCTCGTCGACGACGAGATCAGCATCGGTGACGTCGTGCTGGGCGGGGGAGAGGTCGCCGCCTGTCTGGTCATCGAAGCTGTGGTGCGTCTCCTGCCGGGGGCGATGGGCAATGACGCGAGCCCGGTTACCGAGAGCTTCGGCGTGTCCGGTCTACTCGAGGAGCCGCAGTACACGCGGCCGGCGGAGTTCCGTGGCTGGGCTGTGCCCGAGACCCTGCGCAGCGGTGACCACGCCAGGATCGAGCGATGGCGACGGGCCCAGGCACTCCATCGGACGCTGCGGTACCGACCTGACCTGGTCGAGGCTGCCGGCGGGCTGGGCGAAGTTGACCGCCGTCTGTTGGAAGAGTTCCCTCCCGTCACCTATCCTTGATCGTTCCCTGGCCGAAGCCAGCCAAAGCCAAAACCTCATCAGAGAGTCTGTGCCATGAAGTCCACCGATCTTGTCGACAACCAGTACATCCGCACCGACGTGCCCGATTTCGCCAGCGGCGACGAGGTCAAGGTCCACGTCAAGGTTGTCGAGGGCAACAAGGAGCGGGTGCAGGTCTTCCACGGCAACGTCATCGCCCGCCAGGGCAGCGGCGTCGCCGAGACGTACACGGTTCGCAAGGTCAGCTATGGCGTCGGCGTCGAGCGCACCTTTCCCGTGCACACCCCGACCGTCGCCAAGCTCGAGGTCGTCAAGCGTGGCGACGTACGTCGCGCCAAGCTCTACTACCTGCGCGATCGGGTCGGTAAGGCAGCCAAGATCAAGGAAAAGCGCGACGCCTGAGCGTTCGCATCCCCTCGGTGTAATCGAGCACCCACGTTGAGTTCCGACGATCTCGAAGCGTTCGAGGCCGAGCGTGAGCTCCAACTCGCTCAGGAATACCAGGACGTCGCGGCGATGTTCAAGTTCGCCGTTGAGACTGAGCGCCGGTTCTACCTGGCCAACGACGTGAAGCTGAATGTCAGCGGAGACGCCGCCAAGCCTGTGATCGAAGTGGAGTTGAGCGACGCATGGGTATGGGACATGTACCGAAAGACCCGTTTCGTGCCGAAGGTTCGGGTCCTGACGTTCAAGGACGTCAACGTGGAAGAGCTGCCCTCGACCGAGCTGTAGTGCCGTCTTTGGCCAATCGGGCCAGGGGCCAGTGGGGCGAAGACTTGGCTGCGCGGTGGTATGCGGCGCACGGATACGAGGTCGTCGACCGGAACTGGCGATCGACGACGGGCGAGATCGACCTGGTCGCCTGCTCGGGCTCCGTCGTGGTGTTCTGCGAGATCAAGACCAGGGCATCCGATCGTTATGGCACGCCCGAGACTGCCGTGGGCCGCACCAAACAACGACGCCTGCGTCTGCTCGCCGCCGAGTGGCTCTCGGTGCACGACCGGCACGGTGCGATCCGCTTCGACGTCGCTGCCATCACAGGTGTGCGCATCGAGGTGTTCGAGGCAGCCTTCTAGGAGTCTTTGAGCGGGCTTCGCTCCCAACAGGCCTTGTGCCAATGTCGTCGCAGATCTGGGGCATCGGCCGGAACGGCGACGTAGTGGCCGATCCCCCGAAAGATCGTGTGATGACACCCCGGGCACACGTAGTCCTTCACGGCCTCGTAGGGCTGTACGCGTCGCACGTCAACGACCCCAAAACCACCGTCCCACAATCCCATGGCTATCCGAGGAATGCCCACGCCAGCAGACCGATCGCGGCAAGCACCGCGGCGACGACGAACACGTAGTCGGCAGGTTTGGCGACGAATTTGCGATACGGGTTGAAGCCCATCGCACAAGTATCGTGCCATTTCCGTGGAAACCATCGAGGTGAGCCGCGCGTCGGGGATCGTCACCGTCACGCTGAACCGTCCGGCGAAGAAGAACGCGGCCAATGCCCAGATGTGGAAAGAGTTGCTGGAAACCTTCCGCGGCATCGCCTCGAACAGCGATGATCGTGTAGTCGTTCTGACCGGCGCCGGCGGGGAGTTCTGCGCCGGAGCCGACCTGACCGGCGGTGGAGCTGGCCGCCCGAACCAGCACCAGTTGGCGCAGATGCGACACATCACCGACGTGGCTCTTGCGCTGCACCGATTGCCGATTCCTACGATCGCAAAGGTGCGAGGCGTCGCGGTCGGAGCCGGCTGCAACATGGCACTTGGATGCGATCTTGTCGTGGCCAGCGACACCGCACGGTTCTCCGAGATCTTCGCTCGCCGAGGATTGTCGATCGATTTCGGCGGCTCGTGGTTGCTGCCGCGAATCGTCGGAATGCACCGCGCCAAGGAACTGGCGTTGTTCGCCGACATCATTGACGCAGCCGAAGCAGAACGCATCGGTCTGGTGAATCGGGTGGTTCCCGACGGCGAGATCGACGAGTTCGTCGACGGTTGGGCGGCGCGACTTGCCGCCGGCCCGCCGATCGCCCTGGCGATGACAAAGAGGATGCTCGACAACTCCATGGCGGTGACGATGGAGCAAGCACTCGACGACGAGGGTGTCGCCCAGTCCTTGAACTTCTCGACGGCCGACACGATGGAGGCGCTTCAAGCCTTCGTGGAGAAGCGGGAGCCGCGGTTCCAGGGTCGTTGACCGGTGCGGCGCGGCGCCGGTCGGTAGCGTTGCGTCGTGATGCAGGTGCGCGCATTCGTTGTCGGGGCGCTGTTGTCCCTCGCCTGGGGCGCATCTGTCGGCGCGGTGCCGGCGACGGAACCGCCGCCAGTGCCGGCGACAGAACCACCGCCAGTGCCACCGGCCGAACCGACGACAACGGTCGCGAGCGAGGTGATCGGTCCTCAGGTACCGGAACGAGAGCAGCCTCCGCCCATCGTTGATCCGCTCGTGCCCTCGGCTCCCTTGATTGCGATACCCGCCGGGTGTCTCACGCCGCCGGCTCCGGCAGCGGTGTTCGTCGGCACTTTGACGGCTGCGGACTCAACCACTGGACGCTTCGCGGTCGAGCAGATACGTGCCGGCAGTCTCGATGGGTATGCGGTCGGCACGATCGTCGACATTCGATACGACGACGACATCCGGTTCCTCCATCCTGGAAGGCAATACCTCGTCGGCGCCCTACCCGACCCGCTACTAAGTGTGCTGCGTTCGAAGGTTCGCGTACCGGCCCCGCTGTTCGGGGGCGACGCAGTGATCGGTGTCAACGACACCGACCTGCACTGTCCCAGGGTTGAGGACGGCGTGAAGACCCTCCTCGTGGACGGCAGGGGCGTCGACACCGGAGTGTTGGCGCCGTTGAAGACCGCGAAGAAGACGATGCTCAAGGCCGTCCTCAGGCCGTTGGGCATTGCGTTCGGGATTCTCGTCGTCCTCGCTTGCATCAAGCTGCTCGTCTTCGCCATGGTCCGCGCCGCAAGGGAACGTAGGGACGAAGACGATTTCCACACGTTGGCGGTGCAGCGCGACCGTGAACACGCCGACTCAGATGTTCCCGAGCCTGCTTCACACTGAATGCGCGCGGGCGCGCAGGTCCGAAACCGCGTGCTGGAGGCCGAGCGGGTCGCGGTAGAGCGCACTTCCGGCAACCAACACGTTGGCCCCGGCTGCCGCTGCTGCACCGACAGTGTCGGGACCGATACCGCCGTCGACCTCGACATCGACGTCGTCGGCACGACCGGCTTTGCGCAGCATCTCCGTCACCTCGGTGATCTTCGATTCCATCGTGGCGATGTAGCGCTGCCCGCCGAAGCCGGGATTGACGGTCATCACCAGCACGAGGTCCACCAGGTCGAGCACATGGGCGACGGCGATAGCCGGCGTGGCGGGGTTGAGGGCGACGCCCGCCGTGGCGCCGAGCGAGTTGATGTTGCCAAGTGTGCGATGAAGGTGGGTGCAGGCTTCGACGTGGACGATCAATCTCTGGCACCCGGCGCGCACGTATTCGGCAGCCATTACATCGGGGGTCAGGACCATGAGGTGTGCCTCGAACGGCAGCGAGGCGTGCTTGCGTGCAGCGGCAATGACGTCGGGCCCGAAGGTGAGGTTGGGCACGAACTGGCCGTCCATAACATCCCATTGGATCCGGTCGACCCCGGCCGCTTCCAGGGCAGCGACCTCCTCGCCCAGCTGGGCGAAGTCGGCGGGTAGCACGCTCGGAGCGATTTCAATCGGGCGTGGCATCGAACTGAGGGTAGTGGTTGGTGGCGACGCCTCGGCCAATTGCACGCCTGCGCGCACATCTAGGATCCCGACGGACGCTTCTTCGATTTTCGAGCTCGCTGATCTCACCCTCATGCGGCGTTTCGTCGAGGTGGGCCGGTGGTCATGATCTGGCCGTCTGGTAACCGTATGGTCAGGGTGCGGTCGGGTGTGAGGGTCAGGATCCAGCCGTCGTGGTGGACGTTCTGATGATGTCGCTCACAGAGTGGCAGCAGGTTGCACAAGTCGGTGCGCCCGTCGTGTCGCCACCAGATGACGTGATGCGCCTTGGTTCGCGAGTAGCGGACATCACAGCCGGGGATCGCGCACGTCGCATACAACGCACCCAAGGCGCGGCGCTGGGCCCGGTTGGCGACCCGTGTGGTGCGGCCGAGGTTGAGTTCGCCGGGGGCGTCGATGACGACACCGTTGCGAACCACGACGGTGCACACCTTCGCCGTACGGTACAGATCGCCGAGAACACGATCGGGTAGCTCGACGGGTATCCCCCAGTCGATCACCGGGCGGCCGTCAGCGTGGGGGTGGGTGTGATCGACAACGACGACGATCTCCGGTCGTCCCAGGCG
>JANPGV010000301.1:0-32049 GCA_031424145.1 Ilumatobacteraceae bacterium
GAGCTCCTTGGCCTTGCTCCACGATCCGATGTCCAGGAGCTCGTCCCAGTGGATGACCTCGGCCTTGATGAACCCGCGCTGGAAATCGGTGTGGATTCGACCGGCGCATTCGGGAGCGCTCGAGCCGGCGTAGAACGTCCAGGCCCTCGTCTCCTTCTCCCCGGTCGTCAGGAACGTGCGCAACCCCAACAGGTGATACGCGCTGCGCACCATCCGGAACAGGGCACCCTCACCGAGACCAAATCCTTCGAGCATTTCGGCGCGTTCGACCGGGTCGACGATCGTTGCCGCTTCGGCTTCCATCTGGATGCACATGCCGATGACCTCGACGTTGTCGCCCGCCGAGGTGAACTCGTCGCGAACTCGTTGCTCGACCTCGGGAATGTGCTCGAGATCGTTTTCTCCCACGTTCACGACCGCGAGGACAGAACGGTTGGTCAGGAGGAAGTAGGGCTGCAGTTGCTCGCGCCACTCTTGTTTCAAGCCTGCTCGGTACAGCGGGCGCCCGTCGGACAACGCATCGTATGCAGCTTGCAAGGCTTCCAACTCGCCAGCTGCTGTCTTGTCGAGCTTGGCCTGGCGGGTGGCCTGATTGAGCCGCTTCTCGATCGTTTCGAGGTCGGCCAGCGCCAACTCGATCTCGACGACGCGCAGGTGCTCGATCGGATCGCTCGGCCCGGTGACGTCGTCGTCTTCGAAGGCCCGTAGCACGAGCACGATCGCGTCGACCTCGCGAATGTTGGCCAGGAACTTGTTGCCGAGGCCTTCACCCTTCGACGCGCCTTCGACGAGGCCGCCGATGTCGACGACCTGCACGGCTGCATGGACGAGTTGCTTCGACTTGCTCATCGCCCCAAGACGGTCGACGCGCTCGTCCGGCACCTTGGCAACGCCGATGTTGGGGTCCTTGGTGGCGAATGGATACGGCGCAGCGAGGGCACCACCGCCAGTCAGGGCGTTGTACAGCGAGCTCTTGCCCGCGTTGGGGAGGCCAACCAGGCCGAAGCGTTCCATAGCGAAGGTGTGAGGCTACCCGGCACGATTTCCGCTCGGCCGTGGTCGCCGTCGATCTGTGTGATGTGAAGAAGCTTCGCGGCGTCCTGTTGCTAGCTCTGCTGGCACTGCTCATCTCGGTGCCCGCTGTGGCAGGGGCCGGGCAGCTCGGAACGCAGATCCCCTCGAACTGCGTCGCCCACACCAGTTTCGAAGGTGGTGTCGATCTGCGCGACGACTATCGCTGCTCCGGTCTGGCGATCGAGTTCCACACAGCCGGCGTCGCATTCTCGCCGGGACCGATTTGGGCCGGTCAGTGGCTGTTCGTCGACGAGGCCGGCCAGTTCCGTGTCGGATCGTGCACGTTCAATCGCGGTATCCACCCCACGATCGATGCACCGTCGTCGATCGTCGTCCAGCAATTCCCCAACGACCCCGACGGAGCGAGGGGCGCGTACCTCACGTGGCGGTACGGCGACACGACCGACAACCTGACAGCCGCGGCAATGTGGGCAGTGTTCCACTACTACGCGCAAGACAGTGCCGGCACCCGGCGGTCGGCCAACGGGGCAGCCCCGCTCGTGCCATCGCTCGGGATGGTCGCCC
Organism: Ilumatobacteraceae bacterium; assembly: GCA_031424145.1. Classification (GTDB taxonomy): domain Bacteria; phylum Actinomycetota; class Acidimicrobiia; order Acidimicrobiales; family Ilumatobacteraceae; genus JAENVT01. The sequence continues at coordinate 1,600 of JANPGV010000301.1, forward strand.
GGGCAAGTGGCCGCGCCGACATCCAATCGCTTGCTGTCGCGCTGGACGCCGAGGCCGCGCAGTTCGCGGGCGCCTGGTCCATCTCGGTCACACTCGAAGTCGGCGGGCACATTGCTGTTCTGGTCGCGGCCGGAGCGCAACCGGTGGCCGATGCGTCCGTCATGCTGTTGATCAGCGGGCAGGACGAACCAATCACGGTGCAGACCGATGCAGCTGGATCCGCGCAGGCGACGATTCCGGTCACAACAGGCACGATGACCGTCGTCGCCTCGACAGCGGCCCCCGGTCCCGCCGTCGTGTACCGGGGGATTCCGGCGGGACCCGATCCGCAGGGCGCGCAACGTCTCGTCACCGCCGGCCAATCGCGAGTGCTCACTGCCACTGCCACGGTCGAGGTGCCGATTCCGCCGACGACCGCTACCCCGACCACCACGCCCGAGACCACGACATCCACGACATCGACGACGTCGACGACGTCGTCTCCCTCCACCACCACATCGACGACGTTGCCTCCGAGCACCACCAGCACCACCAGCACGCCGACCACGTCGACGACATCCACGACCGTCGCCCCAGCCACGACCGTCGAGACAACGGTTCCACCCCCGCCCACCGCGGCCGAGGTTGTTCCAGTGGTCGAGGCGTTGCCAACGACACCCGTCCCAGTCGCCGCCACGCCGCTGCCGAGGACGGGCAAAGGATCGGACCTGATCTCCTATCTGGCCACCTCGTTGGTCGTGGCCGGGATCGGTATCGTCGGTGTGGCCAGCCGTCGGCCGTCACGAAGGGTCCTCTACACTCCCTGACATGACGCCGGTGGAGGCCCTGGAACGCGTGGTGCACTACCTCGATCGGGCTCATGAGACCGGGTTCAAGACGAAAGCCTTCGTGCGCGCACTCGAAGTCGTGCGCGCCACACCGCCCGATGAGTTGGTCAGAAGAGCCGAGGACGGCACGCTCACCGATCTCGAAGGGATCGGTGATTCGACCGCGAGGTTGATCACCGAGTCACTGAAGGGCGACACGAGTTACGTCGACAAGATCGCAGCCGAGACACGGATCAAGGTGACCGACGAGGGTGCGCCGTATCTCGCCGCACTCAAGGGCGACTGCCATCTCCACAGTCTTTGGAGCGACGGGGGCGCGACCATCGAAGCGATGGCGCGCACGGCCCGCGATCTCGGCCACGACTACATGGTGCTGACCGACCATTCGCCCCGTCTCACGATCGCCCACGGATTGAGCAGGGAACGACTGGAACAACAGCTTGCCGATGTGGCCACGCTCAACGAGAAGATGGCGCCGTTCCGGATCCTCACCGGCATCGAGGTCGACATCTTGGAGGACGGTTCGCTCGATCACACTGACGACGTGCTCGCCCAGCTCGATGTCGTGGTGGCCAGTGTCCATTCCAAACTGCGGATGGAGCGTCAGCCGATGACAGAGCGGATGGTCCGGGCTGTGGCCTCCCCACACGTCGACATCCTCGGTCACTGCACCGGGCGGTTGATCGGAAAGCGCGAGCCCTCGACCTTCGATCCCGACTACGTCTTTGCTGCGTGCGCCCAGTTCCACACCGCTGTCGAGATCAACTGTCGCCCAGAGCGGCTCGATCCGCCCCGGCCTCTCCTCACCATGGCGGTCGACTACGGCTGCTACTTCACGATCGACACCGACGCGCATGCGACCGGCCAGTTGGAGTGGCAACCCCACGGCTGCAACCGCGCTGCCGAGTGCGAAGTGCCCCTCGATCGAGTCATCAACTCCTGGCCTGTCGACGACCTGCTGCGCTGGGTGCAGGCGGCATGACCCGCCGGTAGCCTGGCTCCCCATGTCGAAGAAGACGAAGAAGAAAAAGGCGCGCATGCGTCGATCCAAGGCCAACCACGGCAAGCGCCCCAACATGGGACGTGGCTGAGCCGACGGTCCCTCCTGCACCTGCGACTCGGCGTGGCGCCGATGTCGAGGTGCTGCACGGTGTGACGGTCGCCGATCCGTATCGGTGGCTTGAAGAGGGTGAATCCGAGGAAGTTGCGGCTTGGGTAGCCGCACACAACGAACGAACCGTTCAGGCGCTCGAAGCCCGGCCCTCGTGGGGCCAGTGGCACGAGCGCCTTTCCGCGCTCACGGCGTTGCCCACGGTTGCCAGCGCGGCAGTGCGCGGCGACCAGCTGTTCGTGCTCGGCCGAGAGGCGGGTGCCGATCAGTTCGCCTTGTCGGTGCAGTCCGCTGTCGACCGCGAGTCGCCGGCACGAGTCCTGCTCGACCCTTCTCAGCGCGCCGCCGACGGTGCCGTCGCGATCGACTGGTACGAACCCTCACCCGACGGCGCGTTTGTAGCCATCGGGCTCAGCGAAGGAGGCACCGAACAGAGCACCTTGTCGGTGATCGACGTTCGCACCGGAGCACACCTGGCTGACTCGATCCCGAACACGCGAGCGTCGTCGATCGCCTGGCTGCCCGACAACTCCGGTTTCTGGTACCTGCGCTACCCGCTGGACGACAACTACCACCGGCACGTGTACTTCCACCGCATCGGCACCGACCCGCTGGAAGATCCATTGGTCTTCGACGACTTGCCCACACCCGAAACCTGGCCGGACGTGGTGGCCAGCGACGACGGCCGTCACCTCCTGGTCTACATGCTCGTCGGTTGGGGACGGATCGATGCCCACCTGCTCGACACCGAGACTGGGGAGTGGCGCGAGGTGATCAGCGGCGTCGAAGCACAGTCGTCGTTCTTCTTCCACCAGGGTGAGTTGTATGCGGTGACGTCGCGCGACGCTCCGAACGGTCGCCTCGTTGCTGCATCGTTGGACAAGCCCGATGTCTGGCGAACGATCGTGCCCGAGCGCGACGTGGTTTTGACACGCGCGGCCAGCCTCGGCGACCGTATCTTCGCCGTCTCGAGCACGGTCGCCGTCGACACCGTCGAGCTCTGGCGTACCGACGGGACACTCGAGACCTCCATCACCGACTTCGGTCTCATCAGTGTTCAGTCGATCGACACCGACGACGACACAGCCTTCGTCACGGTCGGTTCGTTCAGTGCTCCACCGATGCTCTACCGCGTCGTCGATGGTCGCGCCGAGCAGTGGTCGGTGGACCTCGACACCTCGGTTGTTCCAGCATTGACAGTCACACAGTTGACCTACTCATCACTCGACGGCACCGAGATCGGGCTGTTCGTGATGCATCGTTCCGATGTACAGCCTTCGCAGGAAACTCCGCTTCTGCTCACCGGATACGGCGGGTTCGCCATCTCCGAATCGCCGGCGTGGGTGGTGCGCGGTGCTGCATGGTGCGCGGCTGGCGGAGTGTTCGCCGTCGCCGGTCTTCGCGGCGGATATGAGCACGGCGAGGCGTGGCACCGCGCCGGTCGGCGGGCCAACAAGCAGAACGTCTTCGACGACTTCCACGCCGCCGCCGACTGGCTGGTCGCGAACAGTTACACCTCACGCGACCTGCTCGGCATCGAGGGTGGTTCCAACGGTGGTCTGCTGATGGGAGCGGCGATCACACAACGGCCGGATCTCGCCCGCGCCGTGCACTGCGCGGTGCCGCTGCTCGACATGATCCGGTTTCCTCATTTCCTGATCGCCAGATTGTGGACCGACGAATACGGCGACCCGGATGTGGCCGAGGAGTTCGGATGGCTGCATGCCTACTCGCCGTACCACCACGTCACCGATGGCGCCGAGTACCCAGCGGTGCTGTTCACCACAGCGGAAGGCGACTCCCGGGTCGATCCGCTGCACGCCCGGAAGATGACAGCTGTGCTCACGCGCGCTAGCTCCAGCGAACAGGATCGTCCGATCCTGCTACGCCAGGCGGGCCGCAGCGGCCACGGTCAGGGCAAGCCGGCCAACATGCGAGTCCGCGACGATGCAGATGTGTTGACGTTCCTGTCCTGGCAGCTCGGTATCGAGTAGAGATCTGATCAGGGGTCGATGCCGTCGTCGCCTCCCCGCAGATACGTCTGGCCTTCGACACACTCGCCTCGATACGGACACCATCGGCAGGATGTACCCGGCTTCTTGAGCGGCGCCTCCGCTTCGACCTGCAACTGGATCAACCGATGGATGCCGTCGAGAGTTCTGCGAAGGGCCGTGCGCAACACACCTTCCGTCACGTCTTCGACCACGGGTTCGGCTGAATCGAGATAGAAGGTGGCCAACTTGCGCGGGGGAACATCGCGCACGAGGGTCTCGACGAGGGCGTAGAAGCGCAGATCTTCCCGATGACGTTGGCTGACGCGACCGGTCTTCAGGTCGATGATGACCCTGCGGCTCTCGCGACCCTGTGGGCGACCCATCACGAGATCGACACGGGCGCGCAGCAGGATCGGGTGATCGAGTGGCCATTGCGCCGCCGCCTCGGTGGCCGGATTGCTGCGGGCATCGAGTGGCGGGAAGCACTCCATGAACTTCGTGACTCGCTCGACCGCTTGACCACGCAGGTCGGCTTCGTCGCCGGGTGACAGGGCGGCGATCCACCGTCCGAAGTCGCGCTCCTCGTCGCCGAGCCGTGCCAACGACTCATCCACCAGCTCGCGCGGCGTTGGCTCGCCCCGCCAGTTGAGCATCAGTTGGATGGCTTTGTGAGCGACCTGGCCGCGGGCCCGGGCCGGCGTCCACTCGAAGTCGTCGGGCGCCAGGAAGTGGACCTCGCAGTCGTGCACGCTGGCCAGGGTGTGCTTGGTGATGAACAGCGTGTTTCCCTGGAGCCGGTCGTTGAAGTGGGCGAACGCCTCGTTGGCCTGGTCACGGAGGTCATCGATCACCGCCGCGTCGAACACCATCGGCTCGCCCGACCGTCGAAGCAGCGCGAGTGTGCGCTGCTGAGCGGGATTGAGTTGCGGCGGTTCGTCCACGATGTCGAGACTAACGAAGGGGTGTCACAGCCGGTCTGTAACACCCCTGCGCGACACTGATTGCATGCCCGTCAGCAACACCTCACTCGACTTCGCCCACGCCGCCCGCACCATCGGTCGCGAGGTGCGTCGGCGTGGCCTGGTCGCGCCGGGGTTCCGTTGCCCGCCGCGCATCGCCGGGGTCGACCGCTCGCTGCGTCGGGTCGCCAATGGCGCTGTCATCGCGGTGCAGCTCAAGGGACGGCCGTGGGCGGCCATAGTCGGCGACATGATCGAGGGCGTCATCGTCACCAACCAACTGCAGCCTCCTGCTTCGGATCGCCTGCGGTCGGAGCTCTGGTTGGCTCTGGGTTTCGAGGAACGGCGTTTGCGGCCGGTCGCCTAGCCAGGCGCGGCAAACAGCCACAGCACTGTCGTGTTCGGGGGCACTCCCGCCTTCGCGCTCTCCAGCCCGTTTTCGTCGAAGGCCTTCGGTCCGAGGGCGATCACGACGAGGGTTCGACTGCCGAAGTCGGAGAACGCACCCTGTTCCGTGCCGTTGATGGGCAGTATCGACGGCGCATCGAACTGTTGAAATCCGGCGTCGCCCAATGCCTTGGTGTAGGCGGCGATCGCATCTTGGGGGCTCAACGTGGTGGTGCGCATCTCGCTGAATATCTGCGTCGGCGATGTCCCGCCGACGGCGGCCGCCAGCGCAGGCAACGGCGTCACATCTGAGACCCCGTCCGGCACGGGCAACGAATCCCACCACGTCGGCTTTTCGATCACCGGATCGGGCTCGCAGGTTGTGTTGGCCTCCGGCGATTTCAGAGTGGCCAGCAGCGCACCCTCGATATCGGTCACGCAGTTGCTCACCAAGAAGGCGCCATGGCCTTCGCCGGTGTAGGTCACCAACCGCGCCCTAGGTCCGAGCTCACCGACCATCTTCTGCGCCCAGCGAATTGGCGTCGCCGGATCATTGGTGCCGCCGACCACGACGACCGGTCCATCCCCGGAGTAGGACAGCTTCACCGGCTTGGTGTCGCCCACCAGCTTCTGGCACTGGTCGGATTCCTGCATCACGTCCTCGGTGGTGATGTCTTTGCCGAATCGTGGGGCAGAGGCGCGAAGCGATGCCACGAGGGCTTCGGGATCTGCCGGCGGCGGCGCCTCGATGCCACTGGCGCATTGGATGACCGGAAACGACTGGAACAGCGTGTTGAAGGTGCCGTCGGAATCGCGGCCCTCGTACGCGTCGGCAAGGGCGAAGATCCCCGCAGGATCTCCCTTCTCGGCCTTCGCCAACGCCTGACCCAACACCGGCCAATCGCTCTCGCTGTACAAGGCGGCCGAGGTGGCCGTCTCCATCGTTGCGTTGTTGGCGACGCGGCCATCTGCGCCGGTGATCGGCGTGTCGTCGAGCTTCTGTTTCAATGCATCCCACCGAGCACCTACGTCAGCTGCTTTGAACTCGCAGGCTGCCTGACCTTCGCACCACTTCATCCAGTTGTTGAACGCGCCTTCGAACCCGACCAACTGCGTCTCGAACTCTTGCTGCGCGGTGTCACCGTTCGGCTCGTACGCCGAGTCCAACACCATCGCCCGCACCCGATCGGGAAACATGGTCGCGTACGTCGCGCCGAGATAGGTGCCGTACGAGATGCCGAGGTAGGAGATCTGGGAATCACCGAGTGCCTCACGAATCGCATCCATGTCGCGAGCCGTGTTCTCGGTCGAATACAAACGCAGGGTGTCGCCGTACTTCTGCTTGCAGCCGTCGATGAACCCGTTCTGGGCTTCCTCCTTCAAGGACTGTTCCTCTGGCGTGTCGGGAGTGTCGTCGACGTAGAGGTGCTTGTCCCTGAACTCGTCGGACACGCAACGGATGCCGCCGGATCGATCGACACCTCGTGGGTCGAACCCGATCAGATCCAGCGAGTCGATGCCTAGAGCTGACGCGAACCCTGAACCGCTGAACGCAATCGGATCGAACCCGGAGCCGCCAGGTCCGCCGGGGTTGAACAAGATGGCGCCGGTGCGTTCACCGCTTGCGGGTTGCCGGATGAGTGCGAGGTCGATGGTGTCGCCGGTGGGTTTGTCGTAGTCGAGCGGCACCGAGAGAGTCGCGCATTGCAGCGCGGGATCCTCTGCATTCGGGTCGTCGCACGTTCCCCAGTCGAGCGTGTCCTTGCTCGGCTGGCTGGTGTCGCCAGGAGCAGTCGTGCCCGACGGCGCAGTCGTGCCCGTTGAATTGCTGGATGGCGACGCAGCCCCGATCGGGTCTGCTCGTGTCGAGCGCACCTCGGTCGTCGTGCCACATGCAGCAACGAGCGTGAGTGCCAGCAGGGCCAGTGATCGACGAGCGAGCCGCATCATTCGTCACGCTAGGCCACGCCAATGCGAACGCCACTTCACCGTCGTCGGCGTGGCGCCTTCGACTGAGCGGTGGTGGCGACCTCCTTCGAGAGTCGGTTGACGGCGCGACCGGCGAATGGCAATTGGCGCATCGTCGACCCGAATAGCCTGGGACCCTCACCTGCCCGGGTGGTGGAATTGGCAGACACGGGGGGCTTAAACCCCCCTCTTCTTCGGGAGGTGCGGGTTCGATCCCCGCCCCGGGCACTGGTTTGAGCTGGGCTTTTCTGTTGGGTTGTGGTCGTTCATCGTCGACCTCGGCCCCGATCCGGCGAGCGTTCAGGGTTCGCCACGAAGAAGGCATCCGAAGCGGTCGCTGCTTCATCGCACTGCGCCTTTCCCTCGCGTTGTGGCCCTCACTTACACATGCCTCCCGAGTCGCGATTTCGTGACGCGCGATCTCAATTTTCTGGACATCTGCACCAATGCGGCCCCAACGCGTTCGACAGTCGTCGACGGCCGCTCGTCATCGGGCAAGCTGGTTGGGTGCTACCGACTGAGTCGCTGATCCTCATCGGTCCCGCGGGCGCTGGGAAGTCGACGATCGGCCGACTGCTCGCCTCGGCTGTCGAGCGTCCCTTCGTTGACCTTGACGAAGTTGGAGATGCCTTCTACGCGGAAGTCGGTCAACCTCTCAGTGCCTTCGTCGCCGAGATCGCCAATCGAGGCTTCGTTGGGGCACACCGATGGTGGCAGCCAGCTCGCGCGCATGCCGTGGATCGAGTGCTCCTGGAGCACCCGGGAGCAGTCATCGCGTTCGGCGCGGGCCATTCGCACTACGAAGATCGTCACTTCTTTGAATCCGTTCGTGACCATTTGGACAACACGTTGGTGGTGCTCGTGCTGCCGGATGAAGACCACGACGTTGCCGTACGGGCGCTGCGCGAGCGCTGCCTCGAGGACAAGGGACATGACTGGGTTCGGGAAGGGACAGATCTCCTCGAGGTGTGGGTGTCGAGCGAGCAGAATCGCTCCCTCTCCGATGTCGCCATCTACTCGACCGGCAGAACACCAGCTGAGGTCGCGCGGTCGATTGTCGGATGGCTGAATGATCGCTCGTAGAGCTCGGGTGGTGGACGTGCTCGTGTCACATCGGTGTCACAGGACTGACCGGAATCGGCACGACAGCCCGGCACGCGACGGACAGTCGGGTAGTAATCCGGGCAGCTCATTGGGTGTGGGTGCTCAGGCGAGATCGGTGATGAGTCGCTCTCGGAGCCGTTGCAACGTCGCCTCGGACACTCCGATCTCAGACGCCCAAGCGGCGAGCGAGCCGTGACGCTCGACGATCCGCCGCGTGTATTGCGCCATCACCTCTGCGGGGGCCGTCCATAGCATCTCGGGCGAGCGATGGACCGGTGGGTCTCCATCTCTCGGATCGGCGATCATCATCGCCCGCCGACGGCGAGTTGGGTCGTCGGACAATGCGTACTCGTCGACGACCGACTCGCGCGTCACCCGGAGCGCGCACTGGATCAGCGCGACCACGAGGCCTGTTCGATCCTTGCCGGCAACGCAGTGGACGAGAACGGGTCCCTCGACGATGTGTTCAGCGATGGTCTCGACGGCGCGCGCGAGTTGAGCGCTCCCACGCTCGAACACGTCCTCGTACAGATCGACGATGTCGACCGCCTGGGCGAACTGCGACGGCGGGTTGTCGACGTCGATGACACGATCGACCACCTGGACATGGTGCGTTATCTCGGGCGCGGCGAACAGGTGTCCGCGGTCGACCTGGGCCTGCTGGCGCAGATCGATGACAGCCCGCAGCCCGAGACGGTCGATCGCGGCTCTGCCTTCGGCGGTGAGGCGCACCGGCTCGTCTGCCCGGTACAAAAACCCTCTGCGCATCCAGCGCCCGTCGTCGGTCGGCCAGCCTCCTGCGTCGCGGACGTTGAGGCAGCCCTCGACGTCGACGTGCTCGGGTCTTCCTTGATCGTTCCTCGCCACGTGAGGTCAGCTGGGGAGCATCGACAGGATGTCGTGATCCATCATCGTGGCGGAGGCTCGCTCGACCAGCTTCTCCATGAACGCGGCGCCGCGCTCGTTCGCCGGGTCGAGTGTTCCGGCGATCACGACGGCGTAGCAGAACATGTACAGCACGCCGACGCGATAGTCGTCCCAGCACTTGTCGAGCGGGTACTCGACACCGTGCTCGGCGAGGCGCTGCTGATAGTGCTCGAGCAGTTCCGTCTCGTGCGCCCGCCTCTCGTCGGTCGTCACGTTCTGGCTGAGGAGATAGGCGACGTCCTGCAATCCGGTCGAGATCGACAGCGCCCAGTCGAGCAGGACGATGTGCGATTCGTCGAACATCAGGTTGTCGAGACGAACGTCGCCGTGGATCAGCGTCTGGACCCGGCGACCGATCATTCTGTGGATCTCCGGCACAGCAGGGAGGAACCGGTCGCGGCTTGCCTTGATCTCGTCCGCGACGACGTGGCCGAACTGGGTCATGCACGGATCCCACCCGGCCTCGCACCCTGCGGTGATCCCCGCGCTCTGCGCCTCGCTGTCGATTCGCGGGACGGATTTTACGGTGAGGTCCTCCGGGTGGCCCCAGAACTTCGCGTGGAGCGGCACGACCGCGTCGATGATCAGCTTCCCAGTGTCGGCACTGCACCCGGCCACCTGATCCCCGGTTTTCATTTCGGAGAGGTCCTCGAGCAGAAGAACGCAGTCGCCACTCTCGGGGTCGACCTCGGCCGCGTAGCACTTCGGCGCAGCGACCTCGATTGTCGGCGCGATCTCACGGTAGAAGCCAACCTCGCGTTCGTACAGCCGGTATGCCATCGCCACTGCTCGGTTCGACTCGACGGGCGTCGCGAACTTGGCGACGAGTGATGCCGGGCCACCGGAGTTCTGCCGGTCGTATTCCAATGCCACCCGCACGAGGATGCCGAGCATGCCGATGCCCTCGCCGACCGGTGTGCTACTGAAGCGCGTGACTCGAGCGTTACCGATGTCGCCGGTGGTACGCAGACGTTGCGTCAGCCAATCCGTGGTGAGCTCGGAAGGCTGGGTCGGGTAGGGCCGTGTGCTCATCGTCGGTGCTCCAGTCGTGAACGCGATTACGCGACAACGTAATCGGCCCAGTGGAGTGGGAGATCACACCGGCCATGTCGCGTCGAGGCGAACCAACGCCTTGCCGACGTTGTCGCCTTTCAGCATGCCGAGGAATGCGCCGACGGCGTTCTCGATCCCGTCCACGACCGTCTGCAACGGGGTGACCTCACCGCTTCGGATCCACGCCGATACGGTGCGCTCGAACTCCGGGCGTGCCTCCTCATGGTCGCGCACGATGAAGCCGCGAAGCGTCACCCGGCGCAGCACCGCTTCGATCAATCGGTTGATGTCGTTCGGCGCAGCCGAGTCGTCGTACTGGGAGATCATCCCGCACAGCGCGATCCTTCCGCCGGCGCGCATGGCCTCGAGCGCGGCGACAAGCTGCGCGCCTCCGACGTTGTCGAAGTACACGTCGATGCCATCAGGCGCGACGCGTGCGAGAGCGTCCTCAGCCGCCTCGGCGCGGTAGTCGAATCCATCGTCGTAACCGAGTTCGTCGACGAGCACGCGCACCTTGGCGGTTCCTCCCGCGCTGCCGACCACACGCGCCGCTCCGAGCAGCTTCGCGAAGCGGCCGGTTGCGGAGCCCACTGCACCGGCTGCCGCCGACACAAACACGACGTCGCCCGCACGCAACTGCGCGATTCGGGTGAGGCCGACGTACGCCGTGAAGCCCGTCTGGCCGAGGATGCCGAGCCATGCGCCCGCCGGTGCGGCGTTGACGTCGACGACGCTCACTCCAGCCGCGTCGACGACAGCATGCTCCCGCCAGCCGAGGCGATGCCGGACGATGGTGCCCGGCGCCATCTCCGAACCGCCCGCGTCGATCACCACACCTATCGCCGAGCCGTCGAGCGGCTGGCCGATCTCAAAGTTGGTGGTGTAGTGCTTCTCGGTCGTCTCGAGCCGCCCGCGCATCGCCGGGTCGACGCTCATCACGATGTTGCGCAACAGCAACTGTCCTGGCTGCAGTGCGGGGAGCGGCCGGTCCTCGAGAGCGAAGTCGTCGGGCACAGGACCCGCCGGCCCGGGCCGCCGCAGCAGCGTCACCATCCGTGTCGTCGACATCGCAATTGACCCCGTTTCAGCTTCGGATCAGGTGGTCCATCGTCTCGTGATAGTGCGCGATCTTGCACTCACGTTCCGAAAGGATGTTCTGGGTGTAGCCGCTCGATCGCTTCGTCCGCGCCAGTAGGTCGTACATCGAGATGTCCTCCGCGACTACGTCCTTCAGAGTGTCCCAATGTGTCATGGTCTTGTCGAGGTACTCCGCGTACTCCGGATCGGACTCGTCGCCCGGGTAGATCAACTCCCAGCACAGGAACCGCGTCCGGTCGACATCGAGCGGAATCGGATCGAACAGCTGGACATGCGTCGGGTTGCAGTTGAACACGGTGTTCGGGAACACGACGTAATGGCAGATCGCGTACTGGTGGTGGTCCCAGTCCTCAGCGAGCTTGTCGAGGTGGTCGGTGCGCGGCACGAAGCACATGTAGTTCTTGTCGAGGATGTGGAATGACGTCTGGCGGAAAGTCTTCGACTTCACCGGACCGACGTGGTGGAGTTGCGTGACGTGGTACACCTCGTTGAACCCGTCGACGATCGCCTTGTAGCTCACCGGCACGTCGAACTCGAGCACGTCGTGAAGGATCATGTCCTCCATCTTGAATCGACCGAGGTCGGCCGTGATCTCCGGTCCGATCCACTCCATGAGCGACGACGCCTTGTCGGGCCCGGCGAGGTTGATCCAGACCCAACCACCCCACTCGTCAACCGCGACGGCCGGAGCGCGCACGTTCTCGAGCTGGTCGGCGGAGAAGTCCTCCCGCTCTGGGACGCCGACGAGCTTGCCCGTAGTGTCGTACACCCACCCGTGGTACGGGCACGTGAAGCGCCGCGCGCCGCAGCCCTGCTGATCGGGAACGATCGAAACCCCACGGTGCTGACACACGTTGTGGAAGGCCGCACACGAGCCGTCGCGCTGGCGCGTGATCACGACGACCTCGCCGTGCCCCTCGTACGTGATCCAGTCGCCCGCCGACGCGACCTGCGAGGAGCGCCCGGCGACCAGCCAGCTCGCACCGAGCACGCGCTCGCGCTCGAGCTCGAACCGAACCGGATCGGTGTACGGATCCCGGCTCATCACGCTGGGGCCGTAGTCAGGGACTTGCTTGACGGTCGGCCCGAGTCGCACTGGGACGTCACCGCGTGTCGGAACGTGAACCATCTGCTCTCCTTGCTCGCGCCATGCGCGTGCTGACGGGGTTTTTCATAGTACAACTGTTATATAACACGTGAACTATATTGTCGTCAATGCCGAAGATAGTCGATATCGACGAGCGTCGCCAGGAACTCACCGACGCGGCCGCGCGTCTCATCGCGCGGTCAGGACTCGGTGCCGCAACGCTCCGCGACGTCGCCGCGGAGGCCGGCCTTACCACCGGAGCCCTCACGCATTACTTCGCCGACAAGCGAGAGCTCCTGCACTGCACCTTCATTGCGTCCTTGCAGCTGCGAACAGCACGGCGGCCGGATGACAGACCCGATGAGCCGCACGCGGCACTGCGCGCTGCCCTAGCGGGTGCGCTGCCGATGGACGAGGATACGCGTCGTCACTGGATGGTGACCGTCGCCTTCTGTGCCGAGGCCGCCGGCGACGCTGAGCTCGCCGCGACACAACGGGACGCCTATCGCGACTATCGCTCTCGTGTCACTCGTCTTGTCGAACGGTGCACCGACGGGTCCGTTCACGACGACGTCGAGATTGCCGAGCAGGTGATAGCAGCGGTCGACGGCGTCGCGCTGCAAGCGTTGTTCGATCCCGAGTCGTGGTCGCCGGCGCGACAGTTGGCGGCGCTCGACCGCGCTCTCGAGTCGGTTGGCTGCGTGCCGGTCAGCGCGGCCCATTGTTGACCGGGCGGCTACGTCGGGTCCAGAACGCGATCCAACTCCGCGATCGCGAGGACCGGATCGGTGACGTGGATCACAGTCCATCCGAGGGCTTTCGCTGTTCCTAGGTTCTGCTCGAAGTCGTCGAGATAGGCGATCTCCCAATGCTCGACGCCGAGGGCAGCCGCGGTCGCTTCGTAGATCGCCGGTTCCGGCTTGCGCGCAGCGACCGCGTAGGACTCGATGAGGCAATCGAACAGCGACAGGTCGATGATCGTCTCGAGCGTGGGGCGGAACTCGCGGAATGTGTTGGTGAGCAGCGCGGTGCGGATCCCCTCGCCGCGCAGGCGTGCCAGGCGTTCCACCATTGGCGCAACGATGGTGTACGACCCTGGGGCGAGCACGACGTCGACCTCGTCGCCGTGCAGCGCCAACCCGATCTCCGCCGCCCATGGCGCGAGCAGGTCTTGGATCTCGTCGACCGTGAGCTCGCCGCGTTCAGCGCGATGCCACGGATGCTCGCCCGAGTCCCTCGGGCCGATGACCACCCCGAGCATCTCCTCCAGCGACGTGTTGTGGCGACCCGCCAATGTGCCCACCTGGTTCGTGAGCGGCGTGATCAGCACCCCGCCGAAGTCGAACACCACGGCGCGTATGCGCGGTCGAGGGGCGTCGGGGAAGCCGGCGATCGGGCTGCGGTCGGGCGCGTAGACCGGCGCGGTCGCGTCGATGCGCAGTTTCCGGCTGACAGTTGACTTCAGGCCGGCGGAGTGGAGCAGGTCGCGCATCGCGGCGTAGTTCGGGTGCAGGAAGTGCGCGGCGAGTGACTGCTCGTCATCCCAGAGCTCGTACACCTGAATCAGGTCCGGCTCCACCGCATCGGCAGCGAAGCTGTAGACGAGGCAGCCGGGTTCGTCGCGCCGTGTTGCCGCCTGGATCGGTGCCGATGAGGCAACGATCGCGTCGCGCTGCGACTGGTCGGCGACGACGAGGGCGGCCTCGACTGCGATGTGGCTCATCGCTCGCGGTCGCCAGCCGACCAGAACTTTCCCGAGGCCTGACCGTCCGGCCCCTTGACGTCATCTTCAGCGTCGATCCGATACTTGCGAGAAGCGCCCCCGCGGCGCGGCGCGACGCGCAATGCAACGCCTGTCGCTGCAAAATTGGGATGCTGGAAATGGGCGTCGACGGCCTCAGCTGATTCCCATAGCTCGACGATCTGGATCCGTGCGGGATCCGCCGGATCCGCGGCGATGACGTAGGCGAGACAGCCCGGTTCGTCGTCGCGCGTCGAGCGCTGCAGGTCGACGACCGAGGCGATGACTTCGTCGCGAGCGGCTGGATCGACGTCGACGTGTCCGAGGATGGCGATCTTCTGGTGACTTGCCATGGTGGTGTTCCTTTGTCTGTGCTGTGCTCTTGGTGGTGTGCGCGGCGAGACGGCGTCAGAGCTGCAGCGACCAGTCTTCGGTCTCGAGCAACCGCTTGACGCGCTGCAGGAAGCCTGCGGCATAGGCGCCGTCGAACGCTCGATGGTCCCAGCTCATCGCCAGATGCCCGACCAGATGGATGCCGACCCCCTTGGTGCCGTCGGCTTCGACGACCACAACCGGCTTCTCGAGGATGGCGTCGGTCGACAAGATGGCCACCTGCGGTTGGTTGATGATCGGCATCGTCAGCACGGACCCGGCAGATCCATTGTTGGCGATCGTGAACGTCGCTCCACCGACGTCATCGGGCAACAGCTTCCGGTTGCGGGCACGCGTCGCCAGATCGTTGATCTCCCGGGCGATCACCGACACGTCTTTCGACCCGGCGGCGCGCACCACCGGGACGATCAGGCCCTGGTAGTCCAAGTCGACGGCGATGCCGAGGTCGACGACGTCGTGCACGACGAGGTTCGTGCCGTCGACAGAGGCGTTGAGGTGGGGGAAATCGCGCAGCGCAACAGCGACTGCCCGGGAGATGAACGGGAGAAACGTCAGGCTGAAACCTTCGCGTTCTTTCCAGTGCGCCTTCGCCGCGGAACGCGCTGCGTCGACGTTGTCGAAGTCAATCTCGACCACGCTGAAAGCGTGCGGGCTGACTTGCTTGCTCATCACCATGTGCTCGCTCGTCAGTTTGCGTATCCGGGAGAACTTGACGACCGTGTCGTGCGCCGGCGGCTCCGCCTGTGGTGAAGGGGCTACGTTGCTGGAGTCCATCTCTACAAACTAATCTGGAACTCGAGTCTCGGTTGCAGGGCGGTCACCCCGTTGCGAGCAGGAGTGCCATGAACAAGCGACGCCATCCACTGAGCGGTGCCCTCTACGAGGTCGGGGTCGACGGCAATGTTTACGTCGACAACGGTGGTGTCAGCGGCGTGTTCACACCTCGAGGCGAGCACATCTCGGGCGAGCTCAGCCAGGTCGATCCTGAGCTGTGCATCTGGCTCGCCGGTCCACAGGTGCCCGGCGGGGCCAACATGAAGGACATGCCCGTGCCGGCGGGCTTTGACGGATGACGTTCGTGACCAAGGTTTCCGCTCCCAGTCGCTCCAGAGGGGTGAGCTATCAACAGCTCCTCGACGAGGACAGCCGGGAAGTGCCGGCGATCCTCCGGCGCGAATCTCCCCTCGACGACGGCCCGATGTCCGTTCCGGTCGAGCGCTACACGTCGCCCGACTTCTTCCAACTCGAACGGGACAAGCTGTGGGACCGCGTGTGGCAGATGGCGTGCCGCGAAGAGGTCATTCCCAACGTCGGCGATCACGTCGTGTACGACATCGCCGGCCGTTCGTACATCGTGGTGCGCAGCGAACCAAGTGTGATCCAGGCCTTTCACAACGTGTGCAGGCACCGAGGACGACTGTTGCGCGAGGTGGGCGGGACTCGATCGTCAGAGTTCCGGTGCCCCTTCCACGGCTTCGCGTGGGAGATCGACGGATCGCTGAAACATGTCCCGTGTGAATGGGACTTCCCTCAGATCGAGAACCCGGCCGACTGGGGCCTGCTGCGTGCTCAGGTGGCCACGTGGGGCGGCTTCGTGTTCATCAATCCCGATCTCGGCGCTGCGTCGTTGCAGTCGCATCTCGGCGACCTCACCGAGCAGTTCGCCTCGTGGCCCTTGGAGGATCGGTTCACGCAGGTTCATGTCGCCAAGGTCATCAGATGCAACTGGAAGGTGGCCCAAGAGGCCTTCATGGAGGCGATGCACGTGGTGACCACACACCCGCAGTTGCTCGCCAGCATCGGCGACGCCAACACACAGTACGACGCGTTCGAGAACTACAGCAGGGCTATCACGGCCAATGGCACGCCGAGCCCGCACCTGCGCTGGCAGCCGACTGAGCAGCAGATCCTTGATTCGATGTACGACCGCAATCTCGACGATCCGCCGCTGCTGACCGTGCCTGACGGCGAGACGGCTCGGCGGGTGGCGGCGGCGAGCCGACGCGACAACCTGCGCCAGGTGCTCGGCGACCGTGCCGACTCACTGTCGGACGCGGAGGTGAACGACAGCTTCTACTTCACCGTGTTCCCCAACTTTCATCCGTGGGGGGCTTACAACCGCATCGTCTATCGCTTCCGCCCGCACGGGACGAACGTTGACGAAGCGATCATGGAGTGCATGTTCCTGTCTCCGTTCCAGCCCGGCCATCGTCCACCCCCGGCAGCCGTGCACTGGCTCGATGCCGACGATGACTGGACGCAGGCGCCGGAGCTGGGCTCGCTCGCTCGCGTGTTCAACCAGGACACCTTCAACCTGCCGAACGTGCAACGCGGGCTGAAAGCTTCGCCCTACGAGCGGGTCAACTTCGCCCGATACGAGGAAACCAAGATCCGTCATTTCCACAAGCTGCTCGACGAGCAGATCTCGGCCCGGTCCCTCGGGGATTCGGGATAGAGGTCGGCATCGATGGAATTGCTGCTCATTCGGCACGCCCAGCCTGTCCGCGTCCAGGATGCGGAGGGCCCCGCCGATCCCGAGCTCTCCGAGAACGGGCGCGAGCAAGCCCGCATGCTGGCTGACTACCTGGCCGAGGAGACCATCGATGCCGCGGTGGCCAGTCCGTTGCGCCGCGCCCGGCAGACCGCCGCACCGCTTGCCGCCGACAGGGGCATCGACGTCGTGGTGCACGACGGCATCGCCGAGTACGACCGTGACTCCGGCGAGTACATCCCGATCGAGGTGCTCAGGGCAGAGGGCTTACCCGGATGGCAAGACGTTCTCGCTGGTAACGCGCATCGCGCCCTCGGCGTCGACCCATTCGAGTTCCGGACTGCTGTGGTCGCTGCGATCGAGGACATCATCGCCGCGCACGCCGGCGAGATCGTCGCCGCCGTCTGTCACGGAGGTGTGATCAACGCGTACATCACCCACATCTTGCACATCGAGGACGCGAGCGGGTTCTTCTACCCGAACTACACCTCGATCCATCGTGTCGCTGCGGGTCGCGCCGGCCAGCGCACAGTTCTGTCGCTCAACGAGACAGCACATCTGCGTGGTACGGGGCTTCGCGTTGGCCATTTCGGCGACCCATAGCAAAGACGCATCACCATGTCGAACAGCACACCAGTCGGAGAGGTCGTACAGATCGCGTACGGCGTCGGCGACGTCAGAGCCGCCGCACGGTCGCTCGCCGAACAGCTTGGAGCCGGCCCGTTCTTCGTGCGGCACCACGAACTGCCCCGCACCGTGCAGCATCGCGACGAGCGCGGCGAGTTCGACCATTCGTCCGCCTACGGCCAGTGGGGCGCGATCCAACTCGAACTGATCGCGGTGCATCATGCCGCGCCGCAATCGCTCGCGGACATCGTCATGAAGGCGAGCGGCATCCATCACGTGACGTGGTTCGTCGATTCGCTCGATGCTGAACAGCGTCGTCTTGCCGACATTGGCTGGCCGGAGGTCATGCGGGCAGAGACCGCCAGCGGGTTCGGCTACGCCTTCCACGATGCGCGCGCCCAATTGGGGCACCTCGTCGAGATCTACCAACCGAACGACAGTGTCCTGCGCCTGTACTCCAAGGTCGCGAGCGCGGCCAAGGGCTGGGATGGTGCCGACCCGGTGCGGGAGATGTGACGCCGTCCTTAGGTCTCGATTTCCCCGATCGCCTCGCCGACGGCATACGTCTCTCCCGCCTCTCCGCTGAGGCGGATCGTGCCAGAGGCCGTTGCAGCGACTTCGTTCTCGACTTTGTCGGTCTCGATCAGATAGATCGGGTCGCCCTCCGAGACGACTGCGCCGTCAGCGACGAGCCACTCGATGAGCGTGCCCTCGGTCATCGAGACGCCGAGTTTCGGGATGTTGATCGGGACGGACATCAGTTCTCCTTGTTGCTCGCCTTCATTTCAGAACCGCTGGCAGCTTCTGTCCAACACTACTTACTTGTGTGCGTGTGCGCTATCGAGCTGTCATCTCCGTCATGAATCGCTCCAGGGCGGCGATGTGTTCAGCGGCCCCTGAGAGATTCGCGCCGGGAACACCGAGGAAATCGGTTCCTGTCGTCATCGACCGCATCGACATCAGGCTGCCCCCGGCGGTCTCCCACCGCTCAGCCCTGTCGCGCCACTCGTCCGGGCCTTGCGCGTAGTCGACGAACATGTCGGTTCCGAAGCTGTCGCGGCTGCGCCCCCGTTCGACGAGAAGCTCGGCGAGGCGTGCTGCAGCCGCGAAGTGACGGTCGGAGTTACCGGCGAAGATGTGGCCGTCTCCGTGCGACGCAGCTCTCGCGAGGGATGCATCCGCCGAGCCGCCGAGCCACAGCGGGATCGGACGCTCGGGCCTCGGTACCAAGGAGGCCCGTTCGATGCGGTGATACTCACCGCTGAGATCGACGATTTCCTCGACCCACAGGGCTCGCAGCACTGATATCTGCTCGTCGAAGCGGCGGGCACGGTTTCGGAACGGAGTACCCAGTGCGGTGTACTCCACATGGTTCCATCCCGTGCCGATCCCGAGCACGAGGCGTCCGCGCGAGAGTTGGTCGACCTCCGCGGCTTGCTTGGCGACGAGTGCGGTCTGGCGTTGTGGGAGCACCAAGACGCCGGTCGCCAGTTCGATCGCGCTCGTATGAGCGGCGAGGAAGCCGAGCAGCACGAACGGCTCGTGAAACGGATCGTGTTGCGTGTAGGGGCCGAGGAGCGGGGGATCTCTGTCGGTGTGATCCGCTCCGAGCACGTGATCGTACGTCGTCAGGCGGACGCAGCCCAACGCTTCGGCCGCTTGCGCGTAGTCGCGGATGGCTCCTGGATCATTGCCGATCTCGGTGGTCGGGAACACAGCGCCGAAGAGCATCACACCTCCTCTGACCGGCGGGCGGCAACAACGCGGAATGTACCGTACTGACCCGATGAGTAGTAAGTCGACCGAGGCCACCAGTGGGTGACGCCTTGGTGCTGACTGGTGGGCACCGCGTCGATTACGACGCGCTGTTCGCGATGATGTCGGCGGTCTGCGACCCCATCGATTGGCGGTGGGCGCACGCCCATCAACCGTCGGCACAGTCGTGGTTAGGCCGCGATGCCGTAGGACGGTGGAATGCCGTGCTCTGCCACGACATTCCAGGGTTGCGGCTGAAGCGCGGATCGGCACCCGAACCGACCGCTGTGTCGCCGGCGATCCGGCAATCACTTCGCGAGATGTTGTCCGCCGGCCTCGGGTTCGTGATGACCCATCACAGCCTTGCCGGTTGGCCGGCCTGGGACGGGTGGGCGGAGGTCTTGGGCGGACGCTTTCACTACGCGCCCGGACGCCTGCGCGGCATCGATTGGCCGTCGTCCGGCACGCGGACCACCCGCTACACGGCAAGGATCGCCGACCCCATGCATCCGGTGTGCGCCGGGCTCGACGACTTCGAGCTCACCGACGAGCTGTACTGCTGTCCGGTCTTCGAGGAAGATGTCGTGCCACTGATCCGCACCGACGCCGACATGAGCGGACGACTGTTCACGTCGACCTACGAACATGTCGTGTTCGGCGAGGAGGCGGCGCCGGACTGTGGCCTTCATCCACCGGCGA
Organism: Ilumatobacteraceae bacterium; assembly: GCA_031424145.1. GTDB lineage: Bacteria > Actinomycetota > Acidimicrobiia > Acidimicrobiales > Ilumatobacteraceae > JAENVT01. Next base: position 21,821 of record JANPGV010000301.1, read on the forward strand.
GCAACATGATCGTGTGGGCCACGGCGATCGAGCGCAGCCCGGTGATCTACATCCAGCCGGGTGATTCGGCAGCGACGTTCGGCAACGAGCAGTACCGCCGGCTGGTCGCCAACGCACTGACCTGGGTGTCGTCCCACGACGCGCATGCCTGGGCCGCAGCGCTCGGTCGGCGCCTGACGGTCAATGACGACCAAACCCCAAGTGCCTGATCGACCTACCTCGAATCCCTGCCATCGGCCAGCACGGCGAAGCCGTCGGTGCCCTCCAGGCGCAACCCGACGATGGCTTGATACTCGGCCGAGTCGTACCAGTCGCGGAACGCGTCGCGGTCCGGAAACCTCATCACCACCACCCGCGGCCCCACCGGCTCACCCTCGATCGTTTCCGCCGCGCGAGTGCTGACGAGCACGTCGATATCGCGGTTCTCGAGCGTTTCGCCAACTGCGGATAGGTACTCGGTCAACGAGTCCGCGTTCGTCACCGAGGCGTTGACGATGAGGTAGACCGACATCGGCGCAGTCTCGCGCACTGGCTCACAACTTGAACATCTGTAAAGATACCAGTTCGCTCAGCAGCTCGGAGGGCTTCGGTGAAGCAGCTCGGTGGCATGGACGCCAACTTCTTGAACATCGAAAGCCGCACCACGTACGGGCACGTGTCGTCACTGACGATCTTCGAGCCCGAACCGGGAACGGGTGGAGCTGGGCTGGACATCACCAAGCGAGCGATCCTGTCGCGCATGGACCAGTTGGAGCCCTATCGACGGCGACTGGTCACCGTGCCGCTCGGTCTCGACCTCCCGTACTGGATCGATGATCCGGACTTCGACATCGACTATCACGTTCGCCACCACGCGGTGCCGCCGCCGGGCACACCTCAGCAGCTCGCCGAAGTGGTCAATCGGATCATCTCCCGTCCACTCGACCGCAGCCGACCTCTGTGGGAGCTGTATGTCATCGAAGGGGTGGAGAACGGCAAGTACATCGCCCAGCTCAACAAGATCCACCACGCCACCATCGACGGCGCCGCGGGCGTCGTGATGTTGGGTGTCATGCTCGACGACGATCCCGAGGCCGTCCCCGACGAGGTCGACAGCGCAGACTGGCCGGTCGACTCGATTCCGAGTTCGGCTGAGCTGTTGCTGCGAACCGCCCGTGTGTTCGCAACCCGGCCGGAAAAGCTGATCCGCACGGGAATCCACGCCGTGCGCAGCCTGGCCGCCACGACCGGCAATCCCGGGATAGCGGCGCTTGGGCGCGCCCTGGCCGAGCCACTGCCCGGTCCACTGGGCGCCGCATTGCGCGACCGTGTCCGCGGCAGCCGTGACAACGAAGACGAACTGCCGGCGTTGCCCTCGACATCGGCGCCGCGAACCCCGTTCAACGGGACGATCAGCCCGCACCGCCGGTTCGCGTTCACAACAATTCCCCTGGAGGACGCACGCGAGATCCGCAGAGCATTCGGTGTGACGTTCAACGACGTGGTCATGGCGCTGTGCTCGGGAACGCTGCGTGCCTATCTGCAACGTCACGATGCGTTGCCGGATAATCCGCTTATCGCAATGGTGCCAGTCAGCGTCCGCAAGGGTGACGAGGCCGATATCTTCCGCAACCGGGTCTCGGGTATCTCTTGCGAGCTGGCGACTGACGAGCCGGATCCGGTCAACCGTCTGATGCGGATCTCGAGGCGCATGGCCGAAGCGAAGCAACGCTTCGATCCCGTCAGCGCCGACGCATTGCAGGACTTCACCCAGTTCGCCCCGCCGGCAGTAGCCGGACAGGCGATGCGCATGCTGAGCCGCCTACGGATTGCGGATCGGGTGGCATCTCCGGTGAACGTGGTGATCTCCAACGTCCCGGGACCGAACCACCCGCTCTACTCCGCCGGTGCCAAGCTCAAGCACTTCTATCCGGTGAGCACGATCATGGACGGCATCGGCCTCAACATGACCGTCCAGAGCTACAACGGCAACCTCGACTTCGGCTTCGTCGGCGACCGCGAGCTTGTTCCCGACGTATGGAGCCTGGTTGATCTTCTGCACAGCAGCATGGATGAGCTCTTCGCTCTTGCGCAGAAGAAGGTGAAGTCCGCGACCGCCCGAGGCGCTGCCAAACCCCCGGCTAAATCCATCGCCAAACCCGTCAGACGTCGACGAGTACAGCCTGTCGGCCGGGACGAGGTTGCCAAGTGACCGGCCGTGGAAACCACAGCCTGGCGGCGGCCGGCGGGCGGAATGGACGCCAGTCGTCCTCGGGTTGGCGCAAACGATCGAGCACTGCGAACACGACGGCCGGCTGCATGCCCAGCGCTGTATGGCTGCCGTGGACCTCGATGTTCTCTGCGAGCGGCCCGACCTCGTCGATGCAGGTCTGCCAGGGAGCAACTCCGTCGCGGCGGGAGTAGATCGATGTTGCCGGCACGGTCAACCTCGATCTGTTCTGCTCGGCGATCCGGTTGAGATCGAGGTTGCCGTCGTGCCGGTTCTCGTAGCGTCGCCAGATCCATCCCGCCGTGCTCTCGTCCCCCTCGACCATCCGGTATGGGCTGCCGAGGGTGATCACCTGGCGCACCGCGCCGGGGTATTCGCGGGCAAGCGCGCGGGCATATGTCCCCCCGAGGCTCCACCCGATGATGCTGATCTTGCGATTGTGCCGGTTGGCCAATTCCACCACTCGGTCTCGGACACCCTCGACGATGCGCCTGGTCGGGCCGACGTTTCGTCCGAGTCGCCACGCGTGGGTGGAGTAACCCTGCCCGCGAATCGCCCAGCGCAACGGCACGGTCGACGCGTCATCGGCGGTGAAACCCGGAAGGACGAGCACTGGATGACCATCGCCGGGACTCGCGAGGCGAAGCAATGGCGCGACAGCCAGGAACGCGGCGGCCTCCATCGGCCACATGGATTCCATCAACTGGCGGCGAAGTCCTGGGGGCGTCACGTGATGCGTGAACGGCTCTGGTTCGTGGGTACCTGGGGCCACCTGTCGCACCCTATCGGCGCCAGCTTCGATGACCGTGGACACGCTGCGTCATGATGACGCGAACCAGCGAAGAGGGCACATGACCGAGAGACGAATCCACCGGTTGCACACCGTTAGCCGCTGGGCGATGCCGCCTCCGCCTGCGACAACCGTGCTGCTCCAGAACCTGGTGCAGGCGTACGCGATGTTCACGGATGCCGGCGACACCGCTCGATTGGCGGAGCTGTTCACTGCGGACGCTCAATGGGACGGTTCGGGTCTCGGTTACGGCACCGCTGTTGGTCCGGAGGCAATCGCGGAGCTCGTGTGCGGGCGCTACAAGGCCGACGAACCGATGATGCACATGCCGGGGCCGGCCCTCTTGGTCGCGCTCGACGATGTCGAGGTCCACGGCGTCAGCTGGTGCACGGCGACGCGCTGGACGGAGGGCGCGATGCGTCCCGTCATCTACTTCTACTACGACGACGTCTTTCAGCGCGCCACCGATGCGACGTGGCGGTTCAGCCGTCGCCACCTGCACGCGGCGTTCCCCGGATAACGCTCGACGCATGTTGGAAAGTCTGACGATGGTTACTTCGCCCTCGCCGTGAGAGCCGGTTCGACGCGGCCGTCGACCAAGGCGTCGATCCAGGAATGAAGGTTCTGGTTCGCAGGTTCGTTGCGGCCGAATCGGAAGCAATCGTCGGCGATCGCGCCGAGTGCGCGATTGATCTTGAAGCCGGTCACGAAGTCTTCCTGGCTCGTGACGTGCGCATACAGCGTGCGCCGCGCCTCCGCGGCTGCGGTGGCCTCGTCCCCCTCGACGGGCTCTCGGTAGTAGTGCCACTGAACCGTGGTCGACCTGTTCGGAGTAGGCCCGGGTTGCAGCCGGCTCACCATGAGCGGCCTGGTGGGCTGCCCCGAGATCGACAGATTCGGGAAGATGTAGTGGACCATGCTCATCGCCTGGGGGAGCTCCCACTCGTCGACCGGGACGCCGCGGAACGACAGTATCGGCTTGTTGGCGAACCCGATCCGCACGTGGGGACCGAAGAAGTCGTACGTGTTGCGGTTCGTGATCGACTTGTCACCGATCGTTGCCTTGTGCAGGTAGCCGAGGTGGTATCCGTCAACGTAACCGTCAGCCGTGAGCTTCCAGTTTGCGCTCTCCAGTTCGGTGACGGCTGGGTAACGGTGCAGTTCGTCGAGGCGCAGGTATGCCAGCGCATCACCCATTCCGTCGAGCCACGCATCGGCGTCGAACTCGAGGCCAGGCGTGAGCACGGCAAGCACAAGCCCGGCCCGCTCTTGGGTCGGCAACGGGATCAACCCGGCGACGTCGATGTCGCCGTAGGTTTCGCGGCCAGGCACGCCCACCAGCGCGCCCTTCGTGTCGTACACCCACGCGTGGTACGGACATGTGAACCGGCGGGTATGGCCGCAGCCCTCGGCGATCGCGGCCCCTCGGTGGCGGCAGACGTTCAGAAAGGTTCTGGCGACACCATCGTCACCCCGGACGACGAGAAGGGGGCGCTCCGCGATCTCCAGCGTTTCAAAGTCTCCTGGTTGTCGCAGATCGCAGGAGAACGCCACGACAAGCGGTGACCGTCGGAAGACCCGTTCCATTTCCGTCTCCCAACGGTCCGGGTCGCGGTACACGTTCACCGGGATCTTCATCTGCGCGTCGGCCTGGTCGCTGGTCGAGGCGTCAACGTTTGCCAGCAGCCGGCGGGCGACGTCGGTGTGCGGCGTGGCTCTCAACGAAACCTCCATGCGCCTGCTCCCTTCAGCAGTCCTACCGAAGTAACTATAGAGAATCTACAGCTTGTTGTACCCAGCGGGAAGTGGTCAGCCGAGCAGGCGCTGCGAAACCGCGATGAGTGCATCGCGCACCGTCCGGTCGGCACGGTCTGAGATGGGACCGTCCTGTCCGCGCATCGAGTGGATCAGCAGCGTCAAACCGATCAGGGCGCGCACCGCAAGTGTCTCAGCTGCGTGGCGGCCGATCGCGGTGCGGCGGGTCGTTGGTGCACTGCGCTGAGGCAGGTAGTCGAACGCCCGGCGCATGTGTATCTCCTCGAATTCGCGCTGAAGCGTGATGGCCCGAGCAGTCATCCCCGGCAGGTGGTGGTACAGCAATTGGCAGGACTCCGGGTTCGCGTCGAGCCAGTTCCACACCGCCGTGATCACGGCGGCCAAGGCTTCTGGCGTCCCCTCTTCCTCGTCGGACCGTGTCGATGTGACGATGCTGGTGATGGAATGCAGCACGCGACGAAGCGCTTCCTCGAACAGCTCGGGTTTGCCGGAGAAGTGGTAGTACACTGCCGTCGGCGCCACACCTGCTTCTCGGGCGATGTCGTGAATGTTGGCATCACTAAAGCCTTGGTCCGAGAACACCTTGACGGCGGCGTCCACGATCACATTGCGACGAGACGGCCTGTGAGACGCAGATCCGTGAATTGTAATTCCTATCCTCCATTGTTGAGCGCCCGAACGCTGAACGGTACTCCTGTACGGAGATGAATGTTGAGCAAACGACCACCTCACCGCCCGTCGAGACGGTCGGCAGTGATCGACGCAGCGATGGGGCTTTTCGCGTTGCACTCTCCGGACGACGTCACCGTCGCCGACATTGCCGCTGCCGCCGACATGACTGCCGCTGCGGTGTACTACCACTTTCCGTCGAAGGAAAGCGTGCTGCTCGAGGGGTTGCAGGTCTTCACCGGAAGGTACCTCGGCAAGATTCGCGAACTGGCTCGGCTGGATGGCGATCTGTATTGGTGTTCTCGAATGGTTGCCGATCTGCTCGAGTGGCTGGAGCAGCATCGAACAGCAGCAACTGTCTATTTCACCCACTCAGCGGGCGTCGATGCGGCCATCGAGGCACTCCGTCGGGAAACTCGGATCGAGCAGGTCGTTCTGCTGTCCAGGGCGATCCGCTCCCATGGCAGCGGCAAGCGGTCGAGCGTCGAGCCTGATGTCGCGGCCATCGGCCTGGTGTCGCTGCTGGAGGCTGGGGCAAGCTCGTGGCTGATGCAGGATTCCGTGTTCCTCGGTCTCGGTCAGCGGCGGTTCGTGGCCGAGATGGGCAGGCTCGCCGAGCGCGTCGTGGGCCACACGACAGGGCCGGCACCCAAGGGGCGTCGCGGTCAAGAACCCGCGTGAGGACCGCCAATGCCGTCGAGCAACCGCTCGACGACCATGGCGACGCCGTCTCGGTCGTTGTTGGCGGTGACCTCGTCCGCGACAGCCTTCGTCTCTTCAGCAGCGTTGCCCATCGCGACGCCATGGCCGGCCCACATCAACATCTCGTGATCGTTGAGCCCGTCGCCGAAGGCAACGACGTGCTGACGCTCGATTCGCAAAAGTTGGCACAGACGAACGACGCCGCTGCCCTTGTGAACGCCGGGACCGGTCAGTTCGACGCTCCCCGGTAGGCCAGAAGGACTGACGTCGATCCCCGGTGGGACCAGTGCTGCGATCTGTGAACAGAGGACGGACGCGTCGGCCCCCAGGGCGAACAGCACGACGCTATGTACGACATCTTCGGGCAGCGGGGTCGCATCCTTCACGACAATCGCATCGAACTTGCTCAGCGGGGCCAGCAAATCGAAGCCTCGTTCCGTCTCGAACGCTCGCGCTGTCGTGACTGCGGCGCAGACCGCGGGCAACGACGCGCGCACCGCCGATAGCGCGGTGCGAACGAGCTCGCCCGAGATGCTGGCCTGATAGAGGACTGCGCCGGTGTCGATCTCGGCGACCGTGCTGCCGTTCGCTGCCACCACGTATTGTCCCACGCCGAGTTTGCGGGCCACGGGGAGTACGTAGGGGAGTGGCCGGCCAGTGATCAACGCGACTTGCCACCCCGCACGATCCGCATCGCGAAGGGCTTGCCGCGTGCGCACCGACAGCTCGCCGTCGCTCGTGAGCAGCGTACCGTCGACGTCGAGTGCCAGTAACGACGGCAATCCATCCCCTACCGACGCGGATAGTAACTTTACAGCTGTTGACTATACTCCCGAGGTCCGGCTCGAGCACCAAGGGGGTTCAGGTTGAATGACGTGGTGATCGTTGGGGCCGGGTTGCACCCATTCGGTCGGCATCCCATCTCCGGACTGGATCAAGGCGCCCATGCCGCCCGTCTGGCCCTCGCCGACGCCGGCATCGAATGGTCGCGAGTCGAATACGCGTTCGGTGGATCGGCAGATGGAGGAGACGCGGACACGCTCGTGTCACGGCTCGGGCTGACAGGTGTGCCCTTCATCAACGTGGCCAACGGGTGCGCAACTGGGGGCAGCGCGCTGATCAGCGCATACAACGCGATCCGTGCCGGTGCAGCGCGCGTCGTCGTGGTCGTCGGATTCGACAAGCATCCCCGTGGCGCGTTCGATCCATCACCGGCCCGCTACGGCATCGGGGAGTGGTACGGCCAAACCGGGTTGATGCTCACCACGCAGTTCTTCGGGATGAAGATTCAGCGATACATGCATGAGCACGGCATTTCTCGAGAAGTGTTGGCCAAGGTGGCGGCGAAAGCCTTCCGCAACGGAGCCGAGAACCCGAACGCGTGGCGGCGGACGCCGTTGTCGGAAGATCAGATCCTGGATGCGCCGATGATCGCCGATCCACTGACGCAGTACATGTTCTGCTCACCCGCAGAAGGCGCTGTCGCACTGGTGCTCGCCTCGTCGGACGTTGCGAGTGAGTTCACGTCGAGGCCGGTGTATTTGCGCTCAGCTGTTTTGAAGTCGCGGGCATACGGTTCGTTCGAGGTGTTCAGCCCGTCGCTCAGTGAGGACCGCGGCGAATCCCCGACGGTCGCCGCGGCGGCCAGCGCATTGGAGTTGGCGGGCATCGCGCCGAGCGAAGTCGACGTCATCCAGGTGCAGGACACCGAGTCGGGTGCCGAAGTGATGCACCTCGCCGAGTGCGGCTTCTGTGCCGACGGTGAGCAGGAGGAGCTCATCCGGACCGGTGCCACCGAGATCAATGGTCGGCTCCCGGTGAACACCGATGGCGGCTGCCTGGCCAATGGCGAGCCGATCGGCGCGTCCGGGCTCCGTCAGGTCTACGAGTCGGTCGTGCAACTCCGCGGCACGGCCGGGTCACGGCAGGTGCCGGGCGATCCGGCCACTGCGTTCACCCACGTGTACGGCGCGCCGGGCATCTCGGCGTGCACCGTGCTGAGTCGGTAGCTGACGAATCAGCAATGAGCCTGCTCGACCTGTTCCGGATCGACGATCATGTCGCCGTCGTCACCGGATCCGGCTTGGGGATTGGCCGCGCGATCGCGTGGGGCCTGGCCGACGCAGGCTGTGACGTCGTGGTCAACGCCCGGCGCCGCAGCACTCTGGAAGTCACAGCGGACGGAGTGGTCGCTCGAGGTCGCAAGGCACTCATCATGGATGGAGACATCCGCGACTTCTCCGAAGCGCTCGCCAGCAGGGCCATGGACGAGTTCGGGCGTCTCGACGTGTGGGTGAGCAACGTGGGGGGCTCCGACGACAAGACCGTGAGAGAACTGGTCGATACGCCTGACGACACGTGGCGTGCACAACTGGAGCTCAACCTCACATCAGCGTTCCAAGGCGCAAAGGCGGCGGCCAGCAGGATGGGTGACGGCGGCGTGATCGTCAACATCGCATCTGGCGCAGGAACACGCGGCTCCCCGCGCACGGGTCCGTATGCCGCCGCCAAAGCCGGCATGATCAACCTCACCCAAACGCTTGCCCTCGAACTTGCGCCCAGGAGGATCCGCGTGAACGCCGTCTCGCCTGGGCCTGTGGCGACCGAAGCGTTCCTGGAGGTGCTCGGCGTGTCCGATCAGCTCGACCAACTTCGGGACACCATTCCTCTCGGGCGTCTCGGCACACCGGAGGACATCGCGGCCGCCGTCGTGTTCATGGCCTCTCCGGCAGCCAGCTGGATCACGGGCCAGCACCTGCTAGTGGCGGGTGGACGCACCGAACGCAGCTATCAATATCAACCGCGCGCAGACTGAAGGGAGATTCGTATGGACTTCGAAGGCAAGGTGCTCTTCGCGACGGGGGCCGCGTCGGGCATCGCCGCGGCGACGGCGAGGCGCTTCACGCAAGAAGGTGGTCGGGTCGCGATCGTCGATCTTGACGCGGGACGCGCCGAGGAGACCGCTGCCGGCATCGACGGTGCCGTTGGCCTCGGAGCAGATGTCGCCGATGAATCATCGGTGAAGGCTGCTATCGACGCGACCCGCGATCGTCTCGGTCGGATCGACTGTGTGCTCAACGCCGCTGGGCACGCGGCCTTCGGGCCGATCGAGGAGTGGTCGATGGAGGGATGGCAGAAGATGATGACAGTCCACGCCGGAGGAACGTTTCTCGTCTGCAAGCACGTCCTGCCGATGATGCGCGAGCAGGGCGGCGGTTCGATCGTCAACATCGCATCGACCGCGGCGCTGACCGCGAACAAGAACAATGCCCCTTACGGAGCCGCGAAAGGTGCGATTGTTTCCTTCTCACGCCAGTTGGCCCGTGAGGGGGCGCCGAGCGTGAGGGTCAACACCGTCGCGCCGGGGCGGGTTCGCACCGGGATGACTGAGCCGCTGTTCTCACAACGAGGGGCGACGGTCGAAGAGGGAGAAAAGGACTTCGGCATGGCCAACATGCAACAGCGTGTTGCCGGAGCCGACGAGCTTGCCGGTCCGATCTGCTTCCTGCTCTCCGAGGACGCGAGCTTCATCACCGGGACGCTGTTGGTCGTCGATGGCGGTGAGACGGCGATCTGATCACAGCGTCAGGGTGATTTGTTGTCATCGAGGTAGCTGCGCAGGACACTTCCCATCGCCCGCCGTTGCGAGGGGGTGAGGCGCGGGTCGCGGCTGATTGCTTCCTCGGTATCGACATCGCCTTCGGACGTCGGCAGGCCAGAGGCGTACATGATCAGCTGGTCCGGCCGGATGCCGAGGCTCTCGGCCAGCGACTTGAGCACGCGGATGGAGGGTTCGTGCATGCCGCGCTCCAGCTGACTCATGTACGTGTCGGACAGATCAGCCAGGTGAGCCAGCTCTCGCTGGCTCAACTGATTGATCTTGCGTTGCGTCTTGATGAATTCGCCGAGCGAACGAAGATGCGCTTTCCACATCTCTTCGGCCGCGTTCATCGGGAGGTGTTCCTATTACTTCTTTGCCGACTTCACCGGAGCCGGTACTGGCGTGAGCACTTCGAGCAGGCTGACGGCGAACGCCTTGTTGAGCTCGAGCAGACGGGCGTTGAACGATTCACGGCGGGCGCT
>JANPGV010000302.1:0-10945 GCA_031424145.1 Ilumatobacteraceae bacterium
ACCAAGAAGGCTGACCGCGATCGACAAGCACCACTGTCAGGCAGCTACCGGAGTCACTGTCGCCCAGCTACCGAAGTCGCGTCCCGAAACTGTCACCCACCTACCGGAGTCACAATGTCAAGCATGAACCGAAGTCGCACACCCCAACCAGGCGACCCTCCGGCCAACCCATACAGCCGGGCCGTGATCAATCCGTGATCAAATTGCCTCAATCGACCGCATAACCGCAGGTTGTTGGCGGAGGTGGACGGGAATCGAACCCGCCAGACGGGGATCGCCCGTCTCGGCCGCTTTGAAGGCGGTGGAGCCCACCAGGTGCCCAGACACCTCCGCCGGCGACGTTAGCCCCCAACCACGCAAGGCATGTACCCGAGCGACGGGTTGGTATGGCGCGCATCCGTCGATACGTTCCGCCTCGGCTTCCCCCAATTCGTAGCGATCGGTTCGTTGGGGGTGAAGCAGATGATTCTTTGTTGGGCTGCGAAGGGCGGCAGCGGTACCACGGTCGTCGCCTGTGCCATGGCTCTCGGAACGCCACGCGGCCAAGCGGCAACGCTCGTCGATCTCGCCGGCGACAGCGCCACAGCACTGGGCTTGGACGAGCCGGCGGGTCCCGGGGTGATGGACTGGCTGGCCTCGCCGACCGCTGGAGGAGACGAGTTGGACCGACTATCGGTCACGATCCGCGACCAGGTTCGGCTCGTTCCCCGTGGCCGCAGCAGCACACCCGAAGACCAGTGGTCGCGACTGGTCACCAGCTTCGCTCGATTGTCGAACGTCATCATCGACGCGGGCACCGGTTGCCCTCCGAAGGTCTTGCACGAGGCTGCCGAGCATTCGTTGCTCGTCACCCGCCCGTGCTTCATCGCCATTCGTCGAGCGCAACAACTCGACATCCGTCCGACGGGAATCGTGCTCGTCGATGAGCCGGGCAGAGCGCTGACATCGAGCGATGTCGAGCATGCGCTCGCGGTGCCGGTGGTCGCCGAGGTGCGTCTCGATCCTGCGGTGGCGCGCGCCGTCGATGCGGGGTTGCTCATCGCCCGGCTGCCGCGTTCGCTGACGATTTCATTGCGGACCGCGGCGTGATCGACATCATCGCCGAGCGGTCGCCCTTAGGCGGCCTGGAGCGGTGGCTCACCGATCCGGCGGTCGACGAAGTGATCGTCAACGGAGGTGGCCAGGTGTGGGTCGAGCGTTGCGGCACGCTGCAGCGAGTCGCGACGATGAGCGCTGTAGCGGTCACCGGCGCGATCGAACACATCCTCCGCCCGATCGGTCGGCGGCTCGATCGCTCCAACCCGACCGTGGACGCTCGCCTTCCCGATGGCTCCCGAGTCTGCGCTGTGCTGGAACCGATCGCCGTCGACGGCGCGTGCCTAACCATCCGTCGGTTCGCGTTGCGGTCGCTTCCACTGTCGGCGTTCGCCAACGAGAAGGTCGCTGAGCTCCTGCACAGTGTCGTTGCATGGCGCTGCAACGTGCTGGTCAGCGGAGCGACGTCGTCGGGCAAGACGACGTTGCTCAACACCCTGGCCGGCTTGGTCCCCGCGACGGAGCGCATCATCACCCTCGAAGACATCGCCGAACTGCGCCTCGATCATCCGCACGTCGTCAGGCTCGAGGCCAGGCCGGCCAACGCCGAGGGCAGCGGTGAGGTCACGCTCGCCCAACTGCTGCGCACCGCCTTGCGCATGCGTCCCGATCGCCTCGTCATCGGGGAGATCCGCGGCGCCGAAGCGGTGCAACTCGTGCAGGCGATGAACACCGGCCACGACGGTTCGATGGCAACGGTGCACGCAAATTCCGCCCTCGACGCGGTCGCACGTCTGTGTTCGCTGGTGTTGCAAGAGGTGCCGGGCTGGCCACTCGACGCCATCCACGACCAGGTTCGCCGTTCGATCGATGTGGTCGTGCACGTCGGGCGTGGCGCAGACAACCAACGACAGGTGATCGAGGTCGGCGAATGCGATGTCGTGACCGGCGGAGTGAACCTGCGGCGGCTGGCTGATCGATCCGATGTGCTCACACCGTTGCGACGCCGACGCTCATGACGGCCGGTGTCCTCGAAGGCGCGCTGGCCGGCCTGATCGCCGCGTCGATCGCAACGCGCGTCGGCCGACTGCTACGACTCGCGCCACGCAGCGCCCGCGACCAGAGCGACAGAAGTGATCGCATCCCACACCCCGACTACGCCGCACTGCTCGAAGCGATCGCTCGCCAGGTTCGTAGTGGATCGAGCCTGACCGCGGCATTCGTAGAAGAAGCCACTACGACGTCGCCGCTCGCTCTCGCAGTCGGCCAAGTCTGCGCCGGCGCGTCGCTGGTTGACGCACTTCACGATCTCGCGCCGGGTGATGCCGATCTCGCGTTCACCGTCCAAGCGCTGGCCGCCACCGCTCGGCTCGGCGGACCGATCGCCGCGACGCTCGACGAAGCGGCTGCCGTGTTGCGCGAACGTGCTGCTGCTCGCGCCGAGAGAAGGGCCCACGGATCACAAGCTCGTCTCAGCGCCCGAGTGTTGACTGTCGTGCCGCTCGGCTTCGGCGCGTGGAGCGCGCTCGTCAGTCAGCAGACACGAGCCGTGTACCTCTCCTCCGCGGCAGGGGCAAGCTGCGCGTTCTGCGGTCTCATGCTGAACCTTCTCGGTTGGCGATGGATGAACCGGATCCTCGGACCACAGTGATGCTGCCTGCAGGTGTCGCAACTCTTGTCGTGCTGATCGGTTGGCGGCTTCGACCCAAAGGTCTCACGCGTGTCGCCCGCAGTGGCTCGAGAACGGTTGGATTGCGAACGATTGTTTTGGCCGCGACTCTGAGCTTGATCTCACCCGTCCTCGGCCTCGTTGCGGTGATCGCAAGAGTCGCGTGGCGCAGTTGGTCACGCGCCCACCTGATCAAACGCGATGCCCGTCGAGTCGCGCTCGATTTTCCGGATGCTCTCGATCTGCTGGTGCTGTGCATTCGAGCCGGCTTCCTGCCCGCGCAGGCCATCGGTGAGATCACACCTCACCTCCCGGTGTCGCTGCGCCCATCGTTCAATGCTGTCGCTGAATCGATGCAAGCGGGAGCACGATTCGCCGACTCCCTCACCCAGCTCGCCGCAACCATTGGCCCGATCGCCCAGCCACTGGTCGACTCACTTGCGGCAGCCGACCGCTACGGCTTGCCCCTGGCCCCGGTACTCGAGCGATTGTCGTTCGAGGCCCGTCAGCAACGTCGACGCGACACCGATGCCTCGGCGCGCGAACTGCCGGTACGGCTAGCCATGCCTCTGGTGCTGTGCACCCTTCCGTCGTTCGTCCTGCTGGCAATCGTTCCCTTGCTCCTCGGGGCCCTCTCGTCGCTGCGTGCATGACAGCGACCGAAACGACTCACACAGAACGGGGAGATCCATGCGCAGATTGTTTGCAAGGCTGCACGCCGGCTATCTGGCGGGCGAAGATCGCGGGCAGGCAACCACGGAATACGCACTGGTCATGCTCGGAGCAGCGGTCATCGCCCTGCTCGTCGTCGGCTGGGCCACCAGTGGGGGTGGCGCAGGCAAGATCGGCCGGCTCTTCGACCGCGTCATCGATGCCGTCACCGGCAAGCTCTGACGCCCAATCAAGGGATCCCAAAGAAATGGAAAAGGGACAGGCCACCGTGGAGTTGGCCCTGTGCCTCCCGCTGTTGTGCCTGTTCCTGCTCGGTATCGTGCAGCTCGTCGTGATCGTTCGCGATCAGCTCGCAGTGCAACTCGCCGCTCGCGAGGGCGCACGTGCCGCTGCGGTGGCGGCATCGCCTGCTCCAGCGGCCGAAGCCTCGGCCAATGGAGCCGTGACGTTACGTCCCTTGCTCGTCACGACCGCCAATTCCGGGGCCAGCGTCACCGTCACGGTCAGCCACATCACTCACACCGACGTACCGCTGATCGGTGCCTTGTTGCCCGACATCACGGTCACCGCCGACGCGACGATGGCGCTCGAACCACCATGAGACGTAGCCTGCCGCGCGATGAACCTGTCGACGAGCACCACGGTGGTGGATGGCGAAGTCGTCATCAGCCTGTCCGGTGAGGTCGACATGGCAACCATTCCGTTGCTCCACGATGCGCTGTCGAAGGCACTCGCCTACCACCCGGGTCGAGGCCTCATCATCGATCTCGACGGACTCACTGTGCTCGAAGACATGGGTCTCGGTCTGCTGCTCGGTGCCGCTGGTTCGGTACGTCAGGCCGGCGCGGACCTGGCAGTGATCTGCAGCAACGTTCGCCTGCGCGAACGGCTCGAACTGACGGGGTTCAGTCGAGCAGTCGACGTGATAGACGGCATGAAAGGAGACCGGTCGTGACTTTGGACGAGGTCGTGCAGCTGGCCCGGCGCGAGGAGTTCCTGGCGGTCGTGGCGACGTTGCGCGCTGACTCGACGATCCAATCTTCGCTCGTCAATGCGGGCGTCATGAAACATCCCGTGACCGGCGAACCCGCTGTCGCGTTCGTCACCTACGGCGCGGCCAAGCTGCGCAACCTCCGGACCAGACCTCAGGCCGCGGTCACGTTTCGTTCCGGATGGTCATGGGCGACGGTCGAGGGTCGAGCAGAGCTGATCGGGCCTGATGACCCTCACCCCGACATCGACGCCGAGCGATTGCGGTTGCTGCTGCGCGAGGTGTTCGTCGCGGCAGGCGGTCAACACAACGATTGGGGTGCCTACGACCGGACCATGCTCGAACAGGGCCGGGTCGCTGTGTTCGTCGAACCGTCGCGCGTCTACAGCAACTGATTCATCGGCCAATCGGCCGGCTCACACCGCGAAGATCTGTGAATCGTCGGCGAAGGCCTTGAACTCCAAGGCGTTGCCGGCCGGGTCGTAGAAGAACATGGTCCACTGCTCGCCGGTCTCGCCTGCAAAGCGGACATACGGCTCGATCACGAACGTCGTGCCAGCAGCGCGAAGCCGCTCGGCCAGTTCGTGGAAGTCGGCGATCGTGAGGATCAAACCGAAATGCGGAACAGGAACATCGTGACCGTCGACCGGATTGTGGATTCGCTCCGAACCCGAAGGAGAGAGATGGGTGACGATCTGATGACCGCGGAAATCCCAATCGACCCACGTGTCGGCACTGCGACCTTGCGCGCAGCCGAGCGTGCCTCCGTAGAACGTTCGCGCCGCGTCGAGATCGTCGACGGGCATGGCCAAGTGGAACCGCGGTCGCTCTGAGGTTTCCATTCTTCGGAGTCTTACATCCGGAAGTCGGGATCGTGACGACGCAACTCGCGGCGGGCGATCGTCATCTTGTGAACCTCGTCGGGCCCATCGGCCAGACGCAGGGTTCGCTGATGGGCGTACATCTGCGCCAGTGGCCAATCGTCGCTGAGCCCGCCTGCGCCGTGGACCTGAATCGCCCGATCGATGATCCGTAGCGCGATGTTGGGTGCTGCCACCTTGATGGCACTGATCTCCACCGCGGCGGCCTTGTTGCCGGCGGTGTCCATCATCCAGGCCGTCTTCATCGTCAACAGCCTGACCATCTCGAGGTCGATGCGTGACTCTGCGATCCAGTCCATGATGTTGCTTCGTTCTGCCAATCGCCGACCGAACGTCGTGCGCGACAGGGCGCGTTGGCAGAGCAACTCCAGGGCTCGCTCCGCCGCACCGATCGAGCGCATGCAGTGGTGGATGCGACCCGGCCCGAGCCTGGCTTGGCTGATCGCGAAACCGTCGCCCTCGTTGGCGATGATGTTGCTGACCGGCACGCGGCAGTTCTCGAAGCGCAGCTCGACGTGGCCTTCGGGATCCATGTAACCGAAGACCGGCAGAGCACGCACGACCGTCAGACCGGGAGCATCCATCGGCACGAGGATCTGGCTCTGCTGGCGATGCGGCGGGGCCGAGGGATCGGTCTTTCCCATCACGATGAACACCTTGCAGTTGGGATGCATCGCGCCGGAGATCCACCACTTTCGGCCGTTCAACACGTATTCATCACCCTCGCGCTGGATGCTCATGGCGATGTTTGTGGCATCACTGGAGGCAACATCGGGTTCTGTCATCGCGAAGGCGGAGCGGATGGTGCCTTCGAGCAACGGGCGCAGCCACATGTCCTTCTGCTCGTGCGTGCCGAACATCGTCAGCACTTCCATGTTGCCGGTGTCGGGCGCCGAGCAGTTGCAGGCTTCGCTGGCGATGGTGCTGCGACCCATGATCTCGGCCAACGGTGCGTATTCGGCGTTGGACAGGCCCGGACCCCACTCCTCGTGCGGCTGGAACAGGTTCCACAGTCCCCGCTTTCGAGCCTCGGTCTTCAACTCCTCCATCACCGCAGGGTGATGATGCGGGTTCCCGCTGGCGACCAGTTGCTCGTGAAAGACGCTCTCGTTCGGGTAGATGCACTCGTCCATGAATTGCAGAAGGGTTGCCCGATACTCGTTGCAGCGATCGGTCAATGCGAAGTCCATGGCGCAAACGTAGACCCGAGCAGGGTCAGCGGCCTCTGCCCCCGGCAGTGTCGGTGGCGTCACTGGCTCTCAGCAACCGTGGGCCCATCAACTTGGCCGTCAAGTGCTCGCCCGCTGTCACTGGCGCGTACTTCGGCGGCGCGGTGTCGCTGGTGCAGGTCGGAAGGCACTCGATCACAGCATCCCAGTTGCCGTCGAGGAAGAACGCCGCGCTGCGGCGCACGGCGGGGCCATTGACCGCCGTCGGTGGCACCACACGGTGCACGGTGGACCGCCACTGGTCGTTGGTCCATTGCGCGGTGAGATCGCCGAGGTTGATGACAAGCGCGTCGTCAGCGGGGATCACGTCGATCCAACCACCATCCGGAGCAACGATCTGGAGGCCGGCAACCGGCTCGGCCCACAGCACGGTGACGATGCCGTAGTCGGTATGCGCGCCCATGCGCTGTTGCCCCGGCAGCGGGTCGCTCTCCCCGGACCGCCGCTCGTACCTGATCGATCGCATCGTGGTCGTGGACCGATCGACGAACGGCGTGAACCAGTCCGCACTCAGTCCGAGCGCAACCGCGAACACCTCGGTCAAGGTCAAGGCCACCTGCCGAGCTGATCCGAAGTAGTCCATGAGTGCGGAGCGAAGGGTGGCCGGCCACTCCGGCCAGATGTTGGGAACGAACGCGCCATCCTGCTGAGACGCGTAGAACGGATCTGCGTAGTCCACGTTGTCTTCGCCGATGTTGAACGCCTCGAACAGATCCGGCGGCGCGTCGCGACCGATGCTGTACGACAGCGCCTCGGTGCCGCGCGCCGCGTAGCCCCGGTTGATCGACGGGTCGGATGGCGTGCACCGCGACTTGATCTCGACAGGCAGGGAGAAGAACTCGTCACTCGCGGCCACCATGGCCTCGATCTGTTCCTGCGGGAGCCGATGGCCCGTGACCTGGAAGAAGCCGAACTGCCGGGCCGCGCTGTCGATCTCCCTGCCCAGTTCGATGCGCTCGGCATCGCTGCCCCACCAACGCTCCAGGTCGACGATCGGGATCTCTGTCATTTCACCCGTACCTTGCGCACGCCGCGCTTGTCCTGCGCCTTGAGCTGCGCCCGCTGCTCCTCTTCGAGCGCGAGCTCCTCGGCGACGAGCCGCTTCATGCTGGCCAGCCGCAACGGGTCGAGCCGCCCGTCGGCGATGGCTTCCTGCACCGCGCACCCGGGTTCGTCCTCGTGCTTGCAGTCGCGGAACTTGCAGTCGTCCATCAGGTCGAAGACATCGGCGAAGGCGCGCTCGATGCCGTGCCCGCTGCTCCACAAGCTGACCGCACGCACGCCAGGCGTGTCGATCAACCAGCCGCCGCCGGGCAGGCGCACGAGCTCGGTTGCCACCGTCGTGTGCCGGCCGCGGCCGTCGCCCTCGCGCACCGCGGCCGTGGCCTGAGCGCGGCTGCCGACGAGGGCGTTGATCAATGTGCTCTTGCCCACGCCGCTGGCCCCCAGCAGCGCGATCGTCGCGTTGCCGGCAGCGAACGCGGCGAGTGCGTCGACACCCTCACCGGTGATGCCGCTGGCAGTCAGGACGGTGACGCCCGGAGCGGCGGCGAGGAGCGATTCGACCGAACCTGCTGGATCGTCGACGAGGTCGCGCTTGGTCAGCACGACGACCGGTCGCGCACCGCTGTCCCAGGCAAGCACCAACTCACGTTCCAATCGGCGCTGGTTCGGCGGCGACGTCAGTGCGTGCACCAACATCACGACGTCGATGTTGGCTGCGATGGTCTGCGACTCGGCGCGGCTGCCCTCGAACGAAGCCCGACGCACGAAGGCGCTGCGGCGCGGCAGAACAGCCTCGACCCGATCCAGTTCGGCCGACGGAACGACCCAGTCTCCTACCGCTACGTCGGCACCGATGTTGCGCAGCCGCAGCGGTTCCGCGTCGAGGTTGCGCAAGACAGTGCTCCAGCCACGGTCGAGCCTCGTGACCCTTCCGGGGACAACATCCAGCCCGAGAGCCTTCCACGACGCGTCCAGATCCTCACTCCAGCCGAGTCGAACATCACTCCGTTCATCGATATCGTCGAGGGTAGCGTCGGGGGCGGTCCCGGTCGACGTTGCCAGTTCGGCAAACTTGTAGGGGAGGATCCGGAACGTGCTCGCTCGACTAGCTCGATTCAGCTATCGAAAGCGCCGGATCATGGTCTTCGCCATCTGGCTGCCACTTCTCCTCGCCCTCAACAGCCTCAGCGGTGCGATTGGCACGAACTTCCACACGGACTACACCCAGCCCGACAGCGAATCCAAACAGGTCCAGGACGCGTTCGCCCGTATCGGCGACAAGACCCAGGACGGCCTACCAGCGCAGATCGTGTTCAGGTATCCCCTGGGCACACAGAACGGCCAGGTCAAAGCGCTGATGACCGGCTTCTTCCGGGACATCGACAAGCTCGACGGCGTGAAGGTGACCAGCCCGTACTCCACCGCCGGCAGGCAGTTCAACAGCAGGGGTCTGCCGATCTCGTTCGCCGACATCTCGGTGACCCAGCGCCCCCAGCCCGAGCTCACCAAGCTCGGCAAGCAGATCAGGGCGCGGGGCGCAGAGATCGATGTCCCCAAGTTGAGGATCGAATACGGGGGACAGATCTTCAACGACATCAAGTTCCCTGAGAGCGAACTGCTGGGATTGCTCGCAGGCGTCATCATCCTGCTCCTCGCGTTCGGCTCGGTGTTGGCGATGGGCCTCCCCATCAGCACGGCCAGCTTCGGTCTCGGGATCGGCACCGCTCTCATCGGCATCGCCAGCCACGGCTTCTCGACGCCGGATTTCGCGCCGCAGATAGCGCAGATGATCGGCCTTGGTGTCGGCATCGATTATGCCCTCTTCATCGTGACCCGATACCGAGAGGGGTTGCACAAGGGGCTCGATCCCGAAGAGGCGACGGTCGCCGCGCTCGACTCCAGTGGCCGGGCGGTTCTCTTCGCCGGCATCACTGTCGTCATCTCGCTGCTGGGGCTGATGGCCATGGGCCTTCCGTTCGTCAACGGCCTGGCCGTGTCCGCATCTCTCGCGGTGTTGGTGATGATGATCGCGTCGTTGACTCTGCTGCCGGCCTTGCTCGGCTTCGTCGGTGTCAAGATCGACCGAACATCGTTGGCGGCGGCCACGGCGACTGTGGTGTTCGTCGTTGTCGAAGTGCTCGGTGTCTTCGCCAAGAAGGTCGTGCCGGCGTTGGGCATCGGGGTACTGTTGGCGGGGCTGACAATGGCCATCAGCTATCTGCCGCTCGGGCGCAGACTGCGTCGCCCAATTGCGCACCGCACCCCTCTACCGCGCAAGCAGCAGTTCTGGTACCGCTGGAGTCGCGTCATCCAGCATCACCCGTGGAGGGCGTTGGTTGGCGCCACGATCGCACTCCTCATCCTCGCTCTGCCATTGCTCTCGATCCAGATGGCGTTCACCGATCCCGGCGTGCGCAAGACCGACCAGACCACTCGTCGGGCCTTCGACCTGATCACCAGCGGCTTCGGCGCTGGGTTCAACGGACCTCTTGCCCTGATCAGCACCGACCTGAAGATGAACACCGACATCGCCACCAAGGTTGACGACCTGCTCGACGCCGATCCCGGCGTCCTGGTCGCCACGCCGGGGATCCGCGTTGCCACCAATCCGGATGCCCACGGCCCGCCGGCAACGTGGCAGTGGATGGTGTTCCCGACAACGTCTCCCCAGGACCAGGCCACACGTGATCTGGTCAGCCGATTGCGCAGCGATCTCGACCCCGTCGGCGCAGACATCAAGGTAGGCGGCTTCACCGCGGGCAGCATCGACTTCTCGACCTACATCGTCGACCGGATGCCGATACTGATCGCTGCTGTGCTGATCCTCAGCTTCTTGTTGTTGATGGTCGTGTTCCGCAGCGTGCTGGTGCCGTTGAAGGCGGTGATCATGAACCTGCTGTCGATCGGCGCGTCGTATGGCGTGATCGTGGCAATCTTCCAATGGGGCTGGGCCAAGAGCCTGATCGGCATCGACAAGACAGGACCGATCGAGCCGTGGGTGCCGATGATGCTGTTCGCCATCGTCTTCGGTCTGTCGATGGACTACGAGGTCTTCTTGCTGTCGCGCATGAAAGAAGAGTTCCAACGCACCGGCGACAACGCCACCGCAGTGGCCGACGGCCTCGCCGCAACCGCACGCGTCATCACCGCCGCGGCCATCATCATGGTCTGCATTTTCACCGTGTTCGTGCTCGGCGACGATCGCAACTTGAAGCTGTTCGGTTTGGGTCTGGCGGCTGCCGTGTTCGTCGACGCGACGATCGTGCGAATGGTCCTCGTCCCGGCGACGATGGAACTGCTCGGCGACCGAAACTGGTGGATGCCGAAGTGGCTCGAACGGGTGCTGCCGCGGGTCAACGTCGAGGGCCGCCACGAGCGGGAGCCGGAGCCGACCTCGCCATCAATCTTGGTGTAGGCAATCTTGGTGTAGGCAATCTTGGTCTGAGGCAACGCGGTCGAGTCG
>JANPGV010000303.1:0-17509 GCA_031424145.1 Ilumatobacteraceae bacterium
TTCGACATCGTCGCCCGCATTCCGAGCGTGTCCCACGTCTCCTCGATGCGGTAGTTCTTCGAATCGCGGCGGATGAAGCCGTGCACGACCTTCGGCGCGGTGGGATCGCTCGTGTCCATTGCATGAACGCCGAGGTAGGTCCACACCGGCGACAGGCTGCCGAAGATCTTGTGACCCGTGAACTCCCAACCGCCCTCGACACGTTCCGCCTTCGACGAGGAGAGCAGGACGGGAATGTCGTTGCCCGCCTCGCCGTGGCCCGCTGCGAAGACGTGGCCCTCGGCGGCACGTTCCAGCACCCAGTCCCCGGAAGGATCCCCAGCGCGGTGCAGGTCGGCGCAGAGTCCGACGAAGTAGTGGTGCATGTTCACGGCGACTGCAGTGGCCGGCGCGACGTATGCGATCCGCCGTTGCATGCGGTTGATCTCGGCGAGGTTCAACCCGGCCCCGCCGTACTCGACGGGTAGCGAGGTTCTGAGATAGCCCGCATCGCGGAGCTCTTCGAAGTCTTCGCTGAAGAAGCGGTTGTCGCGGTCGTACAGCGGGGCCCGTTGATCGAAGCGGGCGAGCATCTCGCTGGTGAGCACGTCCGCTCGTGTTTCGGTGGTTGTCATTGTCGTCTCCTACGTTTACCGATTAATTCGGTCGATCGACCGAGACGGCAGTGTCGCGCTTCGGAAATATCCTGTCAAGAGCTTGATTTCCGCGACACCCGATGACATCATGCTTTCGATCGATCGACCGAAAGGTGCAGCAATGGCCGTGCAGGCAGCGGAAGCGGACACCGCCCAAAGCATTCTGACGGCAGCGCGTGCACGGCTTCTCGTCGACGGATACGCCGGCCTGTCCACGCGCAAGATCGCTCAAGAGGCGGGCGTTCCACTCTCACAGGTGCACTACCACTTCGGCTCCAAGCGGGGGATGGTGCTGGCATTGTTGGAAGCGGAGAACCGCCGGCGCCTCGCCCGGCAGTCGTCAATGTACGCGCAGGACATGCCCCTTTCTCGACGGTACGAGCAGGCGTGCGACTATCTCGAGGACGACCTCGAGTCCGGGTTCGTGCGCGTCCTCCAGGAGATGATCGCCGCCGGCTGGTCCGCGCCCGACATCGCCGAAGAAGCGCGCTCGATACTGGTCGGCTGGTTCGACTTGCTGACCGACGTGGCCACCGAGGCGGCCGACCAGCTCGGCGGGCTCGGGCCGTTCACCCCGCGGGAAGTCGCCACCTTGATCGGAAACCTGTTCATGGGATCGGAGGCGATGTTGTTGCTCGGGTTCGACCGACATCGATTGCCAATTCGGTCGAGCCTGCGTCGCATCGGCGACCTGATCCGAATGGCTGAAGGACGCGCGACGACACCGCGCTCCACGCAAAGGACACGCTCATGAGAGCCATGTACCCCACGCAGGAGGGGTTCGTCGAACGCGACGGGGTGCGAATTTCATTCGAGGTGTATGGCAGCGGTGAGCCGACGGTGCTGCTCATGCCGACCTGGTCCATCATCCACTCGCGGCATTGGAAGATGCAGATCCCGTATCTCGCCCGACACTGCCGAGTCGTCACGTTCGATGGGCGCGGCAACGGCAAGTCCGACCGGCCACAGCAGTCGGCCGCGTACGACGAGGCTGAGTTCGCTGCCGATGCCGTCGCAGTGATGGACGCCACCGCAACTCAGCGGGCCGTCGTCGTCAGCTTGTCGCTGGGGTGTCAACGGTCGGTGATCCTCGCCGCCGAACATCCCGACCGCGTCGAGCGCGCCGTGTTCATCGGTCCTGCATGGCCGGGA
This sequence comes from Ilumatobacteraceae bacterium, assembly GCA_031424145.1. Taxonomy (GTDB): domain Bacteria; phylum Actinomycetota; class Acidimicrobiia; order Acidimicrobiales; family Ilumatobacteraceae; genus JAENVT01. Next base: position 1,788 of record JANPGV010000303.1, read on the forward strand.
GGCGGCGAGATCCGGCCACCTGTTGGTGATTGGGAAGCCGAGTTGGATACCACCGAGGGATGGGCCAAGTACAACAGGCACTACTGGCTCAAGGACTATCAAGGATTTCTGGAGTACTTCTTCGAGAATGTCTTCACCGAGCCGCACTCGACAAAGCCGATCGAGGATTGCGTCGCGTGGGGCCTCGAGACGACACCCGAGACCCTGATCACCGCCGAGTACTCCCACTCGCTCGAGCCTGAGGAGGCTCGCCAACTTGCGACGAAGGTTCGGTGCCCGGTACTCGTGATCCACGGGACCGACGACGCGATCGTCTCGCTGACACGAGGCGCCGCACTTGCCGAGCAGGCGGGCGGATCCCTCGTCGTGCTCGAGGGGTCGGGTCACGCACCGCACGTTCGCGATCCAGTGAAGGTGAACCTGCTGCTCCGCGACTTCATCGGTACCCCGTCGATCGGCGGCCGATGGCAGCGCGCCAGAGCGCGACGCAAGCGTGCTCTGTTCGTGTCGTCGCCCATCGGTCTCGGTCACGCCCAGCGCGACGGGGCCATTGCCGACGAGCTTCGCAAGCTGCACCCCGATCTCGAGATCGACTGGCTCGCCCAGCATCCGGTCACCGCGGTTCTCGACGCCCGCGGCGAGCGCGTTCACCCCGCCAGCAGGTACCTCGCCAACGAGTCAGCGCACATCGAAAGCGAATCCGCCGAGCACGACCTGCACTGCTTCCAGGCGATCCGCCGAATGGACGAGATCCTCCTGGCCAACTTCATGGTGTTCCACGATGTGATTCGAGACGACGACTACGACATCTGGATCGGCGACGAGGCCTGGGAGCTCGACTACTACCTCCACGAGAACCCCGACCAGAAGCGTGCTGCGTACGTCTGGTTGACCGACTTCGTCGGTTGGCTGCCCATGCCCGACGGCGGTGACCGTGAGGCGTTCCTCACCGCCGACTACAACGCCGAGATGATCGAGCAGATCGCCCGATTCCCGCGTGTTCGCGATCGAGCGATCTTTGTCGGCGACCCCGAGGACATCGTGCCCGATACCTTCGGGCGGGATCTACCGTCGATCCGCGAATGGACCGAGCAGCACTACTCGTTCGCCGGATACGTCACGGGCTTCGATCCCATCGGGATCGGCGAACGAGAACGCTTGCGCAACGCGCTGGGTTACCGCGACGACGAGCAAGTGTGCATCGTCACGGTCGGCGGATCCGGCGTGGGTGCTGATCTGCTGCGTCGCGTTATCGCCGCGTATCCCCTCGCGAAATCGCTCGTGCCGCAGCTCCGGATGATCGTGGTCGCCGGACCCCGCATCGATCCCTCCACATTGCCGTCGCACGACGGGCTCGAGGTGCGCGCCTACGTGCACGAGCTCTACCGCCACCTCGCCGTGTGCGATCTGGCCGTGGTGCAGGGTGGCCTCACGACGTCCATGGAGCTCGCCGCCAATCGTCGCCCATTCCTGTACTTTCCGCTCCGGCATCACTTCGAACAGAACTTCCACGTGCACCATCGGCTCGAGCGCCACGGTGCAGGACGGCGCATGGACTTCGGGACCGCCACGCCGGATGTGATCGCCGCCGCGATCGCGTCAGAACTTCGTTCCGACGTCGACTATCTGCCCGTTGCCACTGACGGTGCATCCCGGGCCGCGGCAATGATCGCTGAACTGCTCTGAAGGAGCGAGATGGACACCCAAACGACCAACAACACCGAGATGGCGATCGTCGGCGCAGCGCTCGACTACTACGAGGGTTGGTTCGACGCAAGACCCGACCGAATGGAACGCGCTCTGCATCCCGAGCTCGCCAAGCGATCGATCGAACCTGATGAGAGCATCAAGACGCTGTCGGCCCGGCAGATGATCGATGCGACGGCGGAGGGCTTCGGTCGTCGGCAAGATCCGGGTGACCGCAACATCCGTGTGCACGTGGACCACGTCCACGACTCCATCGCCACTGCCACCGTCACCAGCGCTGTGTACGTCGACTACCTGCAGCTGGCGAGGATCGGCACGGAGTGGAAGATCCTCAACGTGCTCTGGGCTCGGGCCTGAGACCGCAGACCGTTGGTTCGTTGTGCGGGGGCGCGCCGGGCGCGATGATGGTCACCGTGCAAGGCGCCCCGAAGTGATCTTCACTCAGCACTACCTCGCTTGCCTCTCCCACGCCTCGTACCTGATAGGTGACGAGACGAGCGGTCGAGCCATCGTCGTGGATCCGCGACGCGATGTGGACGTATACCTGGAAGAAGCTGCAGCCAATGGCTTGACGATCGAGCGCGTGATCGAGACACATGTTCACGCCGACTTCCTCAGCGGTCATCTCGAGCTCGCCGCCGATACGGGTGCAGTCATCTCCTACGGTGAGGGCGCTGACGTCGAGTTCCCGATCGAGCCGTTGCACGACGGTCAGCGGATCGTGCTCGGCGACGTCAGGCTCGAGATCCTCGCAACGCCCGGACACACTCCCGAGTCGATCTGCATCGTGGTGTACGAGCACGCCGGCGACACCATCCCCTACGGAGTGTTGACGGGCGACACGCTGTTCGTCGGCGATGTCGGGCGTCCCGATCTGCTGGCTTCGGCAGGCGCAGATCTCTCGGCCGACACGTTGGCGCGGCACCTGTACCGATCGCTTCGCGACAAGCTGCTGCCGCTTCCCGACTCGACCCGCATCTTTCCCGGGCACGGCGCGGGCTCGTCGTGCGGCAAGCAGCTCTCCAACGAGACCAGCTCTACGCTCGGCGAGCAGCGGCGCACGAACTACGCGCTGCGATCGATGAGCGAGGACGCGTTCGTGGCCGCTGTCACCGAAGGCCAGCCGGCTCGGCCTCACTACTTCGCGTTCGACGTGGAGCGCAACCGCCAGGTTCGTCCGCTTCTCGACACCGATCCGCCGAGACCGCTGGATATCGACGAAGTCCTCCAACTCCGCGAAGCGGGCGCGGTGCTCGTCGACGCGCGAGAGCCCGCTGATTTCGCCGCCGGGCACCTGCGCGGCGCGGTGAACATCGGGCTCCAAGGGCGGTTTGCCGAGTGGGGTGGCGACGTGTTGACGCCGGATCGTGACGTCGTGCTCGTCGGCGACCCGGCGCTTGGGCTCGAAGCCAAGATTCGCCTTGCTCGTGTCGGCTACGACCGCGTCGTGGGACAGCTTTCCGAACCGGCTCGGCTGTTCGTCAATCGGCCGGAGCTTGTCGAGACCAGCTCACGGCTGACGATCGAACAGGTCGCCGAGCTGCGTGGCCTCGAGCCGGATCTGCAGGTCGTCGACGTCCGCGGCCCTGGAGAGACCGCGTCGGGCACGTTGGCGGGTGCCCGCGAGATCCCGCTCGCAGTTCTGGCCGATTCGTTCGCTGCGCTCGACAAGGCGATGCCGATCGTCGTGTACTGCGGCAGCGGGTACCGCTCGCAGATCGCCGCCAGCGTCTTACTCGAAGGCGGCTTCAGCGACGTCTCCGATCTCCTCGGCGGCTATCAGGCGTGGGAGAGCGCGGGTCTGCCGACATCCACAGGCGCGTCCTCGGTCGGCATCGGTTCGACGCCGTCGGTCGGCGCGCGTGGGGCACGCGCCCTGATCGACAATGGCGCACTCCTTCTCGACGTGCGCGAGCCCGAGGAGTGGCATGCGCAGCACGCGCCTGGCGCGTTGCTCATCCCCATGGGGCAGGTCCGACAACGCCAGGACGAGTTACCTCGCGACCGCCGGATCGTTGTGGTGTGCCGTTCGGGCGGTCGCTCGGCGGCCACGACCGAATCGATGCGCACGTGGGGTTTCGACGCAGTGAACCTTGCCGGCGGGATGTGTGCGTGGGCATCCGCAGGACTGCCGACCGCGACCGCAGTCGACGATGGCCTCGTTGTTCACCGCGTCAACCCGCTGAACTGTGAGACGGCGATTCCCGCGCTCGTGGGCGGAGTGGTGATGCCGAACGCGCGCTTCTACGTCCGCAACCACTTCGAGACGCCTACCCTCGACGCGACGGATTGGCAGCTGACGGTGGGCGGGTTGGTCGAGCGTCCGCTGCGGTTGAGTCTGCGCGACCTTCAGAACATGCGGTCACAATCATTCGTGGCGACGCTCGAATGCGCGGGCAATGGCCGCTCGATGTTCGATCCTCCGGTCGACGGGGAGCAGTGGAATCTGGGCGCGGTGAGCACCGCGGAGTGGACGGGCGTGCCTCTGGGCGAGGTGCTCGACCGTGCCGGAGCACAGCCAGCCGCCCGCGACGTCGTCTTCCGCGGCGCCGATCGCGGCGTCGTCGACCCATCACGTCCCGAGGTGGCGTTCGAGCGCGGGTTGTCGTTGGACGACGCCCGCGACTCGGAGGCCCTGCTCGCTTATGCGATGAACGGCGAGGCACTTCCAACCCAACACGGATACCCACTTCGCCTCATCGTGCCGGGGTGGTTCGCTGTCGCTTCAGTGAAGTGGTTGACCGAGATCGAGTTGATCGACTCCTCGCTCGAGGCGTTCTTTCAGACCGAGCGCTACTACTTCGAATGGCAGCGCGATGGCGCGACTGTCAGGGAGCCCGTTCGGCTGCAGCGGGTCCGATCCGTGATCACCTCCCCCACCGCCGACGCTGACATCGACGCCGGTCAACTCACGATCCGCGGTGTCGCATGGTCCGGAGCCGCACCGATCGCCGGTGTTGTCGTGAGCGTCGGTGACGGTCCATGGCAGCCGGCGCAACTCATCGGTGAACGCCGCCGCCACAGCTTGCAGTGGTGGGAACTGCTCACCCAAGTCAGCGGGCCAGGAACGACCACGGTGCGGGCCCGCGCCACCGATCTCGCCGGCCGCGTTCAACCCGAACAGCCGGAATGGAACCGTCTCGGCTATGGCGGAAACGCCATGCACAGCATCCCCATCCAAGTCCGCTGATCAAGCGCCAAACGAGTGTTTCCGACCACCCCGGGGGCGCGGCGAACACTCGTTTGAGCCCTAGGCGAGGCCGGGGTCCAGGCAGTGCAGATCGTCTGGCAGGACGAGGTCGGGAGTTGCGCAGAACGTGTCGTGGTCATCGACTTCGAATCCGCTTTTCTGTGCCCAAACTGCGACCGGGCTGTGCTCGGGTGTGCACAAGGTGACCACGGTCCCGGCTGTCAGCCCGGCAAGTGTGGCCGACAGGACCTTGATTGGTCGCGTGCTGTGGAGACGCGCGATCCAGATACCACCATTGTGCGGAATGGACACTGCGTCGGCGGTGACGTGAGCGCCTTGTCGAGCCATCTCTTGCACGAGCGAGAGACGGTCGTGGTTCCAGTCAGCCACTGGCAGCCCGCCTCCACCGCCGAGCGCCCGCCCCTTCAGGTAGAGGAGCCGCCACCGCGGTTGCATCCCCATTCGTCGGTACGCGGCAAGCGCGGCCGGGTGCTTCGAGCTGAACGTCATCCGCTCGCGGCATCCGTCGAGCAGCTCCTGCAACAGAAGGCTCCCGATGCCCGCGCCGCGTTCGTCGGCAGCGACGAACAGGTCGCACAGCATCGCTACCCCATCGATGGCCACGACACCGCCGTACGCCGTGACCCGATCCTCATCCGACTCGGCGACAAGGAGTCGACCATGCTGAGAACGAACGAGTGCGAGATAGCTCGCGTCGGCCGAGGCGTTGCCCTCACGTGCAATCGCGTCCATCACCTCATCGTCGGAGGGCAACGCCTCCCTGATCCTCGCCGTCACCCGCCCATCGTAAACAGCACGACGTCAACCGCAGGGCTGGCGACGTTTGAGCACAGCGTCGACCGACAGCGCGATCGTCAGCCGGATCTGGCCGGGCTCCTCCACGAAGACCCGGATCCAGCCATCACTGCTGGGCTCGAGGCATGCGGCACCCTCCGACACTTCGTACAGGTCCGTGAACCGGAACTTCACGGTGGTCGATCCGGTACGTGTTGCGTCGATGGCGAGCGCGTCGGACTGCACATCGACGAGAGTGGCGCCGTTGTCGACAAGCGGCGTGGCATCGACGACTTCGTAGACCCGCCAGTCGTCGTTCGCCAACACCTCGCGCAAATACGTCGGTTCCCTGCGGATGACGGCCGCCTCGTCCTCGGATCTGTCCCGCAGCTGACCGAGCGGCAAGGCGACGATCGAGACGGCGTTCTCGCGCAACCAACGGTGATACGTCTCGGCGTCGAGCCTGCCGGTGTAGAACACGGGATTGAGGTCTCGGTCCAGCTGCGTTTCCCAACCACGGGCAATCCCGCCGATCCGCAGCGCCAACGTGTCGGCCTGCGCGAACGTGTGCGTCGGTACCACCTCGACGCGGAACGGTCGCGGGACTGTGCCCAGATATTCCACCAGCGAGTCGTAGTACCCGGCGAACGCAGTTCGATCTGCGGCCCTGAACGCCATCGAGATGTACTCGCCGTTCCAGATCAGGGTGGCCGCGACGATCACCGGGATCAACGTGCGACGATGACTCGTGAGGGTGAGTGCAGCAGCAGGCCCGGCGACGAGCCAACCCAGACGCACCACGTTCCCGCCCAACGGCGACTTGACGACGAACGCGCCAAGGGCAACGACGAGGTAGACCACTGCGCCCCACCGAATGAGCGGCACGGCTCGACCACACCAGCCCGCGCCCGCCACCGCTGCCGTCAGCAGAAGGAGGCTGCCGATGGTGAACGGGAACCAACCTCCCTCGGGAAACATGAGGATCAGCGCGCCGATCGGAACGAAGGCCGCGACCGCCGCAGTCACGAGCAACTGCCGCGGTGCTGCCCGCGCAAGCCAGGCGGCAGCCAGGATGACGACGAGCGACACTGCTCCCAATGGTGACGACAGACCGGAGAGAGCCGCACACACCACCATGAGTCATAGGCGCCCGCGCTGAAGCGCGAGCAACGCCATCGCGCCGAACATCACGGCAGGCAGGAAGGTGAGCCGTCCACCCCAGAGGTTGACGCCACACCCGCCGGCGAACAGCACCACTCCTACCGCCGGATCAGGCAACTCGGGGTGCGTGGCGTGCCATCGCTCGACCATCAGGGTGAAGCACCACGTCGAAACGAGCACAGAGATCATGGCGACTGGTACAACTCCGAACACACTTCCGAGCGTGGGCGACACAATGCCGTAGCCCGGCAACGGATGGCCCCCGAACCACAAGTTGTCCCACAGGTACACGCCGCGTCTCGCCAACTCGGCGCGGAAGTGACCACTGGCGAAGTCCTGCGACGGTGGGTCGATCAACAGGTACAGCAGGCAGATGATCCCGGCCGACGCCATTCCGACCATGCGAACCCTGCGCGAGACGGCGTCATCCATCGGCGGGATCGTGTGCGTAACCACCGAAGCCTCGCTCGACATCGCGATAACCCTACGAAGTCCGGACGAGGCTGCGCGACGAGCCTCCTTCGGCCTCGTCAGTTGGTTTCGTTCCAATGCTCCTTGGTCTGCACAAGCCAGAACGCAGCGAACAACGTAATCTGTGTGCCCTCGAGAAAGAGCTGCACGTGACGCCAGCCGGAACTCAGTGCGACCAGTACCACGGCCGCAGCGGCCATTAGGCCGACGATCACGGCATACAGCCAAAAGTACGGCCGAGGGGCGCGATCCCGATGTTCCCAGGCGTTGCCACCGACGGCTCCCGCCAAGAAGACAAACATCGCGATGGCGGCGACGAAATGCGAATCAGTGTTGAAGTCGTTCCAAATGTTGAATGCAACGAGAGCCACGATCAACAGCAGCATCGCCCCGAGTAAGGCGAGCCGGGTGCCCGATGCACCGACACTCGCGACGTCGGCTGCGCTCCGCGAAACGACTATGGCAATAACGGCGGTGACGAGCAAACCGGCAATGCCAGCCACGAGGAGCGATTTCATGTTGTTGTCGACGTTGCTCACAACCCAGCTGGCAAGCCCGCCGTCATCTTTGATGGGCAGCGGGATCGGTTGTTCTGACCAGCAGTGGCCGGCATCCGATGTCGGCACGAAAGCGACTACCGGCGCGAGCATGCCGGCGATGTTGAGACAGGTGTCCTCCCAGGCAGTGCTGCCCTTGATGACGATCAGGCACAACCCGATGGCCAGCAGACCGCCGACGAAGATTGATCGCACTGGCGTGTAGTAGTAGGCACTTATAGACGTCTGCCAGCAACTGGCCTTGGCGTGCTCGAAACCGATCGACATGCCGAGCAGGCCGACGACACCGACGATACCTATACGCAGATATCGGTAGGACTTGATCGCCGCCTCGTCAGCCATCGCGCCCCCGCTCTCTCATTGTTCAAAACCACCATAGCGAGTTACCAACAATGCTGAGAGGTGGACCGTGAGCAGCGCCGATGCACAGTGGACCCCCGCGCGAATGCGCCACTTCCCAGAAATCTGCGACAAATCATGGATAGTTCCCAATCCGAATGGGTAGTCATGTCGTGTCTGCTTCGGGCGCTGATACCAGTGAGGACATGATCATCATGGACAGAAACGCCAACAGCTCCGTCGCGACTGCACGCTCGGTTCCGGGTAGAACGCTATGAAAGCCGGCGTGCACACCGTCGCCCTGATAATTCACCTCGTCGGGCTCGTATTCGGCCTCGGTGGAGCGACGGTGACAGACCTCATCTTCGTGAAGGGCGTCCGGCAACGCCACGTCGGCCACACCTTGCTGATGGTGATGGAAGCCGCTTCGAAGGTTGTTCTCGCGGGGTACGCGATGCTCGTCGTTTCAGGAGTCGCGCTGATCACGACCGGAACGCATACCACACCGCGGTTCTGGGCGAAGATGGTCGTCGTAGCCATCATCGGCCTCAACGGAATTGCCGCTCATCGGATCACGTTCCCACGCCTGTCGGCCCAAATGGAGACACGACGCGCCGACATCACGATTGGTTTCCTCCACCAGTTGTCGGTCACGGCGGCCATCTCGGCCACGTCGTGGTACGCCGCGCTGGTGATGGGTGCATGGAAATCGGCGTCGCTGTCATTCACCGTGTGGATGACCGGCTATCTCGTGCTGTTGCTCGGCGCCGTGTTGATGTCGCTGTTGGTCACACCGCGCATCCTGCGACTAGAAGATCCCGAGTTCGACACCGTCTTCCCCATCCTGGCGTCGGCCGCACTGCAGGCAGCCTCCGTCCTTCCAGAACACGACCACCATCTTGTAGGCGCTGGCAAACGCTGAGGTCCCGACAAGCAGATTGACCTGCCCGCGGGCCCAGACGGTGTGGCCCGTTGCCGAGTTCGGTCGATGCCCAGGTACCGTTTGGGGATGGGAATCCAGCGCAACTCGGCCAAGCCGGTCGGCATCACAAACGCGTCGGGGCAACCGGAGATCGTGCTGGAGATCGACGGGCTAGTCCTCTCGATGGCACCTCCTGCCAAACCCGCCCCCCAGCCGACGAGCGGCGAAGACGGCAATCTCGACGACGAAAGCTGATTGTCGCCGGTAGCGACTTGACGCGCTGCGTTGCACTCGGTCCACGGCGTTTGAAAACTGGCACCGGTCGCTGCCGCTGCTCGCGTGCCGCGTTCGTCGACCTCCACGAACGCTTCGTTCGACACGATCGAGCAACAATCCGCCGCGCTAGACGATGCCCGACAAGTCCGCGATGGTTGCGGAGCGCAGTGCCGATGCGAGGCGACTGTTGGTCGTCGTGATTGCGACGAGGGCGGCGCGTTGGGCGGGATCGCCACCATATTGGCCGTTCGTGTCGCGCAGCCTCGATGGTCGCCGCCGTGCGGGCGGCGTCGTCGTCGATCGACAACTCAGGTGTTTTCTGGTCGTCATTGGGTGCTCCAGTCGGGCGAGCTGTCGGCTTGCGCAGCGTTCGTCACTGACCGCACGCCGGAGCCGTCACCCTTGGCGATGAACACATCGTTCCGGCCGTTTGTTGCGGTCTTGGCGAATACGACCCACAGGCCGTCCGAGGAGAAACCGACTTTGTGGCTGATCACCGTGTCGGTGAAATCGGTGATCTGAGTGAGGGTCGTCCCGTCGGGCCGGATCGTGAAGAAGTTGCCAACCCCAGACTCCTCGTCGGCGACTTTACGGAAGATGATCAGGTCTGTGGCCGCCGACCAGTCAGGCGTCCCGCTCGCGCCGATGTCCCACGGCGTCAGCTGGCGTTGATTCCTGCCGTCGATGTCGACGATGAACAGCGCTCGACCTTTGGGCGGGTTCGCGGCTGCGCTGTTCCAGCGGCTGTAGACGAGCTGCTTGCCGTCGGGTGACCAAGCGACCCCGCCCGAGTCTCCCGAGTAGGCGGCGTCATGAGTCACTTCATTGCGGTTGCCTCCATCGACGTCCATCACGACGACCGAGGAGAACTCGAGCTGATCCGAGCCGACAGGTATCCCGTGGGTTCCGCCTTCGGCCACCTGCCCGTGCGCGTAGATGAAGGCGATGCGGGTCCCGTCTGGAGAGAACACCCCGTTGTCGTCGAAACCGTCGACAACGTCACCGTGGGCTGCAACGTCGGGACTCAGCGGTGTCAGCCCAGTGCCGTCGGACGAGACCGTGAACAGTCGATGCGACTCGTGGTCGGTTCCGAGGTCGGCGTAGCGGGTGAACAGCAGGCGGGTGCCGTCGGGCGACCAGTCGGGGAAGTCGTCGACCGCGGACGCTGGCGGGTCGGTGATCTGCTGCTCGCCGCTGCCGTCGGTGGCACTGGTGAACAGGGCTCCACTGGTCTCGGCGGCATCGAGGTAACGCCTGAACGCGATCCGGCCGGGCGGCGGCGGACCGGACGCTTCCGGAACTGTCCCGACGGGCGATGTCGATGTCAGGCTGCTGTCTGACCCGGCGGTCGAGGCGACTGTGGTCGCAGTGCTCGACCCGCCGCTACCGCATGCTGCGAGCGTCCAGGCGACGATGCCGACCACCGCCGCCTGCGCGCGGCGCCGTCGGCTCGGACATGGACCTTCGGTTGCTGTGCTCCTCATCTCAGGGTCCTTTCCACCAGTCGGAGAGTCGTTTGTGCCCTGGCCCAACGATGACGGGGGCTAATCCGCTGCCGTCTGCGTTGATGACGTCGATCTCGTTGTCTGGGTGCTGGAAGGCGTCGTTGATTGGGTTCATGGCGAACATGACGGCGTTGCCGTCGGGCGACCAGACAGGGCCGACGGGGAACTGGCTTGCTGATCCGCGTACAAGGACGGTCAGCGAGGATCCGTCGGGCTTGATGGTCCACAGCCCACCTGTCGGTTGCAGACGCTCGGCACCGAAGACGATCTTCGATCCGTCTGGTGACCAGCGCGCCCACCACCACGGTCGCACGGTTCCGGTGTCGAGTTGATGAGCGTTGGTCCCGTCAGCGTTCACGACCCATAGCGATCCGCCGGTGTCGATCGGGAAGTCGGGTTCTGCGCGAATGGCTCGATAGAACACGACCTGCTGACCGTCAGGTGAGTAGTCGAGCGGGATGTCGTGCGCACGGCCCGTGGCAGTCGTGACCCGTAACATGTCAGCCCCCTCCGCGCTGCGGGAGGTGTAGATCCCTGTCCGATTCGGGTCGGAGTCGTCCCAACCTTCGAAGGCGATCCGGGTGCCGTCGGGCGACCATGCCTGTGGCACGAGGTTCAAAGTCGAGTCGCCGACGGGCATCAGATCGAAGTGGGGCTGTTGAAGTGTGAGCGTGCCGCCAGTGACCGCTCCGATCCGGTCCGTGCCAGGCATCGTCAAGATGCGCAAGTGGTCAGGGGAGATCCGCGCCACGCAGCAGTACTGGCGGGGGTCGCCGAGCTGCTCCACCGCTGAACCGTCAGCATTCGCCAGGTAGAACGTGTCCCTGTTGCCCAACACGATGCGCCCCTCGAGTGCGGACGGCACAGTTACGACGGTGGACGTCGCAGGAGCAGACGAAGGTCCTCCACCCGTTGTTGTCGGCGCGCTCGCTGTCGGTGACGCGGCGCAGCCGACCAGTCCGAGCGCCAGCAGAGTCGTGAGGCGCCTCATGTCAGGGCCCCGTCAGGCCGCGGGTTCGTGTGCCGAATCTCGGTTACGCCAACCAAGATCGCCCAGATCGACAGCAGCGAACCGACCTTGAACAGTGGGTCGAAAGTGTCGGTGTAGGGAATCGTCGCCGACGCGAGTGCGAACGCCAAACCGCCGACGAAGCCGAAGGCGACGGTGATCCGGTTGCCGATGCTGCGGGTCAGGCCTCCGACCACGGCGAGCGCGGCGACCGCAAGGCCCCAGGCCGCGTCGACGACGGTTTCGTTGACGGTCTGTACTCGGGACACCAACGACTGCTTTCCGTCGGTCAGCGATTCGGCGGCGAGCGCCGCGAACAAGTGGCCGGCCATTGCCACCGTGGCGATGCACGCGATCACGAAGACGAACTTGAGGAGGCGCTTTATGCCGGGGTTCAGATCGCGTCGGTGTCGCAAGGCGAGGATGCCAGTGGCGAAGAGTGCCATCGCCGCAAGCAGCACGGCGTGCGACGGATACCAACTGGAGTCGACGAGCATGTCGTGCAGTTGCTGGACCTTGTTGCCCTCGCCGCTGTCGCTCGGGTGCGTCACGCCACCCACGAAGAAGGCGACGCCGCCGAGAACCAGCGACGGTCCAGCGAGGCGCGACAGTCCTCGCGTGCGCACAGCGTCCGGGTGTGCTTCGATCATTGTGTTCATCGGGTCTCCTTCGCGTCGTGAGGACGTCGCCCAACAGTGCGCTACGCCGCGGTGCTGCGCAGCGGTGCGCGCCCTGTTCTTTCTCAGGGAGAACCCTCATGCGCACCCGATCTGTATCTGAGAGGATTCGATCGTGTCAGCCGACGAGAACGCGCCCGACGACGCGCCGTCGGCCGCCAGGGAAGCGGCAGTGGCCATCATCGCGTTGGTGGTCGCCGGGCTCGTCGTCTCCGGGTGGAGTCTCGGATTTCACCTCGACAACGCCCACAACGGGCTCGTGGGGCTCTCGTTCACCGCTGTCGGGCTCTACGTCGTGCGCATGCGACCGCGTCATCCCGAGGGCGTGCTTTTCGTCGTCGTCGGGGTCTTGCATGCGGTGATGTTCTTCGGTCGCCAGTACGGCGCGCACGACCGGCCGCTGCCCGGCGCCGAGTGGATCGGTTGGATCGGGGTGTGGCCGCTCCCCTTGGCGATCGCGCTGGTCGCATGGACGCTGATGGCCTTCCCGGATGGTCGGCTGCTCTCGCCACGATGGCGCGTCGCCGTGGGTGGGATGCTGGCGGTGGCCGTCGGCCTGTCGCTCGTTTCGGCGCTGTGGCCGGTCGATTACGACCGCACCGCGCTCGTGGCCCCTCATCCTTTGGACGTGTCAGGCGTTGGTCGCGCCCAGACGCTTTGGGATGGCGCCCGCGTGTTCTTTCTGCTTTTCCAGGTTCTGTGGACAGCTGCGATCCTCGTTCGCGTGCATCGGGCGCGAGGCGACGAGGTTCGCCAGTTGCGCTGGCTGGTGTACTCGGTAGTCGTGGAAATCACACTGCTGGCCGGTGGGCTGGCCGTCGTGGGTAGCCCCGTGCCGGGATTGCTCGCCCTGCCGCTCGTCCCGGTGGCAGCTGGGATCGCGATTCTCAAGTACCGCCTCTACGACATCGACCCAGTGATCAACAAGACGATCGTGATCGGCGCAATGGTGCTCGTCATCACCGCCGGCTACGTCGCAGTGGTGCTCGGCGTCGGCGCCCTCGTGCCGGCAGGCCGCGGCGTCCTGTGGTTGATCACAACCGCAGTCGTGGCAGTGCTCGCCGAGCCGCTGCGGCGGCGCGCCCAACGTGTCGCCGACCGGCTCGTCTACGGCCACCGAACCACACCGTACGAGGCACTCGCACAGCTCACCGCCGGCCTCCATGGCGCGCCGGAAAACCTGTTGGCCGGCATCGCCACGACGGTCGCCAACGCCGTTGGCGCGCGCGAGGTGGTGGTCTGGGTCGGCGATGAGTGCCGTCTCGTCCCAGCGGCAGCGTGGCCCGCCGCAGTGGACGACCCGGCACGGGCGCTGCACGAGTTGCACCGGCCGCAGTGGGATCTGCGACCCGTGGCACACCACGGGACCGTCCTCGGTGCGCTCGCGCTTCGGAAGCAGGCGGGAGAGTCACTAACGGTCGCCGAGGATCGGCTGCTGTCGGATCTCGTGGCGCAGACGGCGCTGGTCATCGTTCAGCAACGGCACGCCGAGCAGTTGCAGGCCGCGGCGCGTCGCATCGTGACAGCGGAGGACGCGGCGAGGCGACGGATCGAGCGGAACCTGCACGACGGAGCTCAACAGCGCCTGTTGACGCTCGGCCTCGAGCTCGGTGTGCTGGCCGAGCGGGCAACAGCAGACCCGGCGCTCGCCGCGCGAGTGAGGGACGTGCGCACACATCTGCTAGACGCGACCGCCGAACTGCGAGACCTCGCACGTGGGTTGCACCCGACGGTCCTCACCGAGCAAGGGCTCGGAGCGGCGCTCGAGGCGCTCGCCGATCGATCCGCCGTACCCGTCAAGTTGTCGGTGTTGTTGGACGATCGGTTGCCGAGAGAAATCGAGGCGACAACCTATTTCCTCGTCAGCGAGGCGCTCACCAACGCCGCCCGCCACGCCGATGCGCGCTTGGTGACCGTGTCCGTGACGAAGGTCGACGCGGGGCTCAGGGTGACGGTGTCCGACGACGGGTGCGGCGGTGCAGCCCGGAGTGTGGGCGGCGGTATCCAGGGAGTGACCGACCGGCTCGCGGCACTCGGCGCATGGCTGCAGCTGGACAGCCCCGTCGGGGGCGGCACTCGGATCCTGACGGTGCTGCCGTGCGGGTGATCGTGGCTGATGACTCGGTGCTGTTCCGCGAAGGGTTGGCGCGGATCCTCGCCGAAGTGGGATTCGAAGTGGTGGGTCAGGCCTCGGACGCCCCGAGCCTCGTCGAGCTCACACACCACAATGCACCGGACGTCGTCGTGACCGACCTGCGAATGCCTCCGGGCTTCGCCGACGAGGGCATCGAAGCCGCGACTGCAATCCGATCCTTCGCGCCGCACGTCGGGCTGATGCTTCTCTCGCAATACGTCGAGGTCCACCACGCGTTGCGACTCATGAACGACTTCGACGGAGGCGTCGGATACTTGCTCAAGGACAGAGTGTCAAACCTTGGTGCGTTCGCCCTCGATGTGCGTCGCGTCGCTGCGGGAGAGGTGGTGATCGACCCCGAGTTGGTCACCCAGCTCGTCGGCCGCCGCCGCGAGCAGGACCCGCTCGCGATGCTGAGCGATCGCGAGCGCGAGGTTCTCGGCCTCATGGCACAGGGGCTGACCAACACTGGCCTTGCCGAAGAGCTCTTTGTGAGTTTGAAGACCGTCGAGGGCTACGTGCGCAACATCTTTATGAAGCTCGACCTGCCGCCTGCCGACCGCGATCACCGCCGAGTACTTGCCGTACTGCGATTCCTCCGCCAACAGTGATCAGCACAGGCCGGCTTGCGCTGGCTCCGGACGACAATCCCGATCAGATCCAACGGCTCGGCGCTCGCCAGAGACGTGCCCGGAGCGGTGGCGGACAGCGATTGGGCAGTTGCGGGAGTTTGATGACTACAAGTTCAGAGCGTCGGCGGCGTCGAGCATTGACGTCCGGCTCCGTTTGGGGACTTCTCGTTCCGCCGATCGTCGGGCTCGTCAGCGCTCTGAGTTGCAAGCGAACGGACTCAGTGAATCGAGCGCAGATTCCGCGCTTCGGCGGAGCGTTTCGCCCTTTCGAGAGGTCAGCGATTGCGTCAGCGACGCAGTGGTATGGTCGCCTCCGTCGTCGTCGAAGGAAGTGGTGCCGTGACTTT
>JANPGV010000304.1:0-5569 GCA_031424145.1 Ilumatobacteraceae bacterium
CCGAACGGTCTTGTAGTTGAGCGTCTCGACTTCGCCCAGCAGCGTTTCACACAACGTGCCGAGCCCGCCTGAGGTGTTGAACGCTTCGTAGTCGACGCCGTCGAGCGAGAACGCTTCGACTTCTTCGAGCGGCAGCACCTCCAGCATCTTGCCGTCGACGATTGCCTCGCACGGATTGCAGTACTCGTTGATCAAGCCGTCGGTCGACCAGGTGAGGTTGTACTTGAAGGCGTTGGTAGGGAATTGCGGCAACGCTCCGACGCGCATCGAGATCGAGCGAATGTCCTCGAACGACCTGGCCAGTTCGGCCGCAGCGATCGACACGAAACCCGGAGCGAGGCCGCATTGCGGAACCAACGCAGATGTGGCGTTGACGGCCAGGCTTTTGACAACACGGGTCGACTCCACGTCCTCGGTGAGGTCGAAGTAGTGGGCGCCTGCGTTGCGCGCCGCCGTGGCGATGACCGAAGTCACGTGAAATGGCGCGGCGCTCATCACCATGTCCTGGCCGTCGATGTAAGCCGAGAGCGCCAGCGGATCAGTGATGTCTACCTCGAACGCCGGGACCCCTCTGGCGCGCAGCGGTGCCAGCGCGGCTTCCTCCCGGTCGATGACCGTGACCTCGAACTCCGGCGCTATCGACAGCAACTGCACGATCGCTTGACCGATCTTGCCGGCGCCGATCAGCGTCAGCTTCGTTGCCGACGCGGAACTCATCGGGCGACAGTACACCAGGTTGCGAGACGCCTTTTGGTATCTCCGGGTGTCAGTTGGCGTGGCAGGCTAGGTCCTCGATGCAACGCAGCGATGATGGTCCGTCCCTCACCAGGGACCTCGCGCTGAAGACCTGGGGCCTCTTCGTCGGCTTGGCGTTCCTGCTGCTCGCCGCCGGCTTGTTCGGCACGCTCCTCGGCGTTCGCTCGGAGCTGATCAAGCTCCCCACCGTTGTCAGCAGCCTGATCAGCGCGTCGTACTACGGGGGCTTCCTCGTCGGGTCCCGCGTCGCGTTGTCGGCGCTGGGTCGCGTTGGCCACATCCGCGTCTACGCCGCGCTGGCCTCGTTGCTCTCGGCGGCGATGCTGGCAGTGGGCCTCACCGAGTCTGCGCCAGCGTGGGCGTGGCTGCGGTTCATCACCGGCCTGTGCCTTGCCGGCCAGTACGTGGTCGCCGAATCGTGGCTCAACAACCTGGCGACGAACGAGAACCGCGGTCGCCTGCTGGCGATCTACGCGGTGGTCACGTCCGGAGCTTTCGGGCTCGGGCAGGTGTTGCTGTTCGCCATGGACGCCCGCCTCGTCACGGGCTTCGCAATTGCCAGCATCATCACATCTCTCGCTGTCGCGCCGGTCGCATTGTCGGAGGACGCGCAGGCGCCGGCCGTCGCCGAACGCGAGCACGTCTCGCTGCGCGACCTCGCCAAGACGGTCCCGACCGGTGTTTTCTCGTGTCTGCTCGTCGGGATGGCGCACGGCGCGCTCACAGGCATGGCTGCGATCTACGCGACCCGCGTCGGCTTGTCCGCCGGCCGCATCGGTCTGTTCGTCGCCGCGCCGAACCTCGGCGGGATGTTGTTGCACTGGCCGGTTGCGGCAGCTTCGGACGACATCGACCGTCGTGCGGTCGGCTTCGCCGCGTCGCTCGGTGCCATCGGCGCGGCCGTGCTGTTGTTGCTCGGCCCTTCGACCAGTCCGATGGCGCTGCTGTTGATCGCCGTGCTCGGCGGTTGCAGCTACCCGCTGTATTCGATCGCCGCCGCCTATACGAACGACTGGATCGAACCGGAACACGTCAATGCCGCGGCGTCACAGTTGGTCACGTTGTACGGCCTGGGTGCGGTCGTCGGCCCATTTGTCGCCGCGGGGATGATGATCGTCCTCGGGCCAAAGGGGTTCTTCTGGGCGGCAATCGGCCTGCACAGCTTGTTGGCGGTCTTTTTCGTCTACCGGATGCGGGCGTGGCGCGCCCCGCTGGCGAAGCGGCCGTGGGGCGAGGTGTCGTTGCCGGCCAGGGCGTTCTTCGTACCCGCGACGGTGGTCGCGATGGGCCGCCGCTACCGACGCAAGTACCGCCGCTGACTGTTGATGGACCGAGTCAGCGCGAGATCGCGGCGATCTCGGCGTCGAACCCCGGGCTCGACATCAAGTCCTTGCAGCGCTCGAACCGACCTACGGCGTACGCCCAGAAGTCCTCGGCCGGGTTTGCATTGACGTGCTGGATCACACCCCACAGCGTCCACAGAAGATCGCAGAGCGCCTTGTACGCAGTCATCCGACCGCGTTGATCCAGCGGAGGTTCATCCCCGAAGTATGCGCGGAGCAACGCGTCATCCTGTTCGGCTGCGAAGGCGCCCTCGACCGAGAGATCACCGAGGTCCCACATCGGGTCGTTGTTGCCCGCGTACTCGTAGTCGATGATGAACATTCGCTCGCCGGTGTCGAGAAAGTTCTCGCACAGGGGATCGCAGTGACACGGTGCAAGCTGAGCGGGGGCGGCTTCGAGGGCCGCACGTACGACGCCGGCTTGACGCTGGACGTCGTCGTATCCATCGGGAAGGGCGGCGCCCTTCGCTGCCAGCAACGACTTGTAGTCGTCGATCATCGGGAACAACGCGAAGTCCGTCGCGAAGCGGCTGGCTGTCGTGTGCAGTCGACGGAAGGCCTGCCCGGCTCGGGTGACAGTGTCGAGATCCCTGAAGCGGTCAGCGGTCATCGTCGCCGCGCCGTCGACGAAGCGCGTGACCATCAACCCATCGGATGCATCGAAGAAGACGACGTCGGCGTTTACGCCCGCAGCAGCAGCCGATCGTGCCGCTACCTCCTCGTCAGCGCGGTTGATGTACTCGCTGGTTCCGTCACCTGGAACTCGCAGCACATAGCGATCCTCGCCGACCGAGACGAGGTGGTTGACGTTGGTGAGGCCCGCAAGGCGAGCTGTCGTGAGCCCCGTCGCGGCTGCCAGGACCGGGACCCTGGCTATCGCCGCTTCGAGTTCGCTCATGACTTCAATCTCGAGTTCTTGGGGTCGTAGAGCGCGCCGTCGTGACGTGTCGCCGGGACCTGCTCGCCGTAGACCTCGATGACGAAGTCAGTGCGATCGGCGAAGTTGGTGGGTAGGTAGCCGTAGGCGATCGGTTTGCCGATCGTGTGGCCGAAGTTGGCACTTGTCGTGAAGCCCACTACTTCTCCGTCGGCGATGATCGCCTCACCGCTGACCGGGTAGGCCATCTGCTCGAGGGTGAACGTGCACAGCTTGCGTGCGACGCCGGCCTCGCGTTGGGCGGCCAGGGCATCGCGTCCGCAGAAGTCGCCCTTGCGCATGTTGACCCGCCAGCTGAGCCCCGCCTCCCACGGCGTCGTGTCGGGGGTGATGTCGGTCGACCAGTACAGGTAGCCCTTCTCCATGCGCAGCGTGTCGATGGCCCGGTAGCCGACATTTGCGATCCCGTGGGGGCGGCCCGCTTCGCTCAGCAGCTCATACACGTGCGCCGCATACGAGGTCGGCACGTGCAGCTCCCATCCCAACTCACCGACGTAACCGACACGCATCGCCAGGACCGGTGCGGCACCGACGGTGATGTCGCCGGCTGTCGCGTATCGCAGAGCTTCATCGGAGACATCGTCCTCGCTGACGGCCTGCAACACCTCGCGGGCCAACGGGCCGCACAGGTTGATGACGGCACCTGCTGCAGTCAGATCTCGAACTTGAACACTGCCATCCTGAGGTGAGTTCGAGCGGATCCAACCCATGTCGTGGGCGCCGAACGCCGAGCCCGTGACGACGTACCAGTGCTGCTCACCGAGGCGCGTCATGGTCAGATCGCACTCGATGCCGCCGCGCTGGTTGCACAACTGTGTGTACGTGATGGTGCCGACGGGCTTGTCCATGTCGGCCACCGACAGCCATTGCACCGCATCGAGCGCGCCGGGCCCGGTGATCTCGAACTTGGCGAACGACGTCTGATCGATGAGGGCGACCCGATGGCGGACGGCGCGATGTTCTTCGGCCACGTGACGAAACCAGTTCGGCTCCGTGAACGAGGGTTGATCCTCTGCGTCGATGCCGGGCGGGGCGAACCAGTTCGGCCGCTCCCAGCCGCCACGGGACCCGAACACCGCGCCCTGCGCGGCCAGCGTGTCGTGCAGCGGGCTGCGCTTCACACCCCGAGACGTGATGTGCTCGGTGCCCGGCGCGGCGAGCTTGTAGTGGTGCGCGTAGAGCTCGACCATTCGCGAGCCCATGAAGTGGCGCGTGGTGTGATGGAACGCGAACCGACGTACATCGAGCGGCCACAGGTCCAGCGACGGCCGGCCTTCGAGGATCCACTCGGCCATCATCTTGCCTGCGCCCCCACCTGCTGCGATGCCGTACAGGAATCCCGTCGCGACGTAGTAGTTGTCGAGCTCGGGAACCTTGCCCATCACGAAATCGGCATCAGCTGAATATGGGATCGGCCCATTGATCATCGTGCGGATGCCGGCCTGCTCGATCACGGGCGTGCGGCGCGCCGCCATCGTCGCCAGTTGCTCGAAGCGGTCGAAGCTCGGCTCCAACAAGTGCCGTTGGAAGGGCTTCGGGATGCCGTCGTGGCCAAAGGGCAGGGTGTCGGGCTCATAGCCGCCGACGAGCAGCCCTGGACCATCCGGCTTGTAGTACACGAGCAGATCGGGATCGCGCATCGTCGGCATCACACGAAGTTCCGCCGGTGTGAAACCGGGAATGGGACCGGTCAACACGTATTGGTGCTCGACCGCGACAGCGGGGATGCGGACGCCTGCCATCCTGCCGATCTCCATGCCCCACATCCCTGCGGCATTGACGACCATCTCGCAGGCGATCTCGCTATCCGAACCGTCGGCGTCGACGATGTGCACGGTCGACGCCCTTCGACCCTCGACCGTTATCGATGTGACCTTGGTGTGCTCGAAGATCTGCGCGCCGTTCATGCGTGCACCTTTGGCGATCGCCTGGGTCACGCTGGCGGGGTCGATGTACCCGTCAGTCGGCAGGAATGCTGCTGCGAGCACACCGTCAGTCGTCATCAACGGGAACAGCTCCTGCGCCCGCTGAGCGCTGACGATCTCCATCGGCAGCCCGAAGCTCTTGGCCATCGTGGTCAGCCGCCTCAACTCCATGACCCGTTCGGGGGAGCAGGCCAGACGCAGGCTGCCGACCTGGTGCCAGTCGACCGCCTGGCCGGTCTCGTGTTCGAGGCGTCCGTACAGTTCGACAGAGTGCTCGAGCATGCGGGTGGTGTTGCGCGACGAGCGCAACTGACCCACCAGACCGGCCGCATGCCACGTTGCTCCATCGGTCAGTTGATGCTGCTCGAGCAGCACGACATCGGTCTCGCCCATCGCTGTGAGGTGGTAGGCGATGCTGCAGCCGATGATGCCCCCGCCGATGATCACGATCCGCGCCTGAGACGGCACGCTCACGACTTCACCCTCGTGTTGGCGGGGTCGTAGAACGGCTGCAACGAGACCGCCGCGGGGACGCGGTCGCCGGCGACCTCGAGTTCGTAGCTGCCGCCGGTCACGAAGTCGGCGGTGACGCCTCCCGGGTTGCGCAC
>JANPGV010000305.1:0-10519 GCA_031424145.1 Ilumatobacteraceae bacterium
GGTCGAATCGACTGTGCTGAACCATCAGACGATCTCCGAAGCGTGCCAACCGCTGCTGGGCAGCGACCAGTGCGACCTCATCGCGGTCGAGACCGAGGATCCTGAGTTGCTCGTAGCTCTCCAGCAACCGCTCGGCATGGCCTCCGCCGCCGAGAGTTGCATCCAGCACGACACCTGCGGGCACCGTCTTGAACACATTGGTGATCTCGTCGACCATCACCGGTAGGTGAAGGAACGGCTCGGTCATCGCACACCATCGCAATCTCGTTCGCTCATCTGCAGTCCCCCGGCCCACCGGTGTCGCCGGGATGTCTCCCCGGTCAAACGAGACGGAAGCGGGCGGAGTAGGGGCTGTCCATCTTGCAAACCGGAGGACTGCAGATGAGCGAGCGGATCGGATGATCCGTTTCGTCGGTCAATTCGTTGCCTTGCTCCTTTCTGTGCATGACGATCCTTTGGGGGATCTCGATCTTCGAGGGGTGGTCGATCGGCGTGTGTCATCGCTGCTGCTCACGCCGGGTCTCCGGCAATGTCGTCGGTACCTTCTGCGTCGATCCGGGCGTAGCGCGCCGGCGACCAGATCTCGAGGTTGACGAGGTTGCCCGCCACGATGACCTGGCTCTCGAGTGCGATGTCGGCGTAGGTACGGAGCTTCTCGTCGACGTTGACGCGTCCTTGCTTGTCGAGGGTGACCAATGTGGCGCTGGACGCCATGGCTCGTTGGCGGTTCAAGGTCAGCTCGCCGCGGTCCACCTTGGCGATCAACTCCCGGCCGAACTGCTCGAACGCCTCGGAGGGAATCACCTCGACGCATTTGTCGGTGCCTTTGACCAGATAGCAGTGCTCGCCGAGATGGGCTCGATAGGTCGCAGGAAGGGCTACCCGGCCTTTGTCGTCGAGTTGGCGCTCATGCGCCCCAACGAACATCACTCGCGCCTTCACCACCTTCTCAACTAGGTCGACCTGCCTCGACGCGGAGATGGGATCAGACGCCCACACTCCCCACTGGCCACCATTATGTACCCCGAAGTGACCCAAAGTCAACCATTTCTCCCCACTAACACCCACAACTCTCCATCCGGAGAGCACTGAGGACTGCGTTTGCAGCCCCAGCACCCATACCGTCCCCCGACGGCAAACCCTGGCCGTTTTGGATAGAAAAACCACCTTGCGCGCTGCCCTGACCACGGGCTGGATAGGGTCCAGGTAGCTGCGGTTGGCGTAGCTGTACCTCTGGAGACGCCTGGTTGGGCTAGTACGACACCTTCGTCGAACAGCCCGTCCCCGGCTCGACGCCTCTCGAGCGGAGGCGTTCATGTTCGGACATTTGTTGATGAGGGCTTCGCCGAGCCTGCGGTTGTCTGATGTCGCTGCTGAGCTGGCAGGTGTTCGCGCCCAAGTCGATGCTGCTGTCGCCTACTCGTGCGACGTGGTGGTGTTCATCAGTTCGGATGGCACCGTGCACTCTGCCAGCCCCGCGTGTCGTCGACTGTTCGGTGTCGAACCGGCCGATCTCGTCGGTCGCAACAGTCTCGATCTCATTCTCCCTGACGAGCGGGAGCTGATAGTCGCAGCGTTCGCGACCATTCCAAACCTGGGTGATCACACGCGGCTCGAATTCCACTTCGTCAACGCCAAGGGCGAGGTTCAGTGGGTCGAGGCAATTGTCACGAATCTCATCGACGATCCGAACGTCGGCTTCGTCGTGGTAAATCTTCGTGACATGACCGACCGGGTCAACGGCGAGAAGGCTGTCAGGTTTCAAGCAGCGCTTCTGGCCGCCGCTGGTCAGGCAATCGTGGGATCGGACACAGACGGATTCGTCGTCTATTGGAACGCCGCCGCCGAGGCGCTGTATGGCTGGTCGGCGGATGAGGCGATCGGACGGCCCGCTGCGGCGATCTTCGAGCCCGTCGGCGGTTGGGATCTCGTGGCCGACGAGAGCATCTCGCGGCTCTTGGCTGATGAGCCGTGGACGGGCGAACTGCTCGCGAAGACCAAGAGCGGAGTTCCGATCCCGGTGTTGCTGACTTGCACGCTTGTCCACGAAGACGGTGTGCTGGTCGGCCGGATCGGAGTATCGTCCGACATCTCGGAACGCCTACAGAACGAAGAGGCGGCGGCGCTGCTCGTACAACGGATCGAGGTAGACCGACTGCGTCTCCTTGCTGCAGATCGGCGCGCTGCGGAGGCTGCGCTCGTCTACGCGGCAACGTATGACTCTTTGACCGACCTTCCCAATCGGGCCAGTCTGCACGCGACGCTGCAGGGAGCGATGTCTCAGGCGGATGCGGATCACGTGGTGGCTCTGGCCGTCATTGACATCGATCGGTTCAAACTCGTCACGGACGGTCTCCGCCACTCCAGCGGCGACCAGGCACTGAAAGCTCTCGCAACGCGTTTCCGCTCGTCGCTTCGACCCAGCGACGTGGTTGTGAGCATGACCGGCGACGGCTTCGCCGTGGTACGCATCGGCGTGGAGACCTTGGATGATGCTCATCGACTCGGCAACGACATCATGGTTCTGCTCGACGACCCGCTCGTGCTCGATGATCGCGAGCTCTCGCTGACCGTGAGCGTCGGCGTCACGTTGAGCACAGAGACCGACTCACCCGAGTCGTTGCTACGCGACGCCGACGATGCCATGTACCAAGCCAAGCAAGAAGGCAGAAATCAGGTCAAGGTCTTCGACCATCACGCCCGATCGCGTGCGCATCGTCGTCAGAGCATCACGATGGCGCTTCCGAAGGTCTTTGAACGCAATGAGTTGTACCTCGAGTTCCAGCCGATACTCGACCTCGCCACCGGTGAAGTCGCCGGGTTCGAGTCATTGCTCCGCTGGAACCACCCGGATCTTGGGTCCGTCGGCCCCGGCGAGTTCATCCCGATCGCCGAAGCGACAGGTCTGATCCTTCGCATCGGTGCGTGGGTTCTCGATCACTCGCTGCAACAGCTGTCTTTGTGGCGAGACAACCCGCGAGTCACACAAGACCTGTGGATGGCGATCAACGTCTCCGCGCAGCAGCTGTTGGACCCGCGCCTGGTCGAGCAAGTTCGGGCGGCTACCGATCGAGCGGGGGTGCCCGCATCGGCGGTACATCTCGAGATCACCGAGAGCGTTCTCATGGAACGCGTGGACAACGCGCTCGGCACGATCATCGAATTGCAAGCGTCCGGCTTCAGCGTGAGCATCGATGACTTCGGCACCGGCTACTCGTCGCTCAGCTACCTCAGTCGGTTGCCGATCGACACCGTCAAGATCGACGGATCCTTCGTCTCCGGGCTGGGAAACCGTTCCGGCCACGACGCCTCCATTGTTCGGGCGGTGATCGCATTGGCCGACGCCCTCGACCTCGCTGTTGTCGCGGAAGGCGTCGAGCTTGCCACCCAGCTCGATTTTCTCACCGAGCTCGGTTGCACCTATGGGCAGGGCTTCTTGTGGAGTCGCGCAGTCAGTGCAGCAGATGCACTGATATGGATGATCGATCGAGTCGGCATGTTGCCGCCGCCCGACAGGGACAAGCCGGCCAGCACTCAGGAGACGGGCGAATCCGCTACGGACGTGGGTGCCGCGATCATCGAGATTGCGAACATCACCGGCAGACGCCGTCGTGGCCCCATCGACCAGCTCAACGTGTTGCGGTTCGATTCGCTGGAGATCGGCCTCGACGCCGGTCGAGCCTGGATCGCGGGTCGAGATGTCGACTTGGCCGCCAAGGAATTCGAACTTCTCGCGTTTCTGGCGCAGCACGCGGGCGAGACGTTCAGCCGTCGGGAACTGTTGCAGGAGGTGTGGCATTCCTCGCCCGCCTGGCAGAAGCCGACGACGGTGACAGAACACATCCATCGGCTGCGGAGCCGAATCGAGCCCGACCCGACCCGGCCGCGTCTGATCTGCACAGTACGAGGATCTGGTTACTGCTTCGGTCCGCCGAAAATCGTCACAGTCGCCAGCTGACGGCGACCTGCGCAGCAGCGTTCGGCGGGCCCCACGGTTGGCGACCGGCACTCGCGTGCCGAGTGCAGCGACGCACACGTCGACGCCTGCGCACGACCAGCGTGCATGCGATCAGCAAGACGGCGACAGCGAACGGCGTCACGAGCGACCAGCGGTTTCGGCCGGAGCCGGTCGTCTTCACTGGCGCCCCTGCCCCAATCTCGGGAAACACGATGGACGCGCGGGCGCTGCGTTCCACGAAACCGCTGTGCAGAGTGATCACGACCTGCCACGGCCCGCTGGGCAATGCCTGGTCGAACACGACAGTGATGGGTTCGGTGGTCCCGATGGCGAGGGTCACGCCAAGGTCGACGGGGAACGGCCCCGCGTTGAGCCCGCCGGGACCGCCCGTCAGTTGCACGCTGCCGCCGAGGTCGAGCGCTCGTCCGCCGGTGTTGTGCACCTCGGCGACGATGGATGGCACGCCCGCCGGCGATCGCCGGGCCGTGACTGTGTCGATCGTGAACTCGGCGGGCGGCGGGCCGCCAGGGCCGACTGAGACGTACAAGCGGATGCCGACGCGGCTGACCTCGGTCAAGCCACCTCCGGCACTCGGAGCCGAGCGAACCTCTGCCCACACCACGCCATACTGCTCACCGGGCGCGGCGTCGGCGGGAACTGCGATAGTCACCATGGCTATTGACCGACCGCCCGCGGCGAGGTTGGCGATGTCGGGGGTGACGGCCGTCCACGTGGAGAGGTCATTCGCGGTACCGCGTGCGGCGCCGACGAAGAGACCGTTCACGATGGCGGCCGCAGACGCGTAGAGCTCGATGCGTGCGGTCGAGACCGTTGCGTTCGACACCTCGACCCTGCGCGTGATGACAGCGCCCGGAGCGAGATGATCCACGATGTACAGCTGCGCCCGCGGATCGTCGCCGGCGGACACCGGGGCGTCGAGCAGTCGCACACCGATGCTGCCAACGGGCGGCAGCGCAGAAGCAGAGGCGTTCGCAACAACTGGCGCGCTGATTGCGAGAGCTGCTATCAGTGCTGCGGCGAGCCGGGCGGGGAACCTAGACAACAGAGTGGGTGATTATCGCCGAATAGACCCCGGCCGCCATCCCGCCGGGAACAGCGACGTTGATCGTCGGGTTCCACGTCGCCGAGTTGTCGCCCGTGATGCCTGTGGCTGTCACTGCGGGCGCTACACCGGTGAGGTTGAGGGGATCATTGGCCGTATAGGTGGCTGTGCCGACCTTGGTGATCGTGCCCGCCGTGTAACTCACAAAGCTTGCGGCGATCGCAGGACCAGCCGGCGGTGTGAAGGCGCTCGAGATCACGCTGGCGACCCAGCCGGATCCGGCCGCAGGGCTGCGCCCGTCGCTGACCTGTACTACTCCGAGCGATCCGCTGATTACTCCACCGTTGACGGTGTTCGCCCTGGTCCCGAGATTCACTGGGTCGCTGATGGTGTTTGTCGGCGCTGTGATGGCCAATGCTCCGCCCGTGATGGTCACCGTGGCATTGGTCAGGCTGGCCGAGGCTGAACCGGCGGAGCCGAGCGCGGACGCCGCGATCGCCGTAACTACTAACACGTGAGAGATTTTCATACCGTCCGTCCTTCATTTCGAGTGCCGCACGAGCGAGGAGATCGCCTCGCTTCTTTCGTTTATCGACATCCGAGTCCCCAGGCGGTAGGGACCTTTGACCATTTTGTAAGAACATTGCTTGATCAACTCTCGTCAACGGGCGGCCGCCGTCCGAGCTAGGCGTTGGCGAGATCGTCGAACTCACCGCTCCGCAGGACGTCGGTCAGCCGGCCGCGGATGTCGTCGGCAGACGCAGAACATGTCCTCACGAGCGGTGCCAGCTCTTGCGCTGACGGCGATTGGGCGACCAACGACGCGACGACATCGGGGCGCCAACGCAGGTGGACCATCGTCTGGAACCGGGCAGCCGACCTCGTCCGGCGCTGAGAGACGCCCACGAGCTTGGACTCGCCGACCGTCACCTCACCTGGCCCGGTACCTGCGAAGCAGACATCGGACGACCATCGCGAGCGAACCATCCGGCCGCGGTGCACGGCACTGACCGGCGACAAGTCGGCGAGGGCCGTGCGCCACAACGCCCCGACCCACCACATCGCCTTGCCGACGTCGTCGCACCAGAGCTCGTCGGTCGAGGGGATCTCGAGATCGAGCCAGACGAACTCGTCCGGCCACAGCAACACACCGCCGCCACCGGAGCGCCTGCGGACCACATCGATTCCCTGGCGGACGGCGGCGTCGAAGTCGACCGACTCTTCGCGCTGTGACGAACCAAGCACCAGCGTCGGCGCCTGAGCCCGGAAGAAGGTGGCCACCCGTCCGTCGTCAGGAAGGGGTCTGGCATGGAACTCGCCGACGTCGCCGGCGACCGCGTGGATCCGCCAGGCCGTTGTCAACTTGCGAGCGCGAGATACCGCTTCCAGGCCTCTGGCACCCGGTTTACCGACACCGTGATCCAGGCCAGCTCCTTCGGCGCGCGCGGTAGCCGGGCCAGCCGCATGCCGGCCTCGTCGGGAGTGCGGTCACGCTTGCGAAGGTTGCAGGGACGGCACGCGGCGGCGACGTTCTCCCATATGTGCTGACCGCCCCGCGACCTCGGCATGATGTGGTCGATCGAGTCGGCCATGTCGCCGCAGTACTGGCACGAGTGCTCGTCGCGCACGAACACGGCACGACGGGACATCGCCGTGCGACGGTGGTACGGAACCTTGACGACGTAACGCAGGCGAATCACGACCGGGTTCGGAACGCTGAGAGTCTCGGAATGAAGATGGGTGCCGTCGTCTTCGATGATGTCGGCCTTGTCGGCCAGCACCAGACAAGCGGCGCGGCGAGACGGAACAACAGAGAGCGGCTCGTATGTTGCGTTCAGCACCAGCGCGCTCCTCATGACCAGACCCTACCGATGCCTGCAGTCGGCCGCGAGCGATTTCCCGCTCGCGGCAACGGGTATCAAGAAGCCAGCGATCGGTGAAGTCTGCACCATGAGAGGTAGTTCAGCACATCGGCGGCTTCGATGCGATGGTCGGCGGAACCGTATTGCGTCTGCAGACGAAATCGCACGTACTCGGCCGGAGGAACAGGAAGGAACGGACGCCGCGACCACCATTGCCGCGGCAACGACACCCGGTACTGGTGCCAGGCCGTGAGCCACAATCGTGGATGCCTGGCAATCGCGGCCGAGCATCGAAGCAGCGCTCTCGGGCTCAACGCGATTCCGGAGCCTTCGGCTCCTTCGGCAGACTGTGTTGGCTACCCACCCGCCCTGCCTCCGGAGCCTTCGGCTCCTTCGGCAGACCCAGGACCATCTCGCCGATGATGTTGCGCTGGATCTGCGACGAGCCGGCGTAGATGGTGCCGGCGCGGGCATTGAGGAACGTACCGACCCAACTCCACGAACTGTTGGGAGCACCTGCATCGTCGGTCTGGAACGCGGTCGAGGGCCGCCGACCCGTGGGTGTCATTGCATACGCACCCAAGATGTCGAGCGACAGCTCGGTGACGATCTTGTGGTATTCGCTCCAGTACAGCTTCGAGATCGCCGCGTCTGGACCCGGCTCGTGCCCCTGCAGGAACTTGGTCAGGGTGCGCATGCCGTTGTAGCGCATGATCTGCACCTTGCTGTAGCACCACGCCAGTCGCTGGCGGATGTTCGGATCGTCGCTGACTCCCGACTCCTTGGCCAACAACAACAGACGATCGAGCTCGGCCTGATAGCGGATGGGAACAGTTGCCGCGGCCTCGCCCCGCTCGTAGCCAAGCAATGTCATGGCCACCGCCCAGCCGTTGTTGACGCCGCCGACCACTTCATCTTTCGGCGCCGTTGCATCGGTGTAGAAGATCTCGTTGAACTCGCTCTCGCCGGAGATCATCTTGATCGGGCGCACCTCGATCCCTGGCTGGCGCATGTCGACGAGGATGAACGAGATGCCCTTGTGCTTGGGCGCCTCAGGATCAGTGCGGACGAGAGTGAAGATGTGATCAGCGAGATGACCCGCCGATGTCCAGATCTTCTGCCCGTTCAGCACCCACTGGTCGCCGTCGAGCACACCGCGCAGACCGACGTTCGACAGATCGCTTCCAGCGTTGGGCTCCGAATAGCCCTGACACCACTTGTCGGCGCCCGACAGGATCCGCGGCAGGTACCGGCTCTTCTGTTCGTCGGTGCCCCATCGCATGAGCGTGTTGCCGAGCATCTGGATGCCGAAGACGTCGTTCGGGCCTCCCGTCGGCACGCCCGCCTTGGCGAACTCCTCGGCGATGATGACCTGCTCGAGCGCTGACAAACCGGCGCCGCCGTACTTCGTCGGCCAGCCAGGAGCCAGGAATCCGGCGGTGAACAGGATGGCGCGCCAGTCGCGGACGAAGGTGCTCAGCTCGTCGCCTTCCAAAGAGCCGATGCCGCCCCACTTCGCGGGCAACTTCTCCGCGAGAAAAGCCTGGACCTTCTCGCGGTAGGCCTCTGCATCGGCTGAATACGTTGGGCGCATGGGTGAAGGTTACCCGTCGGTAGGACAGGCGGGTAACTCAACCCCCGGGCCGCCTCGCCAGCGCGGCAGCACCGATCAAGGGTGCGCCGGGCCCGAGCGTGGCCGGCATCACTTGAAATCCGCTGATGAACGGCAATCGAGCGCGCTTGTCGAGCTCGTCCTGTGCGGCTTGAAAGAACGGCTCTCCGAAGCCGAGTGCCACCGACCCGCCGATGATCGCCAGCTTCAAGTCACACAACGCACCGACGGATGCCAGCGCACGACCCATCATCACGCCCGTGCGTTCGACGATCGCCAACGGAGCGCGCTGCGGTGGTCGACCGGTCTCGGTCTCGATGGCCCGACCGCTGCAATACGTCTCGAGGCAACCCTTGCCGCCACAGATGCAGGGCCTGCCATCCGGCTCGACGACAACGTGACCGATGTATCCGGCGTTGCCGATGCGTCCCTGCAGAAGCTTGCCCTCGCTGACAACTCCGCCGCCGACACCGGTGCCCATCACCACACCGATGAAGTCCTTGACCCCGACAGCACCACCGCACCAGGCCTCGGCCAAGGCCAGAGCCCTCGCGTCGGTGTCGACGGAGACGGGAAGTTGAACCAGTTCTTCCATCTCGGCGATGAGTGGAAACCGGTTCCAGCTCGGGATGTACAGAGGTGAGACCGTGCGAGTCGTCGGGTCGGTCGGTCCACCGCATCCGACTCCGCAGCCGACCGGATCACTGGGGGCCGCCGCCAGGACCCGAAGGATCAATGTCGACAGCGCCGGCCACACGTCGCGGGGCGGCGTGAGCAGACGATCGCGCACCAGGATCCGCCCGGACTCGTCGACGACACCTGCCGCCAGCTTGGTGCCACCCACGTCGACGGCGAGGTAGCAACGTGTCACGCGGCCAGACCGTAGCCTCCCGATCTTGCAATCCGCCGCGCGCCGTCTACCCTTCCCTGCGTGACGGCGATCCAGACAGCACCCACCCGAAGCTTCGCATCGCTTTTCGACGCGATCACGAGCAACATCTCGCGGGTCGTGCAAGGCAAGAAGGAAGCCATCGAGCTCGCAGTTTCGTGCCTGCTCGCCGAGGGTCACCTGCTCATCGAAGACGTGCCAGGTGTCGGCAAGACCAGTCTCGCCAAGGCGATGGCCGCGTCGGTGCATTGCACCTGGAAGCGCGTGCAGTTCACTCCCGATCTGTTGCCTGCCGACCTGGTCGGCGTCAGCATCTTCCAGAGGTCCAGCGAATCATTCGTGTTCCAGCGCGGCCCGCTGTTCGCCAACATCGTGCTCGCCGACGAGATCAACCGCGCTTCACCGAAGACTCAATCGGCTCTGCTCGAGGCAATGGAAGAACGCCAGGTCAGCGCCGACGGTGCCAGCCACATGCTGCCGGAGCCGTTCATGGTCATCGCAACACAGAACCCCGTCGAGCAGGAAGGCACGTATCGCTTGCCCGAAAGCCAGCTCGACCGTTTCCTGATGCGGCTGTCGCTCGGCTACCCAGATCGTGAAGCCGAACTGGCAATCGTTCAGACACACGGCGCCAACACTGCCATGAGCGAGCTGCAGCCCGTGGTGACGACCGAGGAAGTGATGGCCCTGATCGATGCCGTCCGTACGGTGCACCTCGCCCTCACGCTGCAGGGCTACATGGTCGATCTTGCCGAAGCCAGCCGCAGGCATCCTGCGTTGCTGCTCGGCCTGTCACCCCGGGCCACGCTGCAGCTCTCGCGTGCAACGCGTGCCCGTGCCGCGAGCCAAGGTCGCGAGTACGCGACGCCCGACGACGTCAAGGCCGTCGCCGAGCCCGTGTTGTCGCACCGAGTCATGCTTCGGCCCGATGCGATGTCTCGGGGTGTTACGGGCACAACGGTCATCCGCGAAGTCGTCGGCTCGGTTCCCGTGCCCACCGGTCGCTAGGTCGTCAGATGATCACCCGTCACGGCTGGACAGCGATTGCCGCGGCGGTCGCTTGTTTCGCGGTCGGACGGCTGTTCGGGCTCATCGAGCTGTACGTCCTCGGCATGGGCATCGTCATCGCCCTACT
>JANPGV010000306.1:0-2308 GCA_031424145.1 Ilumatobacteraceae bacterium
TCTCGTCACGCAGCCTCAGCAGGACCGGCGCCAGTGCTTCGACCTCGCGCTGAGCGATGCCGCTGGACGGCTCGTCGAGCAGCACGACGGTCGGACGATGACCCACGAGGCAGGCGAGATCGACGATGCGGCGCGTACCGGTCGACAGTTCGCGAATGAACGAGTTGCGGTAGGCGCCAAGGTTCATCATGTCGATGAGCTCGTCGACGCGAATGTGGGTTCGCTCCTCGTCATCGAAGACCGTTGGGAAGCGAAGCGCCGCGGCCAGAACGCTTCGCTGCGTCGTCCATCGTTCCAACGCAACAGCAACGCCCTCCGCAACAGTCATGTCGGGGAAGAGCCGAGCATCTTGAAAGCTGCGGCCCAGCCCGCGGCGCGCTCGCACGGTGGCCGAGTCGGTGCTGATGTCGCGACCGTCGAGCAGGACCCGGCCGGCATCGGCCGTGACATAGCCGCTGATGAGATCAAACAGGGTCGTCTTGCCGGCGCCGTTCGGACCAATCATGCCGAGGATCTCGCTCTTCGCGACCGCGAACGACACGCCGCAGACCGCGACATTGCCGCCGAAGGACCGACTGACCTCGACCACCTCGAGCGCGGGCTGATCGTCGTGGTCGACCGCGGCGCCCTGCTGCGCCGACGCGGAGATGTCGGTGAGGAACACCGATCGAAGCAGGTCGGGGCGATTCAACAGATCGGCGGTGGGACCCGAGAAGCGGATGGTGCCGCGCTCCATGAAGTAGGCGCGCTCGGCCAAGGTCAACGCGACGTTGACGCTCTGCTCGACGAGGATCACAGCGACGCCGTCATCGGCCAACCGCCGGACCAGAGGCAGCAGCTGCCCGACGATCACCGGGGCGAGACCCAACGAGAGCTCGTCGATCAACAGGACGCGCGGCTTGGCGATGAACGCCATACCGAGGGCCAGCATCTGTTGCTGACCGCCGCTGAGGTCGGCTGCCGCCGTGGCGTAGCGCTCGCGCAGGATGGGGAAGGTGGTCACCACGTCCTCGATCGCAGCATCGACATCGTGACGATCACGTGTCCAGCCGGAGAGACGGAGGTTCTCGCCGACAGTAAGTGAACCGAACACACCCTGCCCGCCTGGCATCTGGCTGATGCCGAGAGCTGCGATCTCGTTGGGCGGCGCGTGAGTGATGTCGCGACCGTCGAGCACCACGGCACCACGGTTCGCCTCGACGACGCCACTGATGGCCTTCAACAGGGTGCTCTTGCCCGCGCCGTTCGTACCGAGCAGGGCAACGATCTCGCCTTCCTTGATGTCGATGTCGACGCCGAACAGGACCTGGCGGCCGTCGTATCCCGCATCGACGCCACGGATCAGCAGCAAGTCACTCTGACCCTGGCGTCGCTGGTACAAGGCCTCACTGCGGGCGGCTGCTGCTCGCCACACCTGAGCGATATCCGCGTCGATGACTGACCCGGCGCTGCCCAGTATCAAGCTGCCGATGATGAAGAGCGGGACCAGCACCAGCAAGCCCCAACGGATCCCGAGGTGACCAGAGATCCAGCCGATGATGGGCAGCACGATCAGTCCGGGAATCACCCACAGCGAAGCGACAGAGAACCCTGTCGCTCTGGCCCTCGGAGGGATGGCCAACGACAGGGCGACGAGGATGCCCGGGCCCAGCATCGCCAACGACGCCGAGATGACGCAGTTCACCCCGACGGCGACAACGATGTTCGGAGCAAGGGCGAACGCGATCGCTGCGATCGAAGTAGCTACGGCGACCCCCGCAAGGAAGCGGATCAGCCCGCGCATGTCGCCGAGGAATCGGCGGGTGACTATCCTCGAACCGAACACGAGGCCGACGAGCTGGAAGGGCTCCGCGATCGCGGCAGCGATTCCCCTGGCACGGTCGTCCAATCCGAACTGCTGCTCGTAGAGCAACGACGCGAGGGCAACGAAACCGATCAGCGCCGTGGCGAGGAACGGCAGGCTCCACCAGATGCGCTTGAGGCTTTCGATCTTCTGCACCGTTCGCCAGCTCTCGGCATACGACGGCGCCGTCTCCTCGGTGGCGACGACGTCGTCGCTGGCGCCCATCGCTTGCCGCTCCCACTTCCCGCGAACGGGCTCCTGCAGACGGAGGGCGATGACGGCGAAGACCAACGTGGGGATCACGAACACGAGGAACGGAGCACGCCAACCGAACGCGTATGCCAGGAGGCCCGCAGACAAGGGACCGACGAACGACCCGACGGCGTTTGCGGCGCGATGCATGCTGAACACCCTGCTGCGCGAGTTGATCGGGTAGTAGTCGGCGAGCAGCGAGTTGTGGGTCGG
>JANPGV010000307.1:0-27232 GCA_031424145.1 Ilumatobacteraceae bacterium
TTGGACTTGACCAAGCTGGTCAACGCGTAGTTGCCGTCGACGGTACCGTTGCCGCCGATCTGGAAGCCGTTCATCGGAGCTTCGATGCAGTCCGCCTTCTCGGCGGGGGTAGACAAGTCGGTCAGGTTGTCGGGGTTGTGCGAATAGTCAATGCTCGATGGCGCATCTGGTAACGCCATTTCTCCGCCGAGCTTGTTGCCGTTCACATCGAGAGCCATGCAGCCAACGGGCCGCTGCCAGCTCTCGGTGACGTAGTAGTCGAAGGGCTTGCAATCCTGCGACGGGTCGGTGACGGCGTCCGTACCGCGGGCATCCGGCGGCCTAACGCAATCGCCCCCATTCGACGCAAGGATGCCACCTTGCTGGGCCGCTCCATCCCCGTTCGGGTATCCGCCAGCGGTGTTGTAGTAGAGGATGTTGCCTTTGGCGTCCTTTACTGACTTCCATAGCTGCATGGGAATGCCAGACACGCCGGGCTGGTAATCCTCTTGCGCGGAGTAGGCCGGATCAAATTCGTTCCGCGTCACGTCGTAGGTGACGGTGCCAACGATGCCGCCGTTCTCATTGAACCGGGCCGGCGCAAATGGAACGGCGCCGGTGCCGCAGCCATTGACCTTGTCCGTGCACGCTCCCGACCAGTAGTCCGCCCCTTGACCGTATGCCTGCACGCCCCAGTCGAGCTTGGCCGACAGGCCGATGACCGGCAGGAAGGCGATATCAACCTGTGACGACAGCACGGTGTGCCCGTTCGGATCGTTGTCGGTTTTGTAGGTGAACCCTGTGTTCTTGTAACGAGGGTTGTACGCCTCTGCGATGAGGAACTGCCCGAGCGGGTAGCCCTGGCTCAGGTCATATTCTCCCTTGTCGTTGGTGACAGCGATGCTGGCGCCCTGGTCTTGCACGGAGTTGCCACGGGTGCGCTCGGTGAGGGTGAAATCGGGGATCCCGTCCTCGCCATTGTCACGAACGCCATTGCCGTTCTTGTCGTTGAAGATGGTGCCTTGAAGGTCGGTGAACCACCCCGGCAGCAATATGTCGCTCGCGTCGGTGACATTGGTGGCGGGCAGAACCGGATTTGGCTGGCCATCGACGTGGTATTGCAACGTGGCCATGATGTAGCTCTGGGTCTCGTCCCAGAAGGCGACGCTGTAGTCACCGGTCTCCAGGCCCGCGACGGAGAAGCTACCGTCTGCCCGGGCTCTGCCGGTCCAGATTGTTGTATCGGTCGGGGCTACGCACGTAGCCAAGCAGCTGATCGAAATCAGCCCGTCCTCGATCACGCCGTCCTTCTTCGCGTTGGTGAGATTGGTACCCGCCAGCACAGTGGAGCCCCCGGAGCCGATGTAGGCCCGACCAATCGCGATCGTGCCGGTCAGCACACCGTGGTTGTTGACCGCCGTTGCGGCATCGGAGAATCCTTGGGACGCGTCGTAGTAGGCCCTCTCCGCGTCGGTGTAGGTAAGGGGGTTGGGTAGGCCGCTCTGCGGTATCGGCCGAGTCGCCTCGGCGTCCTTCCACACCTGGTCGTTGTTCGTCAGCTTGACGAAGCCGTGAGCGATAGGGGTGACCCGCTCGCCCCCGACGATCAGTTCCGTGTCGTATCCGCTGCCACCCTCGAGGTTCCAGCTGTCCCAGTCGTGGCCGCCCTCGAGTGTGGTGGTCTGGACCCACTTGTCGCCATTGTGCGTGCGTGGGTCGGGGGGAACGACCGTCACTGCGTATCGGTTCGGGCCTAGGTTGGGAATCACGATGTCGCCGTAGTGGTCGGAGACGCAGGTCGACTCAGTGCCGGCCAACGCGCTGCCGCTCGCCCCGCCGTTACGGGCAATCGGGTTGCCAGCCGCGTCGTACGAATAGGTGACATTGCCATTGGCATTGACCGTGGCGTAGTTCACGTTGTCCCCGAATTTGATCGGGGTCGGCGCGCCGCCTCCATCGAGAAGTATGTTTCCGCTCGAGTCAGTTTGATATTGCGTGCACAGCGGGTTGCCGTACACGTCGGTGGTGGTTGGTGCGAGAACGTCGGTGATCGACACCGCGAAGCCCGACATGTCCGTCGACGGGTCGGCGATGCGATTTGCATCAGTCACGTTCGCGCCACCGCAGTTGTTGATCCGCTGAGCCCGCGTGGCGACGTCGCACGTGAGCAACGTCTCGGTCTGGCCATCCCACTGGCCGTTGGTCGACGCGTTGTCGTTGTAGACATGCACGCGCAATGTCGTCGTCTTCTTCGGCATCGGGTTCATGCGCACGACGAACGGTGCACCCACCTCCTCGTTCACCGAGTGGAGCTGGCCACTCTTCACCTCGAAGTGAACGCCGTCGATCTTGTAGCCGACAGCCGTGACCGAAAGCAGATACTTGTGGTCGCCGAGCGACGCGAGGTTGCCAATATTGGCAAAGTCGTGTTGGTCGCCGCTAGCGATCACCGTCGAATGACCCGGCGAGGCGTGAACCGACGGCCAAGGGCAGTTGGCGAGGTCGCCGGTGCCGGCGCCTTGATAGATGGCGAGGGCGGGGTTCGCAGCCGCGGTCGCAGCATCGACACCCGCACTTGTCGGAAGGCAGTCGGCGACATGGTTGTCGGTCAGCGTGAAGGACGGATCACCGGTGGAGTCGTCCTCGTTGACGAGCCACTTGAACTCGGGGATCGCATCACCAGCGCGAACGTGATTTGCAGGCGTCCCATACGGCGGCTCGGAGGAGCCATCCGTGGAACTTTCCACGCACAGCCCGTTCAACGACGCCGTGGCAGTAAGGCAGGCGGCGTCGGCGTGCACCGTCGCAACGTTTGAAATCGTCACCATGGGCACTGTCATGCCCAGGACCACTGACAGGGCGCCCAACATCTTCCGCCAATTTCGCAACATCATCCATCCCCGCTCTCGTCGTGCCTGGTGAGTCCCAAGGCTCCGGCGCCGATCAATCGACCGACTAGTGGTCAGTTCGGGGCATGACAAAGATGTGCCGCGATTGCAATCGTCCCTCACGCCCGTCCCTTTCCGTCCTGAAGCTCTCGCAGCCGTCCGCTACCGAGAGTGAGGCGGGACTATACCTAGGGCTTAGTACCTTGGCAAGAGAAAACTTCGTCGATTCTTTACCTTCGACGTTCGCCGATGCCAGCAAGAGATAGCAGTGATGGGCCATATATCCAGCTCAACTCACATAAATGAAGGCTCGCTCGAAGGCTCGAGGTGTGATGAAACTGAAGATCTTGGCGAGCGCAGGTCTGCATCTCTTGCTCTCAACGTAGCGATATCACTACTATAGGCGTTAATCGTGCCTTGGTCCTCATACCTGCCGTAATTGGTCCGTCGGCTGATCTACGGTCTGAGCATGGTCGCTTACGGCATTAAAACCCCTCCACAACATGGCCGCTGGGCCGACTTCCTCGACGTGTGGCGGGCCGCCGACGACATCGATCTGTTCGAGTCGGCTTGGGTAATGGACCACTTCTATCCGCTGACTCCCCCGCTCGACGGAACGCACCTCGAGAGTTGGGCGGTGCTGGCCGCCATGGCCCAGGCAACGAAGCAACTTCGGCTCGGATGCATGGTCAACGGGATGCACTACCGGCATCCTGCCGTCACCGCCAACGCTGCCGTGACCCTCGATCACATCTCCAGCGGTCGCTTCAACCTCGGCCTTGGCGCCGGGTGGTTCGAGCCCGAATCCAAGGCGTATGGCATCCCGCTCGGCTCGTTGAAGGAACGCTTCGATCGCTTTGACGAGGGCCTGGAGGTGATCACGTCGTTGCTGACCGAATGAGCTCACCAACTTCAGCGGCCGGTACTACCAACTCACCGACGCCCGATGCGAGCCCAAGCCGGTGCAGCCCCGCATTCCGATCGTCATCGGCGGGCGCGGGCCCAACCGAACGCTGCCTGCCGCCGCACGCTGGGCCGACATGTGGGACATGGCCGGTCCCGAAAGTCCTGCTCAATGGAGGTCGACCAGCGACATCCTCGACCAGCGCTGCGCAGAGATCGGTCGGAGCCCGGGAGAGATCCGTCGCTCGGTGCATCTGATGTGGTCCGAGGATGCGGACCCGTCGGCTATGGCGGCGAGCGCGGCTGAATTTGGCGCGGCCGGCGTGGATCTCGTCATCTTCTCGATGAGGCCGCCGTACACCGTCGCCCGACTGGAACCGCTCGTGAAGCAGTTGGAGCTCACCAGCTAAGGCTCAACCTCACGTCGAAGGTTGAGACTTGGTCGGGCGATTACGCACCGATGTCGATGCTGACGTTTCCGTCGTCGACCTTGGTCGGGTACGTCTTCAGGTTCACGCGAATGGGCGCGCCCTTGCCCTCGCCGGTGCGGTAGTCGAACCGGCCGTTGTGCTTGGGACACTCGATGATGTGATCCATGACCAATCCGTCGGCGAGCAACGTGTGCTCGTGCGTGCACGATCCGTTAGTGGCGTAATACGAGTTGTCGGGCGACCGGTAGATGGCGTACTGGCAGCCTTCGTGCTCGAAGGGGATGACGTCTTCCGCGTCCACGTCGTCGATTCCGCAGGCCACGATCCACTTGGGCATTGGGCTGATCAGCTCGACATCTCGACCGTGCTGGAAGACTGCGGCAACTGCCGCTCGATGTAGTACCGGGTGTCCTTGCGCTGGCGCAGCAAGGCCGGCACGAACTCGGCGAACGCCGCAAAGATGCTGGGTGCCGGGGTCGGCAGATCGTCCTTGATCTCGGCGTGCAAAGCAGGCAGCGCGTGGAAGGGCACCATCGGGAACATGTGGTGTTCGACGTGGTAGTTCATGTTCCAGTACACGAACCGGCTGAAGGGATTCATGTACACCGTTCGACTGTTGAGCCGGTGATCGGTGACGTCCTCGGCGAGCCCGCTGTGTTGGGTGAGACCGGTGACGATGTGATGCCACGCCCCGTACATTCGCGGCAGCCCGATGACCATTGCCGGCAAGACGCTGCGCGAAGCGACGCAGGCAACCACGACCGCGGCGTAGATGAGCAGCCACACGCGAGCTGTCCAGTAGGTCTTGGGGCGTTCGGTGTCAGGTACGAACGTCGCTTCCTCCGGTGTCAACCGCCCTGACGCGTGGATTGCCATGTGTTTGAACGCCATGGGCACGGCGAAGATGCCGAGGAAATCGCCGGCGATGTGCCAGAGCGCTGGTGGCCGGTGAGCGACGATCTCGGGATCGCGGCCGACGACGATCGTGTCGGTGTGATGCCTGGCGTGGCTCCATCGCCACACCGTGGGATCGCGCATGATCATGAAGCAAGCGATGTAGTAGACGACCGTGTTCATCCACCGCGTCTTGAAGGCAGTTCCATGACCGCACTCGTGCCAACGCGCATCCGAGGCCGAGCCGTACAACACGCCGTACACAGCGAACGCGAGCAGCGACCAGACCGAGAACCAGAGGTATACGCCCAACCCGGCGAACAACAGCAGGAGACCGAACCACAGCGCCGTGTCGCGAATGGCCGGACCATTGCGCCGATGCATGAGCTCCTTCATCCGTTTGCGTGGGACCTCGGTGCGATACCACTGGGCCTGTGAGAGACCGAGCTCGACGGCGCGGCGAGAATCCTCGCCGATCAAGGAGTAATCACGCTTCAAGATCATCAGATGGTACCTGGTGATCTCGATCGGACAAGATTGTCGGACTCCGCCATGAACATCCCGTACCGAGCCCTCTCCCTTGTCGCCGCGCGCGTTGGTGTTGGATGTCTGGTGGCCGCGTCGTGTGGCTCGACAGCCCAGCCGGCTCCCATCACGAGGCTCGCCGGCAACATCGTCGACTCCGCCGTGCAGGTGGTGGCCAACGGCTGCAAGTCGGTGGAGGTGCACGGCGCCGGGCTGATGGTCGCCGAGGGCAGAATCGCCACGGTCGCTCATGTCGTGGCGGGCGCGCAGCGAGTCGAGGTGCGTGGCACGCACGGAACCGCCGATGCGACTGTCGTGTTCTTCGATCCGATCCTGGATGTCGCCGTCTTGAAGGTCGACCCAGCGCTGGCAACACCGATCGAGATCGGTACGGCGGGGCGCGGCGCGCACGGCAACGTCGTCGTGTATCGAGACAACGCGCCGGTCGAGTTGGCCGTCGGCATTCAGCGATTGGTCGACATTCGCACCGCCGATATCTATGGCGAGGGCAAGCACATCCGTCCCGGCTACGAGCTGGACTTGGACATCCGCCCCGGGGACTCCGGAGCGGTCGTCGTCGTCGATGACAGAGCCGTCGCGTTGGTGTGGGCCACCAGCCGAGAAGCGCAATCCCGTGCCTGGGCAATGCGAGCTTCGCTGCTGGCCGACCATCTGTCAGGCGATGCGGCTGTCCCGAACGGAGAGTGCGCCTGAGTGCTGCATGAATCCGGCACCCGTCAGACGTGGCATATTGGCGACCATGACGGCAGCAACCAAGCGACGGTTCGTCCGCGCCGACGGACCAGACAAGGTGACCGGTAGCGGGCGGTACACCGCGGACCTCACCCTCACCGGCATGCTCGCGGCGAAGTTCCGGTACGCCGGGATCGCGCACGCCCGCATCACCAAGATCGATGTCAGCGCGGCGCGAGCCATTCCCGGTGTGATGGCCGTGTTGACCAACGACGATGTACCGGACGTGCGATTCGGGCCGTTCGTACAGGACCGCACCCTCTTCGCCCGCGACGTCGTGCGATTCGAGGGAGAGGTCGTTGCAGCCGTCGCCGCCACAACCGCTGCCATCGCTCAGAGGGCAGTCGACGCGATCGTCGTCGAGTTCGAACCTCTTCCCGTCATCACCGATCTCGAGGCGGCACTCGCCGAGGACGCGCCGTTGGTACACACCGGTTGGGCCGACTACGGCGCCGCGGGTGAGCTGGTGCGAAATGGCAACGACGCATCGTTCTCGTCGATCGAAAAGGGCGATGTCGATGCCGGCCTGGCCGCAGCGGACCACGTGGTCACCAGTCGCTACGTGGCCGACGGCAGTCACGCCGTGCCGATCGAGCCCCGCGCGGTCGTCGCCCAATGGGAGGGCAACAAGGTCACCATCTGGTCGTCCACGCAAGTACCCTTCGATGCCCGCGGCGGCGTCTGCGAAACGTTGCAG
This sequence comes from Ilumatobacteraceae bacterium, assembly GCA_031424145.1. Taxonomy (GTDB): domain Bacteria; phylum Actinomycetota; class Acidimicrobiia; order Acidimicrobiales; family Ilumatobacteraceae; genus JAENVT01. Next base: position 7,071 of record JANPGV010000307.1, read on the forward strand.
CTTCCGGCCAACCGGGTTCGCATCGTCGTCCCCCATCTCGGCGGAGGCTTCGGCGGCAAGTGCGGTTTTCACTACGAAGCGCATGTAGCCGCGCTCGCCCGAGCCGCGAAGCGACCCGTGCGACTGGTGTTCTCGAGGCGCGAGGAGTTCGTCGCTCCCGACCGCCGTCGCGAGGGGATGGTCATCGACATCACCACCGGGGTCCGCAACGACGGAACGATCACGGCTCGTCAGGCATGGATCGCAATCGACAACGGTGCCTACACGGCTGACAGCGGTTTCTTCCCGCAACTGGCGGCGATGCACGTGTCCGGCCCATATCGGATCCCCAACCTGCACGTTGCCGCCCATCTGGTGTACACCAACCACCAACCGTCAGGGTCGGTTCGGGCGCCAACCGCGCCGCAGGCATGTTGGGCTGTCGAGTCGCACACCGACGAGGTCGCTGCCGCGGTGGGCATGGATCCGGTCGAGTTCCGCAGGCTCAACGCGGTCGACACGGGCGTCGAAGGGCCCAGTGGACAGACGTACGGCGAGATCGGTGTGCAGCAGTGCATCGAAGAGGCCACCAAGCTTGTCGGGTACGGGCGGGCCCTGCCGGATGACGAGGCGATCGGCGTCGCGATCGGCTGGTGGCCGAGCTTCGCGGTGCCATCGGGCGCGTACATCAAGATCGACGGCGACGGTTCCGGTCAGATCATCACCGGTGCGCAAGAGTGCGGCACCGGTTCGGTGATGACGCTCCGCCAACTCGCAGCCGAGGAGCTCGGCATGGAGCCGGAGGACTTCCAGTTGATCTATCAAGACACCTCCGTCGCTCCGTACGACATGGGTGCCACGGGTTCGCAGACTTTGTTCAACAACGGCCGTGCGGTCGTGGCCGCTGCAGGTCAGATCGCCGAGCAGCTCAAGGCGCTGGCGGCGGAGCACCTCGAAGCATCCGCCGCCGACATCGTCCTGGCCGACGGTCACGCGCACGTCGCGGGTACTCCGGGCTCGACGGTGTCGATCACCGAGCTCGCCGCGATCGCAGGCGGCGGCGAGCTGTTGATCGGACACGGGTCGGGCACGCCGCCATCAGCGCCACCATTGGCCGGCTCCACGTGTGTCGGCGACGTCGGCATGGCCTCGTTTGTGGCTCCGCAGTTCTCCTGTCACGCCGTGCGGATTCGGCTCGATCGTGAGACTGGGGTGGTGCGAGTCCTCGAGGTTGGAGCCGCGCACGACTCGGGAACGATCATCAACGAGACCGGTGCGCTCGGTCAGATTCAAGGTGGCGTGATGATGGGCATCGGTCAGGCGCTGACCGAGGGGACGCTGTATGACGACGATTCTCGGCAGCGCAATGCCGCGCTGCTGGAGTACAAGTTGCAGACGTCCGCCGATGCGCCGGTCATCAACACGCACTTCGTCCAGATCGCCACACCGGACGCAGGACCACGCGGCGCCAAGGGGCTGGCCGAAGCACCGAACGTTGCAACTGCTGCCGCAATCTCCAACGCCCTCGCCAAGTTGCTCGGGGGCCCGGTTCGCCGGCTGCCGATGACGGCTGAACGGGTCTGGGAGACGGCCACACAGTCAGAGGTCCGTTCATGAACCTCACGATCGCCACCACGCTCGACGACGCTCTCGCCGCAGTCGCCTCGGGTGCCCGGCCAGTGGCGGGCGGCAGTGACCTGGTCGTCGGGGCTCGCCAGGGCAAGGCGCCTCTGCCCGAGTCCGTCGTAGCCATCGACCGGATTCGGTCGCTCGGCGACATCGACGAATCCAACGATGGCGTTCGGATCGGCGCGTTGGTCACGCACGCCAGGCTCGAAGTCGACGCCGGGATCGTGAGGACGTACCCGGCGCTGGCCGACGCAAGTGCGTTGGTCGGCTCACCGTCGACGCGCAACGTCGGAACCCTCGGCGGCAACGTGATGAACGCATCTCCGGCCATGGACACCGGCGCTCCTCTGCTCGTGTTGGCCGCAGAGATCGAGCTCCAATCGACGAAGAAGTCGCGTCGCATTCCCATAGGCGAGTTGTGGACGGCACCCGGCCGCACGTCGGCGCGGCCTGACGAGTTGTGCGTTGCGGTGCACCTTCCAACCCAACCTGCGCGGTCATCGAGCGCGTACCTTCGTCTCGAATATCGCCGGGCCATGGAGATCGCAGTCGTCGGCGCGGCGGCGTCGGTCACACTCGACGAGGACGGAGGGCTCGCCTCGTTGTCGATCGCGCTCACCGCCGTTGCTCCCACCATCGTCTCGGTCAGCGGACTGGATGCACTCATCGGCCGTCAGGTCGACGCCGCGCTGCTCGCCGATGTCGCTTCACGTGCCAGTGAGCAGTCCACACCGATCAGCGACCTCAGAGCCAGCGAGCGCTACCGCCGCCATTGCGTCGGAGTGATGGCATCTCGGGCAGTCGACGCAGCAGCGCGACGCGCTCGTGGTGAATCGATCGCAGTCCCTGTCAACCGCAGCCTCGGGATCGGAGCAGCGTCGTGACCGTCTCGATCACTCTCAACGTCAACGGAACGGACTATCCCGTGACCATCGACGCCGGACGCAACCTGGTCAGCGTTCTGCGCACCGAGATCGGCCTGACAGGCACGAAAGAGGGCTGCGACGACTGCGAATGCGGGGCTTGCATGGTGCTGATCGACGGTCACCCGGTCAACTCGTGCTCCTACCTCGCGGCACAGGCAGCCGACCGAGCGGTGTTGACGGTCGAGGGTGTGATGGTCGGAGACGAACTGCATCCGTTGCAACAGGCGCTGCTCGATGAGGGAGGGGTTCAATGTGGCTTCTGCACGCCCGGCATGATCATTTCGGCAACCGCACTGTTGAACCACAACGCCTCACCGACAGAGGAGGAAGTGCGCATCGGCTTGTCAGGGAACCTGTGCCGGTGCACCGGCTACGTGAAGATCCTCGCCGCTGTGCAGCGGGCTGTCGCCGACGCTCACTGATCCTGAATTGTGAGGCGCAGCAGGACCGAGGTCTCGGGCGACAGGATCGGCGCGCTGAACCCGAGCGATGACAGCTGGAGCCCGGTCATCTGCAGTCCCTCCGTCAGCCATGCTGGCTCCTGCCGGGCGTTTCGGTGGCTGGCCCCTGCGACCGGGAAAAGTGAAACGTCGTACGTCCGAGCCGGATCCAGGCCGACCAGCCGCAGAGGTGCCGCGTGCAGCGATGGGCCCGAGCGCAGCCGCGTGCATGCGAACACCGCTGAGGACTGATCGAGAGCCACCACGCCATGCACCAGGATCTCGGGGTCCGGGTGATCGACGCGAACAACTGTGCCATGGTGCAGCAGAGGTCGCAGCTCCTTGTGGAGAGCGACGATCGCGGTGACGTCGGCTCGGTCTTCGTCCGAGGCCTTCAACAGGTTCCATTCGATTCCGAGTGAGCCGAACACAGCAGCGATCGCTCTGAACCCGAGCCCGTGCGAACGCCCCGTGGTGTGCGCGATGGGCGAACCGATGTGACTGCCCATCAACTCGGGTGGGAAGAGCAACGAGAAGCCACGCTGGATCTGTTGGCGGTCGAGAGCGTCGATCGAATCACTGGTCCACGCCCGATCCGTGCGCTCGAATATCCCGAAGTCGACGCGCCCGCCACCCGATGCACATGTCTCGAACTCGACGCCGGGATGCGCGGCGCGGAGCCGATCGAACAGGTCATAGACACCGAGCGTCTGTCGATGGACCCCGGCTCGTCCCGCCGACGTGGCCGCGACGAGATCGCGGTTCATGTCCCACTTGACGTAGGCGATGTCGTGATCGCGCAGCAAGGCATCGAGCAGACCGAAGAGGTAGTCACGCACCTCGATCCGGGCGAGGTCGAGCACCAGTTGATTGCGACCGAAGACTGCCGGATATCGCGGATCGACCAGCGTCCAGTCAGGGTGGTCGCGGTAGAGATCCGAGTCGGGATTCACCATCTCCGGCTCGACCCAGATCCCGAACTGCATGCCCAACCCGCGTACGTGCTCGATCAACGGCGCCAGACCGGACGGCCAGACCTCGGTGTCGACCCACCAATCGCCGAGGCCGGCGTCGTCGTTTCGGCGGGCGTGGAACCATCCATCGTCGACGACGAAGCGTTCGACACCACACTGTGCCGCAATGTCGGCGAGGCCTCGCAACGTGTCGAGGTTGTGATCGAAGTACACCGCTTCCCAGATGTTGAGCAGCACAGGCCGCGGTGTCGATGGATGCTGCGGCCTGGCACGCATGAAGGCGTGAAAGCTGTTCGACACAGCGTTCAGCCCGTCCGGGGCGTATGCCGCGTAGATGGTCGGCATCTCGTAGCTTTCACCGGGCCCGAGGCACACCTCCCCCGAAGCCAAGAGCTCCCCAACCTGCAGCGACCGCCGTCCATCGGTCACCGAATCGCAGACCAGCTCGAAGTTCCCGCTCCACCCGATGTGGCAGCCCCACACCTCCCCGCTGTGTTCTGTGAAGGACGGGGTCCCCGCGAACACCACTCCGAGTCGCTCGTGTGAGGTCCTGCCACGGCGGTTTTCGATCGTCAGGCAGTTCCTCTTCCACGGCGTGCGCGTCTGGCCGAACTCGTTCGTCCATCGCCCGCCTACCGTCAGCAACTCCTCGGCCTCAGCAGGAACCGGGAGGCTCAGTCGCAGCGCATTGAGCCAATACTGGGTTTCGCCGTCGTTCGACAGCGAAGTGTTGAACACGGCGACGCCACTCTCATGGAGGACGACGGTGATGGTGAGCGAAAGCCCTGCCGCTTCGTCCACGAGCGCGAACTCCGCTCGGCGTTCGTCGGTGTGGCTGGAGAGCAATGCAAACTGCGGGGTGAAATCGCCACCATCGTCGCGGTGCCCCTCGATGCCCGGCCGGCCGAAGTAGCCCACGCTGGACTCCGCGATCAGACCGACCGGCGGGTCGATGTCGAGACCACCGCGCGGCACGGGCCGCTCGACCGCACGGAGCAATCGCCGATCCGCTTCGCCTAGAGGCGCTCCCCAATGAACAAGGCTCGGCATGCCGCCTGTGCTCACGATCAGCAGACTTGACGGCCCGTTCGTGAGGTGCGCGAGACGCGCCGCTTCGTCATCCGTTCGGACAGTCACGCCGGCACGATACTTTCAGTTCTTGCTGTCAGACCATCTGCTGATGACACTGACATCGGCGACGAACCTCACCGCGTTGTCGGGAGCCCAATGTCGAGCTGCGTCTGTCAGACAATCCACGATCAACTGGGCGACAGCGGATCCCTGGTCAGCCGGCGCGTGAAGGAGCAACTCGTCGTGCAGGCACAGCACGATCTCGGCGTCGAGCTCCGCGGCTCTGCTGCGCGCTATCACTGCCCACACCTTGAAGAACTCGGCCGCGGCGCCTTGAACCATCGCGTTGCGGCCGTAGCGACCTCGCGCCGCCGCCCTGCTGCGATTGTCGCGGTCGCTCAGCGCATCGGCAACCGGGGACCCCATGCGAACAAGCCGCCCGCCATACGTGCGAATGTCGCGGCCCACTTGGCCGGCGACATCCGCATCGGTGAGATACCTCATCGCCACGGGATATGCCTGTTCGAGCCCGCGCAACGCGGCTGCGCCGTGACCGGTCGTCTGCCCGTACATCGCCCCGAGCACCGCGACCTTCGCGGTAGCGCGGTCGACGCCCAACTGCTCTGCCACCGGCAGGTACATGTCGTCCTGCACAGCTGCCTCGGCCAGCGCCTGATCACCCGATACCGCGGCGAGGATCCGCGGCTCGATCTGCCCGAGGTCGGCGCGGACGAACACGTAGCCGTCGTTGGCGATGACGGCAGGGCGCAGGTGCGCAGGCATGTTGTGCAGACCGGCTGATGCCGTCATTCGGCCCGCGGCGCCGTCGCTTGCCGACCACTCGCCGCGAAGTCGACCGTCACCTCCCAAGTGTTCGTCCAACCAGCCGTATCCGAACGTTGTCGCGATCCGTTCGGCCTTGCGCCATTCCAACAATGCGTCGACCAGCGGATGAGATCCACGGATTGCCTCCAGTCGCCACGCCCGCGTGTCCGGCAACTCGACGCCGATGCCGCGCAACAACGACCTCACCTGAGCGGTATTGCGAAGATCACAGTTCGGATTCGAGGAGTGACGCAACACCTCCGCGTCGCGCGCCAGCCGTTGCTCTGCCGCCTCCGTCTCCGTTCGTGGACGCGGTCCGACGAACGATTCGATGATCGATTCGGCGACTCCACGATCCATGGGCAGCCCGTCGGCTGAGAGCTCGGCACACAGCAGCTCAGCGGCGGACTCCGATCGGGCAGTCGACAAGGCCTTTGGTCGATCCCCGAGAATTGCCAATCGTGCCTGCTGCAGCGATGCGGCCTGTGCGGCCAGTTGGGCCCAACGTTCGAGCCGTGCCGGCGTCCACTCGAAGTCGGGCGCCAGCCACTCCGGCTTGAGGAACCCGTCATCGCGAACGGGTTCATCCGCCTGGCGATCGTCGTCTGGCTCGGTGAACAAGTCGACGGGGGCTTCAACCGGTGGTTCTCCGTCCAGGTCGTGCAGCTCGGCCCACGCCCGGCCGGGATCTGTTCGCCAACCACCCACAAGCAATCGCTGAACCGCGGCGACGTCCCAGCACTTCGCCAGGCGCAACCCACCGTCGACGAGAAAGCCCATCGGCTCGCGGCCCCACAGCACCCACCGCGGGCGCACGTCCTCCTCGATCGCGCGAATCAGTTCGACGGGACTCTCGCTGGCAACGTGCTTTGACCAAGTCTCGGTCGCCAACGCGAAGCCGACGCGAGGAGCGAGCGTCAGGGCGAGGAACGCTCCCTTTTCAAGGTCTACAGCTGGACGCCGAACTGCTTCAGGAATGTCAGAAGGTCGTCGGCGTGCTCCTCTTCGACCGCGAGGATGCTCTCCATCAGACGGCGGGTCGTGATGTCGCTGTCGCCGATCCAGCGGATGATCTCGGTGTATGAAGCGATGGCCACCCGCTCGGCGACCAGGTCCTCGGTGATCATGTCGATGAGGCTGTCGCCCGGTACATATTCGGCGTGGCTGCGCTCGACCAACGTGGCGGGGTTGAAGTCGGGCTCACCCTGAAGCTGCACGATCCTGGCCGCGATCTGGTCGGCGTGACCCTGCTCTTCCGTGGCGTGCTGCAGGAACTCCGCGGCGACCGGGGCGGAGTTGATGCCCTCCGCCATGTAGTAGTGGCGCTTGTATCGCAACACGCACACCAACTCGGTGGCGAGCGCTTCATTGAGCACCTTGACGACACGTTCCTGCTCGGCGCCGTAGTCCTCGGTCAACGGTCCACGTTCGATGTGTTTTCTGGCGTTCTCGCGCAGCTTCTGCACATCGGATAGGTGATCGCCCGCGCCAGTCTTAGTGCTCATCGTTCACTCTCTTCCGGTTCGATTTGGCTTCGCCCTTGACGATAGCTCCGAGGCCCATCTGGCGAACAGCCGGTTGCGGCGGGGAGAATGCAGCCATGACGGATTCACGAACACTCATCTCAGCGGCGGTACTCGACAGTGACGATCCGCGAGGGCTCGCGGGGTTCTACGAGAAGATGCTGGGATGGTCGATGACGGCCAACGAGCCGGCCAGACCGGGCGCCGCACCTGAGGATGGATGGGTGATGCTGAAACCCCCGGCCGGCGGGACGGGCCTGTCGTTCCAGTACGAGGCTGACTACGTCGCCCCCGTCTGGCCGGCTGCGTCGGGCGAGCAGCAAATGATGGCTCACCTCGACATAGCAGTCGACGACCTCGACGCAGGCGTTGCCTTCGCGAGGGGCTTGGGAGCCGCCCTCGCCGAGCACCAGCCGCAGGAAGGTGTTCGCGTGATGCTCGATCCGGCGGGCCATCCCTTCTGCCTGTTCGTCGCCAGTGAAGGTGACGGTGATGAACGCGACTGGTCGGCAGGTGCCGCGTACATCGACGGTGCGTTCTGTCCTATTGCCGAGGCAAAGATCTCGATCCTCGACATGGGGATGACGCGCTCCGATTGCACGTACGACGTGGTCAGCGTATGGGACGGCCGATTCTTTCGACTCGACGCCCACCTCGAGCGCTTCATGCACAGCGCAACGCAACTCCGGCTCGACATCGGCATAACACGTGAGCAGTTGGAATCAGTGCTCCACGAATGCGTCAGCCGAGCGGGTCTGCAGCGCGCCTACGTTTCGATGACGTGCACGCGTGGACGTCCTGCCGCCGGAAGCCGCGACTTGCGCACCTGTCGCAACAACCTCTACTGCTTCGCGGTGCCGTACATCTGGGTCAGTCCCGAAGAGCAACAGGCCGTGGGTGCGAGCATGTGGATCAGCGAGATCCCGCGCATTCCGCCGGAAAGCGTGGATCCGTCCGTCAAGAACTACCACTGGCTCGATCTCGACATGGCTCAGTTCGATGCCTACGACCACGACGCGCAGATGGTCGTGCTCCGTGACATGAGTGGCGCGATCACTGAGGGCCCCGGCTACAACGTCTTCGCGTTTGTCGACGGCCGCTGGCTCACTCCGGCGACCGGAACGCTGCTGGGGATCACCCGGCGCACACTCCTAGAGCTCTGTGCAGAGGCCGGAGCGCCGGCCGAGCAGGGACGGATGACGGCCGACGACCTGCTGCGAGCCGACGAGGTGCTGACCTGCACGACGGCCGGAGGTGTGATGCCCGTGACGCGGCTCAACGGCCGGCCGATCGGCGATGGTCGCGTCGGGCCACGGACTACGGAGCTGCGCGATCAATACTGGCAGCGTCACGTCGATCCAGCCTGGTCCACGCCGGTTCGCTACGCGAGCCGCTAGCCATGGTCACCGGGTTCGTGCACCCCGGAGCAATGGGGGCGTCGCTGGCCGCGGCCTGCGATGGAGAACGTCTGTGGTGCGGCCACGGCAGGTCGGTAGCCACTCGAACGCGAGCGGAAGCGGCCGGAATGGAGGACGTTGGGTCGATCGACGTCCTCGTGCGACGCGCGGACGTGATCGTCTCGGTGTGTCCACCGGCGTCCGCAATCGCTGTCGCCCGGTCGATCTCCGCCGCCGGCTTCGATGGCGTGTACATCGATGTCAACGCCGTCTCACCGGCGACTGCTCGGGAGGTCGCCAAGCTCTTCGAGCGATTCGTCGATGGCGGTGTTGTCGGCCCGCCCGTACAGAAGCCGGGCAACACCCGCCTGTATCTGTCGGGTGACGCTGCTACACAGGTTGCTCGGCTGTGGGCAGGCTCACCGCTCGAGACGCTGGTGGTAGACGGCGGACCGGGCGCCGCATCGGCGGTCAAGGTCTGCTTCGCGGCGTGGACCAAAGGAAGTGCGGCGCTGCTGCTGGCCATCCGCGCTCTCGCCAAGGCCGAGACGGTCGAGGACGCATTGCTCGCCGAGTGGGCAACGTCGATGCCCGACCTTGCCGGACAATCGGAGCGAGCCGCAGCCACCAACGCGCCCAAGGCGTGGCGCTTCGCCGGTGAGCTCGATGAGATCGCCGACAGCTTCGCGGCACACGGTCTGCCGGACGGATTCGGCCGCGCGGCCTCCGATGTCTATGAACGCCTGTCCCGCTTCAAGAACGATTCGAATGTGACGCTGCGCGAGGTCATCGGCGCTCTCAGACATCCTGGTGAAAGCTAGGTTCGCAGCAGCGAGAACGGAGCAGCGACATATGGACAGACTCGACAGTCAGGTGGCGATCGTGACCGGCTCCTCGAGCGGGATCGGCGAAGCAACCGCGCGACGGCTTGCCGATCTCGGTGCCAGTGTCGTCGTCAATTCGTCCTCGTCGGTCGAAGCCGGCATTGCAGTCGCCGACTCGTTGCCGACAGCGTCGTTGTATGTGCAGGCCGACATCAGCGACCAGGCTCAAGGCGACGAACTGATCGCCCGTACGGTCGATCGTTTCGGTCAGCTCGACATTCTCGTCAACAACGCCGGTTGGACAACACGCGTCGCCCACAACGATCTGGAAGCGCTCACCGACGACATCTTCCGGAGAACCTTCGAGGTCAACGTTTTCGGCACCTGGTGGCTGACGAAGGCGGCCATGCCGCACCTCCGACAATCGCCGACCGCCAACGTTGTAACGATCACGTCCATCGCCGGTCTCCGACCGATCGGCTCGTCGATCGCTTACGCGATGTCCAAGGCTGCGCTGAACCACATGACGATGTTGCTCGCCAAAGCGTGCGCGCCAGTTCGCGTCAATGCCGTCGCCCCGGGGCTCGTCGCCACACCCTGGACGTCGCAGTGGGAGGACCAACATGCGGCGGTCGCGGCGACATCGCCTCTGCATCGCTCGGCTACGCCCGACGACTGCGCCGAGGCTGTGATCGGGTTGATCCGCAGCACCTACGTGACCGGGCACGTCGTGGTCGTGGACGGCGGAACGACGCTGGTGATCTGACACGGCAATCGCCAAAAGTCGATGATTGGAACAAGGGGGTTGGAGCACCCCGGGAACGGGTACTGGCAGGTCATGACACACGTCCTGATAGCGGTCGACGACAGTGACACATCCGTCGCCGCGGCCCACACCGCCTATCGATTGTTCGGCGACTCGGCGCAGTACACACTGGTGAACGTGGCCGAGACCGCGCCGGTCGTCTGGGGTCATGATGGTCTTCGCTACGGGACTGCCTATCCACTCTCGATCCCGGGCGCCGGCGTCATCGGCAGCGTCCCGTTCGTGGTTCGCACGCCGGACGAGCCGGATCCATCCGCTGACCGCGTCGACGCCGCCGAGCGAACCGCAGATGGCGTCGCCCATGAGGCCGGTCTCACCAAGGCGGAGTCGATCGGCGAGACCGGTGACCCAGCGGAAGCGATCTTGGAAGCCGCGCGCACGCACCACGTCGATGTGATCGTCGTCGGCACCCATCAGCGGGGTTGGTTCAAGCGTCTGGTGACGTCGTCGGTCAGTGGCGATGTCATCCGCGATTCGGAAGTACCAGTCTTGGTGGCGCGCTGACATGGCTCGCTCACTGTGGACAGGCTCGATCAACTTCGGGCTGGTCAACGTGCCCGTCAAAGCGTTCACCGCTGTTCACGACCACGACGTGCACTTCCACCAACTCGACAAGAAGTCCGGGGCGCGCATCCGCTATCGCAAGGTTTCCGAGGAGACCGGCAAAGAGGTCGACAGCGATGACATCGCACTCGGCTACGAGATCAAGAACGGCAAGTACGTGACATTCGACGAGAAGGAGATCGACGCCCTCCGTCCCCCGTCGAACAAGCTCATCGATGTCTCCGATTTCGTTGCGCTCGAAGAGATCGATCCGATCTACTACGAGAACACCTATTGGCTCGTGCCCGATGGCGAAGGCGCGAAGAAGAGCTATGGGCTGCTGCTGGCAGCGATGGAGGAAGAGGAAAGGGTGGGCATCGGCACAGTGGTGCTGCGCGACCAGCAGCACCTGGCCGCAGTTCGCCCGCTCGACGGTGCGCTGGCGATGTCGACCATGCGCTTTGCGGACGAGATCGGGAAGCGCTCCGAGATCGACGGAATGCCGAGAAGGACCAAACCCGATCCCAAGGCACTGCGCATGGCCACGCAGTTGATCGAGGGCCTGTCGAGCGAGTGGGATCCCACCAAGTACCACGACACGTACACCGAATCTCTTCGCAAGCGGATTGCCGCCAAGAACTCAGGCAAGGAGATCGTCGAGACGGCAGAGAAGCCGGAGGGTCGAGTGCTCGATCTGATGGCTGCACTGGAGGCGAGCGTCGATGCTGCGAAGAAGCGGCGCGAGCCACGAAAGGCGTCGCGGAAGGTCGCTCGAAAGGCCGGGTAGCGATGGCACAGAAGTCGACCCGCCAGCCGACCCGACCGCCGCGCAAGTCGACGGCTGCCCCCGAGCGTCTCAAGCGCTACCGCCAGAAGCGCAACTTCGATGTCACGTCGGAGCCCGCAGGAACATCCGCGCCCGTCAAAGATGGTCACGGCTTCGTGGTGCAACGTCACCGAGCCTCGCGTCTGCACTACGACTTCCGGTTGGAAGCCGGCGGCGTCTTGTTGAGCTGGGCGGTTCCCAAAGGCCCGACCCTGGATCCGGACGCGAAACGCATGGCCGTGCACGTCGAGGACCACCCGTTGGAGTACTTCGACTTCGAGGGCGTGATCCCCAAGGGCGAGTACGGCGGCGGCGACGTGATCGTTTGGGACTGGGGCACATGGGAGATCACGGATGGCGCCGATCCGATCGCCGCGACCGAGGCGGGCGACCTGCATTTCGACCTGTATGGCCAGAAGCTCCGCGGTCATTTCGCCTTGGTCCGGCGCGGGCCGCGAGGCAACAAGGGACAATGGCTGCTCATCAAGAAGAACGACGAGTTCGCCGTCAAGGGGTGGGACGCGGAGGATTTCCCCTGGTCGATCAAGAGCGGACGTACCAACGACGAGGTGAAGTCCGCACCCGCAGCAACATGGTCGAGCAACTCGATCTGGTCGGCGCCCAGCGCCGACGAGTTGGCAGCACTCGACTCCTTGGGTGTGAAGGGCACGTGGGAGTTCGCCGGGGAGAATCTGCAACTCACGAATCTCAACAAGGTCCTGTTCCCAGCGAAGGGTCGCTTCAGTGCCGTGACGAAGCGAGACCTGATACGCCACAACGCCTGCATGGCCCCGGCGATGTTGCCGTACCTCGTCGACCGTCCTGTGAACCTGCACCGCTACCCCGACGGAATCGTCAAGCCGGGCTTCTGGCACAAGGCCGTTCCAAAGCATGCGCCTGAATGGCTGCAGCGCTGGCACAACAAAGACGCGGATCCGGGCGAGACGCAGGAGTACCTCGTATTGGACTCACCGGCCGCGTTGGCTTGGGTCGCAAACTACGGGGCGATCGAACTGCATCCGTGGACCTCGACCATCCACCATCCTCACCAACCCACGTGGGCGATGATCGACATCGACCCGGGCGAATCGAGCGACTTCGACGACGTCCTCGTGCTCGCACGACTGCACCGCACGGCCCTCGACCACATCAGTGTGAAAGCAATGCCGAAGGTCACCGGCAAGCGCGGGATCCAGATCTGGGTCCCGGTCGCCGACGGTCTCACCTTCGACGACACGCGGGCGTGGGTGGAGCGCCTGTCGCGAACCATCGGCGACGCTGTTCCCGACATGGTGAGTTGGGAATGGGAGGTTGCCAAACGTGGAGGCCGGATACGTCTCGATTACACACAGAACGCGATCAACAAGACTCTTGTTGCACCGTTCAGCACCCGGCCGGCGCCCGGGGCGCCGGTATCGGTACCGATCACTTGGGACGAGATCGATGACCCTGACCTTCGACCCGACCGCTGGACGATCGGCAACATCGCTGAACGGCTCGCTACCGCCGGAGACCCACTGGCTCCGCTCATCGGCCTCCAGCAGCGTTTGCCAAGTCTTTAGCCGTCGTGTCGCCTCCCCGGCGCGCGAAGGTAGCCAGCTGTCAGAGCGAATTCGGTCCTTCGATGTATTCGGGCTCGTGGATGACGTTCAGCGCTTTGGTGAGGCCGGTGACCTGTAAGAGGCGCTGGACCCGCCCGTGTGGATTGACCAATTCGTAGGTGACACCGCGCTGCTCAGCAGCCTTGGCGCCGAGAATGATGGCCTTGATGGCCGATGAGTCGGCGAAGGTGAGGCCCGACAGCTGGACCCGGAGGATCGGGCGGCCGGCGTCGGCTGCGTCGACCAGCACCTGGGCGACACTGTCGGCGTCGGCCATGTCGAGCTCACCGGTAACGGTCACGGTGACGTAGTTGGGGGTCGCTTCAACGTTGACTGTGCATGCACTGAGCTGTAAACGGCAAGGCACGCTGGCCAAACCTGAACTGTCTTCCATCCGTCCTCCGAGCAGGGTCTGGGCACGGCGTATGCGAGATGTGGTTAGGACCATACAGTTGTACCGCCAAGGGGTCAATATCACCCTGTTGAGCGACAGGTCTGGATCACCGATCGGGCTACCTTGAAAAGATGACCGAGCGTAACGACTTCGAGATCGGACGGCTCCGCAGTCCTGCCGGAGTGTAAGTATCTCCCCGTGAGTGCCGTGCGGAGCCGCCGCCGACTTCCCGTGACGATCGTGATCGTCGGGCTCGTCGTGACCCTTGGCTTGGCCGTCGGCAGCCGGTCCCTGTTCGACCAGGCGGAGAACCGACTCCTTCAGCAACGCGTCAATGAGGCCAGCGCGACCCTCCAGATCACCGTCAGCCAGGTGAAGGCCCCTCTCGACGCCGCAGCGGCGATGGCCACAACGAACGACGGCGACCCCGATGCCTTCGTCAAGATCATGACGCCCTACGTCGGCACCGGCAAGACGTATGCGGGGGCCGCTCTGTTCAGGATCGGAACCCCCGCACCGGTGGCGCAAACCGGCATTTCGATCTCGCTGGCGAGCGACGGAGACAAGGCTGTTACCGAGATGCTCACCAGCGCGACCTCGCAGCCGTTCGTCATCGTCGACCTTCTCAAAGGCGACCAGCGGCGCTTGGGATATGCGGTCGCCGACGCGGTATCCGCTTCGAACTATGTGGTGTACGCAGAACGGACTTTGAGCGCCGATCCCCGTATCAGGAGACGTACCGAAGAGCCGTTTGCGCAGCTCGATTACGCGATCTATCTCGGCGACAAGCCCGTCAATGACGAGCTACTGGCCGCCAGCATTCGGAATCTGCCGATCACTGGTCGTACGGCGGAGCAGACCATCGGTTTCGGCAACACCAAACTGCTTCTGGTCATGACCCCGATCGGAGACCTCAGCGGTGCTCTGTTCGCCAACCTCTGGTGGCTGGTCGCTGTAGGGGGTGTGCTGTTCACCGGGGCACTTGCAGTCCTGACGCGTCGACTCCTCGATGGCCGAGACACGGCCCTGCGATTGGCCGGTGAGAACGAACGTCTCTACGACGAGCAACGTCACATCGCCGAGACCTTGCAGCTCGGTCTGTTGCCTCAACATCTCGAAGCACCCGAGAGAGTCTCCGTCGCGGCCAGGTACTGGCCGGCGGGCTCGGCCAGCTTGATCGGCGGCGACTTCTACGACCTCTTCGCTGTCGACGAGCACCGCTGGGGGCTCGCGATCGGCGACGTGTGTGGCAAGGGCCTCGAGGCGGCCGCGCTCACCGGGCTCGCTCGGCACACGTTGCGTGCCGCCTCGCGTCATTCGACTTCGCCCGTCGAGGTGCTCCAAGCAGTGCACCAAGCGCTCCGCGACCACCAGCCCCCGACGTTCTGCACCGCATGCTTCGCCTACATCCACCCGTCGGGTGACGAGTTCTATCGGGTCGAGCTCGCCCTCGGTGGTCACCCCCAGCCGCTGCTTCGCCACCGCGACGGCACGGTTGAATCCGTTGGGACGCTGGGCATGTTGCTCGGCATGATCGAACCAACCCTGTCGACCACGGTGATCGATCTCGCGCCCGGCGATACCTTCGTCCTCTTCACGGACGGTCTCACCGACGCCCCGGCCGACGAGGCAGTCTCGGTCGACGAGCTCGCTGATCTGTTGAACGTGCAAGGCGGACAGTCGATCGAGGATCTGGCCGACTCGATCCGAGCCCTCAAGCGTGCCCGACGGCCGCACGGCAGTGGCGACGACACCGCCTTGCTGATCCTGAGGATCGACGGATCAGGGACGTTCTCAGAAACGCGTGAACCAGAGTCGGCTGGTCAACCGGCGATATCTGGTGGCTCACGGTAGGGACCGTTTGAGGCGACAGGCGCGCGGGTACCTCGCCTTGCATCGCAGTTGACCCGTACACGATTCCGTACAGCGCCGAGCCGTTCGTACCGGACACGCGCAGCCTCAAATCGCTCGCCCGAGCCGCACTCGAATGCACAGGCTGTCCGTTGTTCGTGGACACCTCCCAGACCGTGTTCGGCAAGGGTCCAGTCACGGCTTCTTTGTTACTCGTGGGCGAGCAACCCGGAGACGTCGAGGACAAGCGTGGTACGCCGTTCGTTGGGCCGGCGGGTGCAGTGCTGTGGCAGTGCCTCGAAGCTGCCGGCATCGGCCACGACGACGTGTATACGACGAACGCGTTGAAGCACTTCAAGCACGAGGTTCGTGGCAAGCGAAGAATTCACAAGCGCCCGGACACCGCCGAGATCGAGGCTTGTCATCCTTGGCTGGACGCTGAGTTGCGGATCTTGAAAGGCAAGATCATCGTCGCCCTGGGTGCGGTCGCTGCTCGCTCACTATTCGGACGTTCCGTCCCGATCGCTGCCAGCCGCGGAACCGTGTTCGAAGTCGCCGGTCGACCGACGATCGTCACGTACCACCCATCGGCTGTGCTGCGCGCCGACGACCGTGCCACAGAGATACGCGCCGCGCTGATCGCCGACCTCGAGTTCGCCCGCAATCAGGTCAGCTGACATGCGCGGTCAGGCTCGTATCGGGTGCTCGGGTTGGAGCTACCGCGATTGGCGGGGGCTCGTCTACCCCGACAACCTCCGCACCGACCAATGGTTCCAGTACTACGCGACGATGTTCGACACGGTCGAGCTGAACAACACGTTCTACCGCTTACCGACAGTCCAGGCCGTCGAGCAGTGGGCAGCGGCGGCACCCGATGACTTCCTGTTCGCTTTCAAGCTCGGCGCCTTCGGAACACACCGGAAGAAGCTGCGTGATGCGGAGTCGTGGTTGCCGAACCATCTCGACCGGGCCGAACGTCTCGGACGGGCGCTCGGTCCGACTCTTGTGCAGCTGCCCCCGCGCTGGAGTCGCAACACCGCCCGTCTCGACGAGTTCCTCTCGATCGTGCCGGCCTCGATCCGCTGGGCGGTCGAGCTGCGCGATCCGTCGTGGTTGCATGACGACACGTTCGAGTTGCTGCGGCGACACAACGCTGCGCTCTGCATCCACGATCTAATTCGCGACCACCCCTTCCTGCTCACCACCGACTGGACCTATGTGCGGTTCCACGGGCCGAACGCGACCGTTCGGCCGTACCACGACGCATACGGGCCGCGACGTCTGCAGCCCTGGGCGGAGCGGTTGGACGAAGTCTTGGCCGGCGGCCGCGACGTGTACTGCTACTTCAACAACGACTACTACGGGCATGCAGTCGGCGATGCTCAGCATCTGAGGACGCAGATCGGCTCGAGGCCGGCCATTGATCGGTCGAATGTTTACTGATTGATCCACACGGGTAGCACATCTCCGACTCGAGCGTGTACGTTCGAGTCTGTCGGGAAAATACCGGTCGCGGACAAGCCGGAGCCATTGGAGGAGTCACCGTGAGGGGCTTCAGGCTTGTAACGACTGCAGCTGTGCTGACGCTGCCGGCATCCCCAATCACGATCGCAACGGCCCTACCGGGTCCGACACACACCCGCGCCGGGGCAGACGGCTGACACGCCCGCGCTGACTGAGCGGCAGCAGCAGGCCGCCAACGCGTACTCGAAGCTGCCGGTGTCGTTCATCGAGAACCAGGGCAGACCGACGCCAGCGTTCGCCACTAAGCACAGGGCAACCGCTTCGCCTTGTCCGGAGCCTGCTCGAGTCGCGGCAACAAGACGAAGACCTGCACGTTCACGATCAACGCCAACGCATCGGTCACCGCCAACATCCAATGACTTAGCCGCGGTTCACTAGCCTGACTCGGTGGGCGATCCAATCACGCAGGTGCGGTCGAAAGATGCCGCGATCCGCAGTCGAGTAGTGGTGGTCATCACCACTGGCGTCGGCGCGGGCGTGCTGGGCTGGGGTTTACGGGCCCACCCGGGCAGCGGCACGTTCTACGCGGCCACGTTGGCGGTCGCGGGGATCTGGACACTCGGTGGCGTGCTTGCCGGTCCACTTCACCTCGGTTGGGCCACGCACGACGGGAAACTCCGCCGTCCAGTCGTCGGCCCAATCCTCGCGGGCGCCGGACTGGCGGCGGTCTTCATCGTCGGAGCCCTGGTGGTTCGAAACGTCGCAGTGCTCGCTGATCGGGTCGAAAGCATTCTCACCTATGCACGCACGGGCTGGTGGCCCGGTGTACTCGCGCTGACGGTCGCCAATGGAGTCGCTGAGGAGGTCTTCTTCCGCGGCGCACTTCAACCAGCCTTGCCACGGCGTCTGCAATTGCCGGGAACAGTCGTCATCTACGCATCTGTGACGATGGCGACGGGCAACATCACGCTCGGCGCGGCGTCGGTCGTCTTGGGGATCATCGTCGGTCTGCAACGCCGGTCGACGGATGGAGTTCTCGCACCGGCATTGACCCATGTCACATGGTCGGTGTTGATGCTTCTATTCCTTCCGGTCGTATTTCGCTAAGTGTGCTTACCCTTGGGGTATTCGGGTATCCCCTTCGACAATGGCGATCTTCACTGCGCGCAACGTTTCCGCGTCCCTCGTTCCGGTCAGCGCGGAACGAATTTGGACTCACATCTCCGATCCGGTCTCGTTGACGGCGCTCACTCCCCTGGTCCGTTCGATCGTCGTGGATGGAAGTCTGTGGCGTTGGCAGCTCGCCGGCATCGAGGCCCTCGGTGTTCATGTGGCGCCTGCGTTCACCGAGCGAATGGAGTTCATCGAACCTCGCCTCATCCGCTTCAACCACCAGGCACGCGAGGGCGAGCACGAACGGGCCGGCGCAGACGGAACGTACGAACTGACGCCACAGGGTGACGGCACGGAGCTCAAGGTGGACATTGCGCTGACGATCGAGCTGCCACTGCCCCGCCTGTCGGCAGTCGCGGTCGAAAAAGTGATGAAGACCTCGATGCAGCGAACCGGCAAAAGGTTCGCGGTCAATCTCTACCATCGACTCGGCCTGGATCCCTCGACAATCACGATCAAGCAGGTGCGCGGATGAGCGCTGCCTTCCAAGCGATCGCTGTGCGCAGAGCCTCAGGACCTGTGGTCACGCTGCAAGCGGGCGTCGACTTTGCCGGATACTTCTGGACGACGACATCGCGCCGGGCAGCCAAGGTCAAAGCTCTGCGCCGGGATCCTGTCGCGTCGGTTCTGTCTCGCAACAAAGATTCGTGGAGCCTGCGCGCCGGGCGAGCCGTCATTCTCGATCCGGCTCATCCGTCCGAGGCCATACGTCAACAACCGGCTTTTGCTCTGGCGGGCACGGCGTTGGCGTTGATGACCATCCGGTATCCCGATCAGATATTGGGTTATGTCGCCGACGGCGCGACGACCCCAGCGGCATGGCGCCCTCATAATCGGGTGCTGGTGGCGATCCGCCACGAAGACGAGATCTCGTGGACCGACGACGGGGTGATCACCGAGCAAACGCCTCGGTTCAGCGGCGTCGTACACGACGGCGACTCATCGCCGGTTGGCCTCGACGACAGCTGTTGGCTCGGGGTCGACACCGATGCCGGACCTCTCGTTTTGCCGGGCCAGTGGAACTCCACCCGCTCGTCTGTCCGCGTGCCTGCAGTCGTACTCGCGGCGCTGCAACCGCGCCTGCCCGGCCCGGTCTGCATCACGATCGACGACAGCGCCTTGCACCGCCCGTCCGACAAGACCGGGATCATCGCCCGCGGTCAAGCGTCGGCATACCGCGTGCGCTCGGGGGTCGCGTCCATCGGGGTGGACGTCGAGTCCATCACGACGTGGAGCGGCTTCCGCTCAACGGTCGCCGCTGCCTGATCGCCCCGACAAGACCTCAGGTCTCGATTGAACGCCGGCGACGGGAGAGCCCCAAGAGGGTCAGCCCTGCGCTGAACATGAAGAGGCCGAGAATCGCGGCCGGTACTGGATCGCTGCCGGTCCTAGGAAGTGTCGCCTGAGCGGGTACGGCCTGCAAGACCGCGTGGGCCGCAACGGTTTGTGGGGTCACGACTGGTGCCTCGGACACGAACTGGAAGCCGGTTTCACCAGCGATAGTCGTGGTGGTCGTGGTGGTCGTGGTGGTCGTGGTGGTCGTGGTGGTCGGGTCTGCGGTGGTGGTCGGGTCTGCGGTGGTGGTCGGGTCTGCGGTGGGGGTCGGGGCTGCGGTGGTGGTCGGGGCTGCGGTGGTGGTCGGGGCTGCGGTGGTGGTCGGGGCTGCGGTGGTAGTCACTTCCTCGTCGTCGGTGGTGGACGTCTCCTCCTCGGTAGTCGTCGTCTCCTCCTCGGTCGTCGTCGTGGCATCGCCCTCGGTAGTCGTCGTCTCCTCCTCGGTCGTCGTCGTCGCATCGCCCTCGGTCGTCGTCGTCGCATCGCCCTCGGTCGTCGTCGTCTCCTCCTCGGTCGTCGTCGTCGCATCCTCGGTTGTGGTGGTCGAGGATTCGATTGTTC
>JANPGV010000308.1:0-15016 GCA_031424145.1 Ilumatobacteraceae bacterium
CATGGGTGTCATCACGGTCTTCCTCGCCGACGACAGCGTGTTCATACGTGAGGGTGTGATGGCGATGCTCAAGCGCCAGCCGGATCTCGAGATCGTCGGCGTCGCCGAGGATCACGACGGTCTCGTGGATGGAGCTGAGGCCGCGGAGCCGAACGTCGTGGTCAGCGACATCCGCATGCCCCCCAACTTCGACCGTGAGGGGATCGAGGCGTGCAAGCTGATCCGCAAGCGGCATCCCGGGACCGGCATCGTGATCCTCAGCCAATACGACGATCCCGACTACGCGATCTCGCTTCTCTCGGAGGGGGCCGCAGGGTACGCCTATCTGCTCAAGGACCGCATCGCCGAGGGTGATCAGCTCGCTCGCGCCATCCGCGAGGTGGCGACCGGTGGATCGATGATCGACCCGGCGATCGTGAGCGCGTTGATCAGTCCGGTGCGCCGGACCGGTGGCCTCGACGCGGAGCACGATGCGTTGCTGGAGATGATCGCCGAGGGCAAGCCGATCAAGGCGATCGCGGCCGCGACGCACACGACTCCCGCAGCCGTCGAGGCACACGTCGAGGCCCTTTTCCTTCGCCTCGCCGAGGGCGTTTCCGCGGGCACGACCGGCGCGTTGGACCGACTGAAGCGGCTCCATGCAGCCATCATCTCACGGGAGGAGCAGGGCGAGTCCCTGTCCCGGATGTTGCCGACGGGCGTGGCCGACAGGATCAGGTCACGGGGCGCAAAGGTCGGCGAGAGCGAGCAACTCGATGTGACCGTGGTGATGAGCGACATCCGCGGCTACTCCACGATCAGCGAGTACGCCGATCCCTCGCAGCTCGCCCAGCAGTTGAATCGCCATCGGGCCGAGATGAATCGTGCCATCCTTTCCGCCGGAGGGACTGTGATGCAGTACGTCGGCGATGCCGTGATGGCGGTCTTCGGTGCGCCAGAGCCATCGACCGATCACGCCGATAGGGCCCTGCTTGCGGCGCGGGCGATGCACGCGGCGCAGCAGGAGGTCAACCGCGAGTGGCTCGCCGAAGGGCTGCCGCCGTTCCCCATCGGTATCGGTCTGTCGACCGGCACGGTTGCCGCAGCGCTCCTAGGGTCCGACGAACGGCTCGAGTACACGATGGTCGGCGACGCGGTCAACCTGTGCCAGCGGTTGCAGCAGTTCGCGGCCGACGGCGAGATCGTCGTCAGTGACATGACCTGGGAACAGCTGTCGGAGAAACCCGAGTTCGAAGATCTCGGCACCAGTCTCGTCAAAGGTCGATCAACACCCGTCCGGGCCCGCAAAATCATTTCAATCAATCAGGAGGTGGCATGACCATCGAGGAATCCGTGCTCGAACCCCGAGCCGTAGCTCAGGACCTCGTCGTCGACGCACGGCAGGTCTTCCGCACGTTCGAACGAGACACAGCTCCGGTCCGCGCCCTCCGTGGCGCCGACCTCGACATCGGTCAGGGCGAGTTCGTCGCCGTGATGGGCCCATCGGGCTGCGGTAAGACGACGCTGCTCAACGTGATCGCCGGCCTCGACGTTGCCGACGAGGGTGAAGTGTCGGTGGCCGGCGAGTCGTTGATCGGAAAATCCGAGAGCGAGCTGGCCATGATGCGCCGTCGCCACATCGGCATCGTCTTCCAGTTCTTCAACCTGCTCGAGGGGATGACTGCGCTCGAGAACGTGCTGATGCCGGCGCTCATCGCCGGCAACAAGCGCAAGGCTGCCGAGACCCGTGCTCGCGATCTGCTCGATCTCCTCGGTATCGGTGACAAGGCCCGTCAATCGCCGGCCGCCCTCTCGGGTGGCCAACGCCAGCGCCTGGCGATCGCACGCGCGCTGGCCAACGAGCCGACGTTGTTGCTGGCCGACGAACCGACCGGCGCGCTCGATTCGGCCGGTGGGGAAGAGGTCCTCGAACTGTTCGCCCGCCTGCACGGTGGGGGCCAGACCATCTTGCTCGTCACCCACGACCAACCGGTCGCCGACGCCGCCCAGCGCATCGTGCGGATGCGCGATGGCCGGGTCGTCGATGACGGCCGCGGTTCGTCAGCGACCTGATCATGATCGATCGTGGCGAGACCGGTGCGAGCGTCGGCGTTGCAGCGACGCCGCGACCCCTCGACGTCGCGAAGAAGGTTGATGACGTCGCCGTGCCGGCCATGAGGTCCGATCACGCTGAGCGTGTCTCGCCGGCGCCCACTGTTCGACTCCTGGCCAGCGGGTTGAGTGTGGTCGCCGCTGCGGCAGCGTTGATCATCGGCGGAGGAGATTCCTCTCCGGTCCTCGTCGTCGTGTCGTCCCTTGCCCTGTGCTGGGCGATCGCCGGCATCGTCGTCACCACGCGCCATCTGTGCCCCGCAGCATCAATCGTCGTGGCGATCGCATTGTCGACCGCCGTTGGTGCTCTCGCGTGGAGTCTCGATACGCACCGAAGCCTTTCGGGTGCGGCCGGCGTGCTCGTCGACCTCGCTCAGAACCTCGCTCTCACGGCGACGGCGGCGCTCGTTTTCCAGCTCTTGCTGACGTTGCCCGACGGAAACATCGTGCGCTCGGCCCACCGCCGAATGGTCGTGATTGCCTACGTAGTGGCCGCGGTGATTGCGGTGGCGTTACTCGCCAACCGCGACGACCGTGCGTGGTGGCCGATCATCGTCATGTGGGCGGCCACGTTGTTCGCCACTCCGGTGGCGTACCACAACTACCGCGTCAGCACGGTGGCTGATCAGCGGCGCATGCAATGGATCGGTTGGGCCATCGTCGTCGGCGCCGAGGTGGCCCTCGTGTGCATTGCGCTGTCATTGGTCTCGGACTGGCCGAACCACAGTGGAGAGATCGCGCTGGCTGCAACGGGTCTGGTGCCGATTGCCATCGCCGCAGGCACGATCCACCGTCTGCAGGGCCGGATCGCTCGACTGCTGACCCACACCGTCTCGCTGGCCGGGCTGACCGCGCTCATCATCGTCGCCTATCTCATCGCCCTCGCCGCGTTCGGACGGAAACCCGACGGCAGCGAGCGCTCGCTGTTGTTGCTCTCGATGCTCGCGGCGGGCGGCGCGGCCATCGCCTACCAGCCGGCGCGGGGCTGGCTGACCGAGCGCGCCAACCGGCTTGTCTACGGCGAGCGATTCTCGCCGGACGAGGCATTGCGAACCTGGGGCTCGCGCCTGACGCGTGCGATCCCGATGGACGAGCTTCTCCTGCAACTGGTGGAGACGTTGCGCAAGTCGATGCAGCTCCGAAGTGGACAGATCTGGACCGGCGCGGACGGGCGCTACGAGATCGCGGCGATGGTCCCGCACCGGCAGGTCGCTGCATTCTTCGTGGGACAAAAGGAACAGGCAGTCGTCAGCAGGGCGGGCGTTTCAGGGGGCACCTGGCTCGACATCTGGCTGCCCGGTTTGGTGTCAGCCGCGCAATCCGCCTCGACGCGAGTTGCGCCGATCGCACACGCCGGCGCCCTCCTGGGGCTAATCGTCTGCGAGCGTGCGCCGGACAGCGCGCCGTTCACCGAGGAGGACGATCGCGTCCTGACCGAGCTCGCTCGCCAGGTCGCGTTAGCACTCCACAACGTGCAGCTCGACACCGCGTTGCAGGCTTCACTCGACGAACTGCGCCAGACCAACGATGAGCTGCGCGCTTCACGGTCCCGCATCGTTGCCGCCGGCGACAGTGAACGGCGCAAGCTGGAACGCAATCTGCACGATGGTGCTCAGCAGCACCTCGTCGCACTGGCAGTGAAGTTGCGACTGGCCAGAGATGCAGTCGTCGACGACCCAGCCGATGCCGAGGCGATGATCGACGAGATCCGCGGCGACTTGCAAGGCGCCATCGCCGAGTTGCGGGCGCTCGCCCACGGTATCTTCCCACCTCTGCTCATCTCCGGCGGCCTCGCCGAGGCGTTGCCCGCAGCAGCCGGCCGCTCGGCACTACCGACGTCCACAGAGATCAGCATCGGCCGTCACGATCAAGAGGTCGAGGCTGCCGTCTACTTCTGCTGCATGGAGGCATTGCAGAACGCGGGCAAGCACGCCGGTGCGGACGCCACTGCGGTGATGCGGGTGTGGGAAGACGACGCGGCAGTGCACTGGGAGATCGCTGACGATGGCGCCGGTTTCGACGTGGCCTCGACCGCTGGAGGCGGACACGGCTTCGTCAACATTCGCGACCGCATGGGAGCTTTCGGAGGAACCATGGAAGTCGTCTCCGCGGTCGGCGCCGGTACGACCATTCGAGGCCATGTCCCGCTGCGCTGATGCGGCAGCGGTTCAGGTCGGAGCGAGGGGCCACGCCGGATCGCCGCCGGCATCCCACAGCTTGCGAACGGCGCGTGGCGACAGCTCGTCTTTGTTGAGATACGCGGCGGCCCCACACGTGTGTGCGGCTGGCGGCATGTCATCGTGGGGATATGTGGAGACAAGGAAGACGAGCGTCTCGGGGTGCGCCGCGGTGATGATCCGCGTAGCTTCCAAACCGTCCATCGCACCCATGTTGATGTCCATGAGCACCAGCGAGGGGCGCAGGGCGTCGACGAGCTCGACCGCCTCCTCGCCAGATGTCGCCTCACCCGCCCACACGAACCCCTTCACCCTCGCGATCACAGCCTTTGCGGCGACGCGGAACGGCGCTTGGTCGTCGACGACGAGGACCTGCACGGGATCCGCGCCGGTGTCGCCCGACTCATTCGCTTGCTCCATCATGACCTCCATGGCCCCGTCATGATCTCCCCTTCAGCGGTGCCCGGGGAACCGTGCTGCTACGTCAGCAGGGGTGTGGTCAGCATCACCTTCTGTGAGATACATCAGGACTGCCGTGACTCGCCTGTTCACATCGCGCTCCTCTGTGAGCAGCAGCTTGGAGAAGATCGAGTTGGTGTGCTTCTCGACGGCGCGCTCCGAGAGGATCAGCGTTGCGGCGATCGCCGCGTTGGATTTCCCCTGTGCCATCTCGCCGAGGATCTCCCGCTCGCGTTTGGTCAGTTGTTCGAGTGGCGAGCGCGAACGACGGATGGAACCACCGACGATCTGCTCGACGACCTTCGGATCGATCACCGCGCCACCTTCATGGACCTGCCGAATGGCAGCGACGAGATCATCGACATCGGCGACGCGGTCCTTCAAGAGGTAGGCGCGGCGGTGAGAGCCCTCGGCGAGCAGGGCCATCGCGTACGCGGGGGAGGCGTACTGGCTCAGCACCACGACCCCGGTCTCCGGATGGCTCGTTCGCAACGCTGTGGCGATGCGAATGCCTTCGTCGGTGCCGGTCGGCGGCATCCGGATATCGGTGACCACCACGTCCGGATTCGTCTGCTCGACGAGGTCCCGGAGGTCGTCGTAGGTTCCGCACGATCCAGCGAGCTCGAAGTCGGCAACGGATGAGATCAGCCGTACCAGCCCGTCGCGAAGCAACACGTTGTCCTCGGCGACGACAATCCGGATCGGCACCAGGCAAGCCTAGGCGGCAGCGCCAGGAAGGAAGGAGGACACGCAGGTGCGACCGAACCTCGATGCAGTGATCGTCGGAGCCGGTCCGAACGGGCTCGCTGCCGCTGTGACGTTGGCTGCAGCGGGGAAGTCCGTTCACCTGGTCGAGGCGGCATCGACCATCGGTGGCGGAGCGCGCACAGCGGAGCTCACGCTTCCCGGATTTCATCATGACATCTGCTCGGCGATACACCCGCTTGCCGCCGGTTCGCCGTTTCTGAGCTCGCTGCCACTCGCACAGCACGGGTTGCAGTGGATCTACCCCGATGTCACGTTGGCCCATCCGCTGCCCGACGGGCGCGCCGGTGTGGTTTGGCGCGACCTCGAACGCACAGCAGTCGGGATGGGCGTCGACGCTGATGCATGGCGGCGGCACATCGGCTCGCTGGCGGGTCGCTGGGATGTGCTGGCACCGCTGCTTCTCGCGCCTCTGATGCGTGTGCCGCGTCACCCGCTCGCCCTTGCCCGCTTCGGGTTGCCGGCGCTCGCGCCCGCAGCCGCGCTGGAGCGACGGTGGTTCGAGACGGACGAAGCGCGCGCGTTGTTCGCCGGGTGTGCGGCGCACGCATTTCTGCCGCTCGGCAAACCGCTGACCGCCAGCTTCGGCCTCGTCCTGCTCGCCTCTGCACACGCGGTCGGATGGCCGATTGCCGCTCGGGGTTCTCAGGCGATCACCAGCGCACTCGCTTCGTATCTGCGATCACTCGAAGGCACGATCGAGACCGGCCATCGCGTTCGCTCGCTCGACGATCTTCCGGCGGCTCGGGTCGTGATGTTCGATGTCGCCCCACGCGATCTGGCGACGATCGCCGATGGTCGTCTCGCAGCTCGCGAGCAGCGGCGACTCCAACGTTTTCGTCACGGTCCCGCTGCGTTCAAGGTCGACTACGCGCTCGCCGGGGCGGTGCCGTGGCTAAACGAGTCAGCGGGGCGAGCCGGAACCGTGCATGTCGTCGGCACCGCGGCTGAGGTGGCTGCCGCCGAGCACGAGGTTGCCTCGGGCCGGATTCCGGAACGGCCCTTCGTGCTCGTCGCTCAGCAGTCCCTCTTCGACCACAGCCGCGCTCCTGAGGGCAAGCACACGTTGTGGGCGTACTGCCATGTGCCCAACGGTTCCGACGTCGACATGACTGGGGCCATCGAGCGACAGATCGAACGCTTCGCCCCCGGTTTCGGCGATCTCATCCTGGCCCGCCACGTGGCCAACCCCGCATGGCTCGAGGAGCACAACCCGAACTACGTCGGCGGCGACATCGCCGGCGGATGGAACGGTGGTCTACGCGCGGTCGCCCGACCATCGTTGACCTTTCGTCCGTACAGCACCAGTGATCCAGCAGTGTGGCTGTGCTCGTCGTCGACGCCGCCCGGTCCGGGCGTGCACGGCATGTGTGGCTTCCACGCCGCCAACGCCGTGCTGCGCGGCCCGTTGCGTTGACCGTGATCCGTTGCGGTCAGTCCCATTGCGGTCTGCGAGACTCTGACCATGCTCACGTTGAACTCCGTTGCGCCTGACTTCGAACTGCCCGATCAGCACGGCACCAATGTCCGGCTCAGCGATCTGCGCGGTAAGTGGGTGCTGCTGTGGTGGTACCCGAAAGCCTCGACGCGTGGTTGAACGATCCAGGGACAGGGCCTGCGTGACAGCGCCCAACGATTCGAAGAGCTCAATGCCGTGATTCTCGGCGCTTCCTTCGACAGGCCGGACGAGAACCTCGCGTTTGCCGAAGCGCAGAACTTCCCGTTTCGTCTGTTGAGTGACTCGGATCGCGCCGTCGGAACGAAGTACGAAGTCGCCCGCACACCGGACGAGAAGTACCCCGAGTTCCCGAAGCGCCACAGTTATCTGATCGATCCCGATGGCCTGATCCACCGGCGCTACGAGGTCACCGATGTCGCGTCCCATGCCGACGATGTGATCGCCGATCTCGAGGCGGCCCAAACCGAGTCCTAGATCAACCTGGCATCTCCAGAACGACGCGGACACCGAGTAGGCGGACCGGGCGAAGCGCTCCGAATCTGGCGAGCACCGCTGTGGCCATTTCGGCGACGTCGTCAAGGTCAGTGGTCGGAGACGGGAGCTTGCTGATCTTGGTGCGAGTGAAGAAGTTCGACGTGCGCACTTTCACGGCCACATGAGTGACCCGTCGGCCCTCGGCAATCACCTCAGCCGTGACTGCCCGTGCCAGGCGCACGACGTGGGCGGAGATCGCCGCGGCGTCGGCGACGTCTGTGGTGAACGTCTCCTCCTTGCTGCGTCCGCGAGCGACGTACGGCTCGTCGACGATCGGGGAGTCGTCGCCGCCCAGGCCGAGCACGCGCAGGTGCGGACCGATCGTGGGGCCGAAGCTGCGTGCGAGTTGCTCGTGATCGGCGCGAGCGAGGTCCTCAACAGTGGCGATGCCGAGCTCGCCGAGGCGGGCAGCCATGCGACTGCCGATGCCCCAGATAGCTGTCACCGGTTTCGCGCCCATCGTCGGAATCCACTCGGGACGCGTCAGCCGGGCGATACCACCCGGCTTGGCGAAACCGGTCGCGGTCTTGGCGAGCAATCGAGTGTCGCCGATGCCGACCGCGCACGACAGGCCGGTAGTTGCTGCGACGCGCGTCCGTATCTCGTCGGCGAACGCCTCGGGATCATCGGTCGAGACGCCGAGGAACGCCTCGTCCCAACCCCATACCTCGACCGTCGCGGGCAACGTCCGCAGCGTCGCCATCACCTCGGCCGACGCCGCGTCGTAGGCAGGGCGGTCTGACGGCAAGAAGACTGCGTCCGGACACCGGCGCAACGCCGTGGCGAGCGGGATCCCACTGCGGATTCCGAACTTGCGGGCCTCATAGGACGCGGTGGCGACGACCTGGCGCGGCCGCCTCGGATTCCCATCGCCGCCCACGACCACCGGCAGACCGCGCAGCTCCGGTCGACGGCGGACCTCGACCGCGGCGAGGAACTGGTCGAGGTCGACGTGCAGGACCCAGTCGCTCATGTGGCCGGCTCGTCAGTCCGCTGGCTAGGTCGTGGCGGTGACCATCACCGAATCGCCGACTGCGACGGTTGCCGGCGTGCGCACCTCCGACCACACGCCGAACGTGCCGTCGTGATGCCGCGAGATGGTCCTGTAGATGTCAAGGTCCCGGACGAGCTGCGGTTGCGGTCGGGTCACCATTGTGCAGCGAACGCAACCCTGGCGAGGCTCGAGTACAGCCGAGCCGATGTGGACGGTATCCCCGCACCAAGTGTCCTCGACCCAGCGGTCGGTACCGAAGTCGACATCGACCAAGAGATTCGGTCGGAATCGGCGCACGTTCCAATCTCCCGCCGGGTACAGCCCTTCACCTGTCCGAAGACTCGCCGTCGTCAGCAACAAGATGGCAGCCGCGTCGACGAACCGGTCCGGTGGCATCGTCCACTCGATGGCTGCGCTGCTGTCGTCGGTCGCGTCCGCGAAGTACTCGGCCCGGCCGCCTGGCGCGCCGACCGAGCCGACGAGCGTGACGGGCCGATTGAGCCAATCGGACAGAGCGGCGTCAGTTTCGGGCCCTGTGCCGCGACACACCTCGCCCGATGGCAACACGATGTCGGGCTCGGCATCGTCATCCGCGAGGGACGCGGCAGCGAGGAGCAACTGCGGCTCGCGACGTCCGGTGAGGATGTTGCCGGTGGTCTCATCGCGGATCCCCCAACACCGGTCTCCTCGTAGCCCGCTGGTGTCGAGAACCGCTTCGGAGAGCTGCTGACCCTGTAAGGACTTCACTGGATGGCGCCAGATGGCGGCGAGGCGCATCGGGCTACCCGACGTGGTGGTATCCACGCCGCCCAGTATTGCACTGTGATTTGATCCGTTGCGTCTGTGAGCTGGCGCCCCCTATACGGGGCCGCAACTCACAAACGCTCGGTGTCAGAGCGGTTCAGGTCGTTCGTTCTCGACTGGTGTGTGGGGGTCCTACCGTTGAGCATTCCCATACCGACCGCTAAATCTCCGTGACGGTGATCTGTGGAGTGTGCTGCCATCCCGCGGGTGATTGGGTGGTTCCGTGAACCAGCGCGAAGCGCACTAAGTCATGCTGACAGTTCCGCAGCGGGCAGGATCGCAGGCGTTCTTCGGATGATCAGCCAGTAGGTGGAGAGGCCGCATAGAAGATAGATGAAGGCCTGAACATCGAAGAGCGGGATGATCGGGAGGTGGTCGACAAGCAGGCCTGCCGCGATGGTGCCGATGGCTGCTCCGATCGAACCGGCGGCGGACGCGATCCCACTCAGACGGCCCAGGACCTGTGGGGGACAGAGGCGTTGGGCAGTTGCGGCAGTCCCGATCTGCGACGTGGCGTTCGGCAACCCGGATACCGCGAACAGCACCAAGTACAACCAAAGCGCTCTCGTCACCAGCGGGGCATTGATGAACAGCGCAGCAACGACCGCGAAGCTCACGTACCCCCACATCATCAGCCTCTCTGGCTGAGTTCGCTTGGCGACACGGATGACCAGCAACGAGGCGGCGAAGCCGCCGAAACCCGCGCAACCGCGGATGATTCCGATGGTTGCGCCACCGCCGTTCAACTCGGCGACGACGAACTTTATGAACAGCACCGGAAACATCGCGAACGCCACGCAAGCGAGTGATTGCACAACGAGATACCCAACCAGGGATGGTTGTCCGCGGATTTCCCTCCAACCGGCCGCGACGCTCGAACTTTGCTCCATTCCGGATCGTGTTTCCGCAACAAGGCTTGACGTCGGCGCGCGCACAAAAAGCGTCGCAACCGCAACCGCAAGGAACGACGCCACGTCGATCGCCACGACCGCGTTCAAGCCGCCGAGACCGACCGCGATTCCTCCGAGCGGTGCTCCGATCAATCTGGCCAGCGACGAAGCGGTCGAGTTCGCCGCATTGGCCTGAACGAGTTGCGATTCGGAGACGACTCGCGGCACCAACGCGAACGAGGCCGGATCATTGACCTGCTGCAGCACGGCCTGCATCGCTGCGACAAAAAACGCAGGCCACAACCGATCGCGATGCACCGCCAACAACGGCAACAGCGTGATGGCTTGCAACACGTTGGTGGCGATGATCGTGCGCCGCAAGTCCCAACGATCGGCGAGGCTGCCGCCGTACGGTCCAAGGACTACCCCGACGATCAACTCGACAAGCAATACCGCCGCGGCGTTTCGTCCGGAGCCCGATTCCGTGAAGACGAAGATCGGCAACGCCAGGGTCAGCAGCCAATCGCCAATGTTGTTGATCAGCGCGCCGCCGAGCACGAGGCGAAAATCGCGGTTCGTCCAAAGAGAACCGTCGGTCACGCCTCCCATCCTTTCAGCTCGGAGCCACGTCGAGTTCGTGGAGGTTCGTCAAGCGGCCAGACCTTTGTACCGATGCAACGGCATGCCTGTCAGAGCGCGATTGAGTTCTCGAGGGCGTGACGATGGTCGCTGACAATGTGGCGCCGGGCTGGACGGCGCGGCCTTCGCTCGCCATCCCCGCCGAGGTTCTCCATCAACTCGATCAGTAGTTGGTCACCGGGCCAGTTTGTAGGCCGCCAGTTGTTCGATACGTCGGATGTGGCCGGCGCTGCGGTGGAAACGGCGGCCAATGTCGGCATGTGCAGCCCCGTTCGCCCGCCATTTCAGGATCCGGCGTTCCAATGGCCGCAACGCGTCGTCTGGCGGCTGGACGCTGCTGCGTGGCATCCCCGCGTATGCGATCACCCGATCAACGAACTCGGGTCGCCACCGGAAACGGCGAGCGATCTCGCTGTGATCGACGCCATTGGCGACGAGCCGCAGGACGCAGCGTTCGACCGGTCTCAAGTATTCGTGGTCACCCATGGTCCTGATCTCCTCTGCTCGTTGCGTCACCCTACGAGCACGACTGGGTCGTTCGCACGAATAGGGCGGTTGTCGGCTCTTGTGTGCGGAGGACACGGCGGGTCGTACGCTGCGCACATGGCCCGTGACGACGAGATGCTGAACAAGGTCACGTGGAAGATTCCGAACGCGCTCGCACTGATCGGCTCCCGTGCGGGGGACGAGCGAAATGCGATGACCGCCAGCTGGATCACGCAGCTCTCCATGGAACCGGTGCTGATCGGTGTCGCTGTCGACAACGACGCGATCACGTGCCGGTTGATCGCCGACGGCGGGTCGTTCACCGTGAACCTGTGGGATGCGAACGACACCCGCGTCTTCGTGAAGTTCTCGAAGCCGGCCGTCGATGACGGCTCGACGCTCAACGGTCGGGCCGTCCGAACGGCGACCACCGGTGCGCCGGTGTTCGACGAGGCCGTGGCGTGGATGGACTGCGAGGTCCGTCACCGGTTTGACCTCGGCACGCACACGCTGTTCGTCGGGGAGGTCGTCGACGCTGCCATTAACGACGCGGAGGCCCGGACCGCCTCAATGAACGACACCCGCATGAAGTACGGAGGCGTCAAACGCCACTGACCGCGACGACGGGCGTCGAAGTTCGCCCGGACCCCGGTCATCATTGCTTAGGACGTAACGCTGTACATGGTGATGAATCCTTTCTTGCCTAGGTCTTACGCCTAAAGGCGACTAAAGGCTGAAGCCGGATAACCCATTGTGGTGAGCGATCGATCTGATGCACTCTGCGACCAGAGGCTTAATGCCTCGACTCAACCACGGGACGGGAACTTTTTCGCACAAGGTGGCTGATCGGTGAGAACACCTGATCAGCCAGCTCATTTGTCGCGGGCATGCTGCCGTTCAGAGCAGAGAACCGAGGGACGAATGAAAGACCACACAACACTCAACCGGTACCGGTCTGTCGCGCGCTGGCGGGCGATGATGACCCTTGCGGTCATCGGCTTGGCTGCGTGCGGCTCGCCAACAGCGGGCTCAGAACATGCGAATCATGCAGCAGTCAATCAGGCGGATCTGGGAGTCGGCACCATCGCCGCAGTCGGCGCCAACGCCACATGCGCCGGCACGACGCGCACGTACTTCATCGCTGCCGATGAGGTGCAGTGGGACTACGCGCCTAGCGGCAAGAACCTGATAACCGGTAAGCCGTTCGACGACGTGGCCAACGTGTTTGTCGCGCCGGGTCCCGACCGAGTTGGACATGTGTACGCGAAGTCGCAGTACCGCGAGTACACCGACGCGTCGTTCACCACTTTGAAGGCGCGCCCCGCGAAGTGGCAGCACCTCGGAATACTTGGACCAGCCATCGAAGCCGAGGTCGGGGACACCATCAAGGTGGTGTTCAAGAACAACACGAGGTTCCCGGCGAGCATGCACCCGCACGGCGTGTTCTACACCAAGGCCGGCGAAGGGGCTCAGTATGCAGACGGTACGAAGGCCGCCGACAAGGCCGACGACGCAGTCGCAACCGGACACACCTACACCTACGTGTGGAACGTGCCGGAGCGCGCCGGTCCGGGGCCGATGGAAGGCAGCTCGACAATGTGGATGTACCACTCGCACTTCGAAGAGTCCGCCGATACCAACGCAGGATTGATGGGCCCGATGATCGTAACGAGATGCGGTCAGGCGCGGCCGGACGGATCTCCGAACGACGTCGACCGCGAGTTCATCGTGAACTTCAGCGTGGTCGATGAAAACTCGAGTCTGTGGCTCGACACGAATCTGTCAGCGTTGGCCGCGCCACCGTCGTCCGATGACGAGGGGTTCATCGAGAGCAATCTCATGCACTCGATCAACGGTTACGTCTTCGGCAACCTCCCCGGCTTGACAATGCACAAGGGGGAGCGCGTGCGCTGGTACGTGATGGCGATGGGCACCGAGGTCGATCTGCACACGCCGCACTGGCATGGCAACACCGTGCTCACGGGCGGCATGCGGGCCGACGTCGTGTCGCTGCTTCCGGCAACGATGCTGACGGCCGACATGCAACCCGACGATGTGGGGACCTGGCTGTTCCATTGTCACGTCAACGATCACATCGCAGCCGGCATGCTGTCGCTCTACACCGTGACACCGTGACACCGTGACGGTGTAGAGCCAGTCGCACTCGACATGGTCCGCGGCGTCACCTCCCTTGTGGTGGTGAGAATCATCACGCCGCGGACCATGCCAGCGGGTCTGGCTCTGCCAACAAACGGGTGCCTTTGCCCCAGGTGATGCGATCCGGCGGTCCGCGCCACGTATTCTTCTCTCAATGTTGCATCGCGGGAATTGGTTCGTGCTCTGCGGAGGCATCGCGCTCGTTCTTGCCGCATGCAGTAGTGACACTCCGTCCAACGGAGCCGTTGGCTCCACCGTGCCTACGACGGGAACCACCGTTCCTATTGTCACATCAACCGCTGTCAGCGCGACCGTCCTCGGCGGGACAAGCACGGTGCCCACGACACCAGCCATAACGGTGCGCGCCACGACCTCCGTAGCTGCAGCTGGATCCACGACGACCGTACCTGGCCGACTTGTGACCAAGCCGAATGACAGCGTGCATCTCGGCGACCACGGACCCGGTGTCACGCAGATCCAAAACGCTTTGGTCGCACAGGGATTCAAGGTCGCTGTCGACGGTAAGTTCGGCCCGCAGACCGAGAACGCCGTCAAGGCGTTTCAGAAGGCGAAGAAGATCAAGCAAGACGGCATCGTCGGGCCCGCCACGTGGTCCAGGCTTCAGGCCGCTCCAACGGCTACGACGACAACCGTCAAAGGTGGGACAACCACGACGACCTAGTGTCCGTAGTGGTATCAGATGACCTTCAGCGCGACATCGATGTTGCCGCGGGTTGCGTTGGAGTACGGGCACACCTGGTGGGCCTTCTCGACGAGCGCGAGCGCCGTGGCGTGATCGAGGTTGGGCGCGTGCACGTCGAGTTCGACGGCCAACCCGAATCCACCGGAGTCGAGTGAACCGAGCGACACACTGGCCGATACCTCGGTGCCTGTCATGTCAGCCTTCTCGGCTCCGCCCACCAGCTTGAGCGCAGAGTGGAAGCATGCTGCGTAGCCTGCCGCGAACAACTGCTCGGGATTGGTTGCGCCGCCGGCGCCGCCCATCTCCTTGGGGATACGCACATCGACGTCGAGGATGCCGTCCTCGCTGGTCGTATGGCCGTTGCGGCCGTCGCCGGTCGCGGTTGCCGTCGCCGTGTAGATCGCTTTCATGGTTGCTCCTTACCCGCAGTATGTCACCATGCTCGTGCTGTGGGAGACCGACGGCCCGCTCTCCATGGGCCACCTCGAGATCCTGCGCGACGACCTGACTCGCATCGTCCAGACGATCGCAGCAGACGCCGATACGTCACCGCCGGACTTGCACTGAGCTGGAGGATTGCCCGCACTCGCGAAGGGGTCACCAGCGGTTGACAGTGAGAAGAACCCGGGACCATCCAGGCATCGGTTGGCGCCGATATGGCCAATCGCCCCTAGTCTGGCGCCGAAATCGGGTTAGTTTTCCCACACGCCCGCCCCTCGCCCCTCTAGCTCAACGGTAGAGCAGCGGACTTTTAATCCGTTGGTTCGGGGTTCGAGACCCCGGGGGGGCACCGAATTGATCTGGGCGCCACGCGAGGTTCACCGCGCGCGATGTCAGCTGCGTCGGAAGCCCAGCGGC
>JANPGV010000309.1:0-43437 GCA_031424145.1 Ilumatobacteraceae bacterium
GCAGACGATGTGCCCTCCCCGCTTGGTGAAGCCGGCGTTGTACAGCTCCTCGAGGAACGGAGTGAGGCCCGGAGGAACGATGGTGTTGAACACCACGTCTGCCCCACTGGCCATGATGTCGTTGACGACGCCTTCGTAGTCCATGTGGTCCATCGGGAAGTACTCCTCTCCGACCACCGAACCGCCCTCCGCCGAGACGACCTCGCGAACCTTCTTGTTCATCGTGTGAGGCCAGATGTAGTCGGCGGACGGCATGTAGAACGTCCTCGCCCCGGTGTGCCGCATCAACCAGGGAAAGAGTGGTTCGACCTGCTGTGCCGGCACCGGACCGGTGCAGAAGATCAGTGGGTGACACTCTTGTCCCTCGTATTGCTCCGGGTAGATGTACAGGGTGTTGCCTTGCTCCACCGCTGGACCTTTGATGGCCTGGCGAGTGGAGCTGTAGATGCCGCCGAGGACGACGTCGACTCGCTCTTGTTCAACGAGCTTGGACGCCGCGGCTTCCGCCGCTTTGTCTTCGGTCGCGCTGTCCTCGATGAACAACTCGATGGGGTGACCCAGGAGCCCGCCTTCGGCGTTGATGTCGTCGATGACCATCGTGGCGACGTTGGTGTTGGCGATACCCATGAACGACAGTGGTCCGGTCTGATCCGTGATGATGCCGACGCGCGCCGGTCGTGTTGCTGACGTAGCCATGTGCCACTACGCCCGATAGGTGCCGGCGAGCACGGCGGCCTGCGGCTTGCCGACGTGACCGGCTTCCTTGAGGATCGGTGGTACGTCGGGATCGGACACGAAACTCAACCAACCCTGCTCATCCCAATCGAAGAGCGCCCACACGCGATCCTCTTCGCTGGGATCGCGAAAGACCGTTGAGCCCTTGGATCCGTGTTCTGCTCGCTTCACTGCACCTTTGGATGCGAAGACCTCTAGGAAGCGGTCGACGTCTTCGACCTTCGTCGTTGCCAAAATCATTGTTCTCTCCGTTCAGTTGGATTTCTGCTCGCCAACCCGATTGGTCGGCGTAGCTTCGATCCTCCTCACAAACGGGTGGCAGCGCATGAGGAGACCTCCTCATTTCGACCGAGAAATCGCACGGCACCAGTGGATGCCAGCGCTCAGCGGGCGACGGTGCTGTTGACGATCTCGTGGTCGACGGCCCAACGCGTCGCCGCGGCGCGGTTGGTGACCGCGAGCTTCATATAGATGTGCTGGATGTGGTTGTCCGCGGTCTTCGACGAGATGAACAGCTGCTCGGCGATCTCGCGAGTCGCTCTCCCCTCGGCGATCAGTCGCAGCACCTCGATCTCTCGGCGAGTCAGGCCTGCAGGGATCGTGTGGCGGGCCTGCCGGATGAGCGCCTTGCGAGCGAGGTCGATCTGCTCGCGTGCGTAGGCCGCAGCATCGTTGAGATCGAACATCGCCCCGGCGGACGCGAGATCCTTCGATCGCTCCGCACCAAGTTGCGCTGTGAGTCGGTCGCCGAGGTCGGCGAGCTCGGGGACATGGTGGAAGCTCGACGACTCGCGCGAGATTGCAGCGAGCAGGGTTGCCGCTGCATCGAGGCGGCCGACGCGTTCGAAGAGCGCGGGCACGCTGGCCAACGTGATGATGAGCTGCGGCACATTGCCCACCTGGCGGAACGACTCGATTGCTGGACCGAACAATGCCAGGGCTGCCTCGGGCTCGCCTTCTGACGTGTGCAGACGCGCCGCGTCTCTTCCGATGAAGCCCTCGAAGAACCTGACGCGATGCTCTCGCACGAAGTCGGCGCCCTCGTCCCAGGCCAGTAATGCCCGCTTCGGGTCAACCTTGGACATCACCAACCCGACGATCCACAGGGTGTACGAGATCCAATAGGGGTTGCCGAGCTCTCGAGCCGCAGCGACCGCTGAGTCGGTCAACTCGAGCGCCTCCTCGACCCGCCCGGCCGACTGGAGGCCGTCGAGGTATGCCGCGATTCCGTAACCTCGGGTCTCCACCTTCGGCAGCGCCGCCACCGTGCCGGTGAGATCGATGTAGCGATCGAGATGGCCGCAGTAGACCTGACCGAGAGCCTCGATGAAGGTTGCGTATCCGGGCTCGCACGGGTCGTAGCGCGACTCGGGCTCCAACTCGGTCGCTCGATGCGCATTGACGGCAGCCGCCTCGGCACGTCCGATGAAGCACGCGTAGCCTGCCCCTGTGTAGAGGCGAGGAAGGCGGCGGACGTCGGCTTCGGTTGCCGCCGGCAACAGCTCCTCGGCCCACCCCACTGTCTCGAAGAGCTGCACCGAAAAGCCCATCAACGCGGCATGCGCGGCGACATCGGTGGCGACCTCCAACTCGCCGCGCTGCGAGCTCCAGCGAAACGCAGTACGAAGGTTGTCGAGTTCGATCTCGACCCAGTCGACGGCGGCGCGCCATCCGGGCCCGTTCCAGTTTTCGTAACGCATCCATGCTTCGCGCCCGAAATGCGCGGCGTGGCTGTCACGCATTCGCGGCAGCCCGCCTCCGGTTGCCAACTGCGCCTCGGCGAATTGCCGAATGGTCTCGAACATGCCGTATCGCGTGTGGGCACCGGAGTGATTCACGACAACGAGCGATTTGCGGACCAAGGAGTCGAGCCGCTCGAGAACGTCGACCTCATCGGCGATCTCGACTACAGATGCGATGGAGGCCAGGTCGAACCCGCCGGCGAAGACTGAAGCGTCGCGCAGCAACTCACGCTCGTCATCTTTCAACAGGTCGTATGACCAGCCCACCGCGAATTGCAGCGTCTGCTGGCGCTCCGGCTGCCGCTCCGATCCTCGTAGCAGTCGGAAGCGATCGCCGAGCCGATCCCTGACCTCGACCGCACTCATGGTGGCCATCCGCGCCGCTGCCAGCTCGATACCAAGGGGGAGGCCGTCGAGGGTCGCGCAGATCTCCGTCACTGCCGCGGCGCTCTGCGTGTCGTACAAGCCGAAGCCGGCGCGTGCCGCACTGGCTCGCTCGACGAACAGCTTCACCGCATCGGACGCGATGCCACCGTCGAGCGCGAGCGGCGAGACCGACAACAACGTCTCACCGGCGACCCACAAGTACTCGCGCGACGTGGCCAGGATCTTGGCGTTGCCGGCCCGACCGAGGATCTGTGCAATAGCCGCTCCCGCTGCGTCGAGCACGTGCTCGCAGTTGTCGACCAAGAGCAGGAGGCGTCGGCCGGCGACCGCCTCGGCAACGGTGTCGATCAATTCGACGTCTCCTTGAGGCGTGATGCCGAGCGAAGTCGCAATCGCGGCGGGCACCGACGAAGGGTCACCCACCGGCGCGAGCTCGACCAGCCAGACACCGTCGGGAAACTCGTCTGCCATCTCGGCGCCGACCTCGAGAGCAAGTCGTGTCTTGCCGACGCCGCCGACTCCGCTCAAGGTGACCAGCCGATTGGCACGCATCAGTTCAGAAACGTCAGCGAGCAGCTGATCACGACCGATGAACGAGCTCAACTGCTGAGGCAGGTTGCCGGCGAACGACCCCTGGCTGCGAAGTGGCGGGAACTCCGACGGGAGCCCATCGGCGAGGACCTGATGCAGCGTCATTCGCCGGCCAAGACCTCGGAGTCGGTGCTCGCCGAGCGGCCGGAGTGTCAAGCGGTTTCGCAACAACACCTTGGTCGTGTCGGACACCACGATTTGTCCGCCATGGGCGGTCGACATCAAACGCGCGGCGCGGTTGACCTCCGGACCGAAGTAGTCGCGATTTCGCTCGGTCGCTTCGCCTGTGTGTATACCGATCCGTACCCCGAAGGGGACCGCAACGGAGTCTGCGAGAAGCTTCTGTTGGATCTCCACAGCAGCCTCGGCAGCGTCCGGCACCGTCGAGAACGCCGCACAGAAACCGTCGTCGCTTGTCGCGAACACGTAGCCGCCGTGTCGTTCGATCGTCCCCCGCACGATCCCGTCGTGCGCCTCCAGAGCAACCGCCATCTGCTCTGACATCTCCTCCCACAGGCGCGTCGAATCCTCGATATCGGTGAACAGGAACGTCACCGTTCCTGCTGGCAGTTCCCCCGGCACGGCCGCCAGATTAGTTCGGGTCTCGGCATCGATTATCGTGCGGTTCACCGATCAAGGGGGCACGATGGATCAGTTGGCGACACTCGAGTATGCCTTGGAGGAGCTCCGTCGCACGGTGGCAACGCTGGGCGACGATCACATGGATGTGGTGTCGAACTGCGAGCCGTGGACAGTTCGCCGGTTGGCCAGCCACGCGCTGAACAATCAACTGCTGTGGGGCGGCCTCGTCACCGGGCAACAACTCGTTACGATGGAAGACACCATGGGCGCGGTGCCCTATGAGGGCGATCTCGCGGCCTTCGCCGACGATGTCGCAGAGCGCGCAGCCGCGATGTGGAGCACAGCGGGAGTGTTGGACGCGATCCACGCCACGCCGTTCGGCGAGTTGCCCGGTTCGGTGGTGGTCACCTTCCCGACGATCGATGCGATCGCCCATGCATGGGACCTGTCGGCCAGCGTCGGTCGCCCGATAGAAATCGAGCCGCGGGCGATTCCATCGATCTCGACGATCGTCGATGCGGTGTGCACCGACGACGTCCGGGCTATGGGCATCATCAAGGCCGCGACCCAACCGCCGGCCGACGCGACCGACACCGAACGACTGATGGCCGCCGCAGGCCGAACCATTCCGCGCTAGCAGGATGGGCGTCGCTTCGTGAGCCAGAAGCTGCGCCTGTACACGCGGGTGTAGCGTGCCGCACCTCCGGCGATATTCACGACACCGCGGCGTACCGCCGTTGACCGCAGCGCGCGTCATGTCGGTTTCAGACTTGGTGGCAGTCAAGGACGGTCAGTGTTTGGCACAGTGGGGCGAAGCCTCAGCCTTTGAATGAGCATCGCGACGAAGTTCGCCCGAGCCACTGATCGATGGTTTCACCGTCGCCGTCGCACCGGAACGCGACGATGAACGCTGATTCCACAGCGTTGCCGATGGGCGCGTGGATGAACAGTCAGGGTCCCCGTTGTGTACGGAAAGGGAGTGAAATCGCTCGCCCGATGTGGACGGCATGAAAGCTCCTCGCGACAGCGGTCGCGGCTCAGTAGACGATGGATGGCAGCCATGCGCCTGCGGGTTCGTTGTAGAGGCCGACGGTCATGAGGTTCGCCTGCTGGACGAGACG
The DNA here is from genome assembly GCA_031424145.1 of Ilumatobacteraceae bacterium. Taxonomy (GTDB): domain Bacteria; phylum Actinomycetota; class Acidimicrobiia; order Acidimicrobiales; family Ilumatobacteraceae; genus JAENVT01. The sequence continues at coordinate 5,159 of JANPGV010000309.1, forward strand.
CATCCCGTGTTGCAGACACCAGCGGAGGAGCTCTCCGTTGCGCGACGGCACGAGGATGCCGAGTCCCATGAATGAACCTGCCGAGCCCAACAGGGCAGTGATCGCCGAGTTGTCCTCGGCGACCGCATGCCAGCCATAGCCGAAGCCCGTTGCATACCCGGCAACCTGCCCGCCTCGTTCGACAACGGTCGCGCTCCCAGCTTGGATCGCTGCCACTCGCTCTGCAGCTCGGTCGTGCCCGTGGACCGCGAGGCAGACTTCGGCGCACTCGTCGTTGTCCCGGGTTTGGGCCGGCCGAACTGTCAGTGCGCCGGTTTTCGGGCCTGCAAGCGTGCCTTGGAGGACCGACAATGGCTCGCGAACGGTGAACCCGAGCATCGTGTAGAGAGCCAGCGAGCGGCAGTGGTACGCGGTCTGCACGAGCCGAGCACCCGCGCTGTTTCGGTCCCGCTGACGTTGCAGCAGCGATCGCATCAGGGCCGTGCCTACCCCGGCGTTCTGCGATCCCGGCTCCACGGTGACCGGGCCGATTCCCGCTATCGAGGACCGCTCGTCGACGAACGCGCTCCCGACGACGATCCCGTCGCGCTCGGCGACCAGTCCATACACGCCAGAGCTCTCGAGAAGCTCGCCGGCCTTGTAGTGAGCGAATTCCGGTGAGCCGGGTTCAACGGGGAAGTTGTGCGCGGTCGCTATCGCGGCAAAGGCTTCGTAGAAGACCTCGCCGCATCTGTCGGCATCGTCTGGCGTGGCAACCCGTAGCGTCGTCTCGACACTGTTTTCTAGCTGCGTCGTCATGATCTGAGCTCCTTCGTAGAGGGGTCTTCGAAGGATGTTCCCGCCGGTGTGTCGTCGCCATCCCAAATCCTTGGGATACTCTCGCCGAAGGTTCAGATGCCATGACAAGCAGACCCGGTAACGCTTGGCCGCACGAGCGCGCGCTAACGGACATCGGTCGCCTCGCGTTGTCTGCTCCGGATCGCATCAGTTTCTTCGACGAAGCAGCCGAACGACTCAAGCGCGCCCTTCCTTTCGACGGGGCGTGTTGGCACACCCTCGACCCCGGCTCGGGTCTCATCAACCAACATCACCTCCAGAACATCCCCGACCGATTTTCGGTGCTGGCCAACAACGAGTACGCGACCGACGACGTCAACAAGTTCACCGACCTCGCGACGCGCGCCCGCCCGGCGTCCACTATGAGCGCAGCAACCGACGGTCACCCGGAAACGAGCGCCCGCCACCGAAACCTGCTCGCACCGGCCGGCATCGGGCCCGAGTTGCGCTCGGCATTTGTCGTTGATGGCACGGTGTGGGGCGCGTTGATTCTCGTCAGGGCAGCAAACCAGCCCGACTTCACCGACCGCGACATCTCATTGCTCGCCGACGCATCACCGCTGTTTGCTCGCGCGGTACGCCGAGGTCTAGTAGCAGAGTCAACATATTCTTCCGCCAGTGTGCTCGCCGCACCGGGCGTGGTCGAGTTCGATGAGCGCGGCGAGCTGACAAGCGCGTCGTCGTCGGCAGGTTCACTGCTCGCGGAGCCGTCGGGAACCACCTTCGAGGACGGACTCAGAGACCCAGCAATTTACGCGATTGTGTCGTCCACCCGCGCCGCGGTAGCGGCGTCGGCGGGTGCGGCAGTACCCACGATGCCGAGCACGATGGTCAAGTGCCCGTCCGGCACGTGGCTGGTGCTCCACGGCTCCATTCTCCGCGCGTCGGGCGGCAACGGATTCGCTGTGTTCATACAGCACGCACACCCGATGGTGGTAGCTCCGCTGTTGCTCAAGGCCTACGGTCTGACGACACGCGAACAGCAAGTGACTCAACTCGTCTTGCGCGGCGCGACGACCGCACAAGTGGCGTCGCGGCTGGCGATCTCTTCGCACACCGTCACAGATCACTTGAAGGCGATCTTCGACAAGACAAACGCGCGGACACGAGGCGAGCTTTCGGCAACTCTCTTCTTCGGGCAGCACCTGGGCCGAATCGAAGGAGGCGTCAACATCGGAGACGACGCATCATTCATCGACACACCCCGACCACGCGGCGCACCAGACGATTAGCTGGCCCCGTAGCCAAACCCGGACCCGGGACGAGCACCACCGACCTTCGGGTTCGGTGCTCGAAGGCTAAGGGGTTCGTCGGCCCTCGTCGGCGTCACGATCAACAGCGGTCACCGGCGCCGCCATCACGGTCAACGTGACGGAGCCGCTCGTGGCGCCATCGGCGGACCCGTCGCCGACCGGCGGATGTGGGTCAGAATCTCGTTGACAAACCCTTGACAGGCCATCGTCCGCCGTTCCCACCAATGCCTACGAGCGCAGACTCGATCCAAGAGCAATGTCGACCGGCGAGTCCTGGCAGAGCGGTTCTGCACAGTGCTGCTCGCTTGACCGCCGGGCATCGAAACCCGTCGCTCGCTGACGGGTGCTGCGCCTCCCTCGAAGCCGGTGCGACTACTTCTGCATCGATGTAGTGCGTGCCGGCACTTCGGCGACGCGCCGTACCAGCGATGGCGAGCGGTAGCGGGTGTCGGCGATGGATGCGGGCCGCGTGCTCGAGGGATCTAGTCGTGGCCGAATGATGAGTCGTTGTACTGTTCGGTCGAGCCCAAGGGGGAGGTTCGTGTGGCGGTTGGCTTCCATGTACTGGGCCCGGTGGAGGCCCGGCTAGACGGTGAGGTCTTGAAGCTGGGAGGTTCGCAGCAGCGACGCGTGCTCGGCGCGTTGTTGATTGAGCCGGGTCGTGTGCTTCCGATCGCTCGGTTGGTGGAGGTGGTGTGGCCCGATGGGCTCGCGCCCGACGGCGCTCGGCGGACGTTGATGAGCTATGTCTCGAGACTTCGTGCGGTCCTTGGCGACGACTGCATTTTCAACTCCGGTGCGGGTTATTACATTCGGTTGGGTTCGGCGAGCCTTGATTCAGAGTTGTTCGAGGAGCGGTTGGCACAGGCGAGAGCCGCTGCGCCGACCTTGCGGATCAGTTTGCTCGATGGTGCCCTTGCGCTGTGGGGCGGGCAGGCGTTCGGGAAGTTCGCAGACGAATGGTGGGCTCGCCCGGCAGCATTGCGGTTGGAAGAGCTTCGGCTCGTGGCCAGCGAGGAGCGGTTCGAGGCACTCCTGGCTGTGGGCGAACACGAGCAGGCGGCGTCCGATCTCGAGGCATTCGTTTCGCAACATCCGTTGCGAGAACGCGCTGTTGGCCAATTGATGCGGGCGTTACGGTCAAGCGGACGCCAGGCCGAGGCCCTTCGCGTCTTCGCGTCACATCGCAAGTATCTGGCTGACGAGATCGGGTTGGCGCCATCCGACGCGTTGCTCGCACTGGAACGCTCGATTCTGAGTGGTGATGACCCACTGCTCACCTCTGGCGGTCCGTTGGTACGCGGCTACGTCCTCGGGGAAGTGCTCGGCGAGGGATCCACAGGGACGATCTATCGCGCCCGACAACCAGGCGTGGGCCGAGAAGTGGCAATCAAGGTGATCCGCGCAGATCTCGCGAACAGCGCCCGCTTCGTGGAGCGCTTCGAGGCGGAGGCGCAATTGATTGCTCGGCTCGAGCACCCCCACATCGTGCCGCTGTACGACTTCTGGCGCGAGCCGGGTGGTGCGTATCTGGTGCTTCGGTTGTTGCGTGGGGGCAATGCGGAGCAGTCGCTGCGATCGGAAGGTCCCTGGACTCTGCAGCGAGCCACCCAACTGGTCGACGAGATTGGCGGCGCTCTGACTGCCGCCCACGCTGCTGGTGTGGTTCATCGTGACGTCAAACCAGCGAACGTGCTGTTCGATGAGCGTGGTCGGTCGTACCTTGCCGATTTCGGCATCGCGACTTCGCTCAACCAACTCCAACTCGCCCAGACTCAAGGACTTCCCGAGGGCTCGCTCAGTGCGATGGATTATGCCAGTCCAGAACAATTGGTCGGCGAACCATCGACGCCACAGTCCGACCTTTATAGCTTCGCATCGACGATTCGGGCGTTGCTGGCGGAAGGCGACATTCCTGCCGAGTTGGATTCTCTGTTGCGGCGATCGACCGATGTTGTCGCAGCGCGCCGGCCGAGCTCGGTCGCCGAGTTCGTCGGGGCATGGCACCGGGCGGTTCAAGGGGTATCGCGCCCGACGACAGGGGTCCGCCGAAATCCGTACAAGGGCCTTCGTCCGTTTGCGGAGGCCGATGCCAGAGACTTCTGCGGTCGCACTGCCTTGACCGATGAATTGGTGGCTGTCGTCGACGTGTCGAGGTTTGCGATGGTGGTCGGTCCGTCGGGATCGGGGAAGAGCTCGTTGGTCCAAGCAGGGCTGGTCCCACGGCTGCGTGCCACCGGGTCGCGTGTCGCCATGATGACACCGGGCGAGCATCCAGCGGCAAGCCTTCGCACAGCGCTGTCGGCCGTGGCCGTTCGGCCTCCCCCTGCCGATTCGCCGGTCGCAGCACTCGCCGCCGTCAGCGGCGAAGTGTCGTCGCAGCTGGTCCTGGTCGTCGATCAGATGGAGGAGGCATGGACCCTCACCGTCGACGATGACAAACGCGAACAGTTTCTCTCGATGCTCGCCTCACCCCCGTCAGACGTTCGTGTCGTAGCGACGCTTCGCGCCGACTTCTTCGATCGACCGCTCGGTCATCCGCTGCTCGGACCAGTAGTCGCCAAGAATTCCTTCGGAGTCACGCCGATGACTGTGGCCGAGCTGGCTGCCGCAGTCGCTGAGCCCGCTGCTGCGGAGGGGGTGTCGTTCGAGCTGGCTCTGGAGGCCGAGATCGTTGCCGATATGGCGATGCATCCGGCGAGCCTGCCCTTGCTGCAGTTCGCACTGTCCGAGCTGTTCGAACACCGGGTCGGCGACATCATCCCACTCGCCGCAGCGCACAAGATGGGTGGGATCGACGGCGCAATCGTCGCTCGCGCGGAAGCGTTGTTCGCCGACCTGGACCCCGGCCAGCAACAGAGTGCCCATCGATTGTTCACCCGTCTCGTCACGCCTGGCGAAGGTGGGAGCGATGTGCGTCGACGCGCTCGACGCAGCGAGCTGACCGCCGATGCAGCAGAGGTGGCAGAACGATTCGCCACTCACCGGCTGCTTACCGTGGACCGAGATCCTGCGAGTCGCGAACCGACCATCGAGGTCGCTCACGAGGCCCTCTTGCGCTCATGGCCACGACTGCAAGGCTGGCTCGACGTCGACCGCGAGTGGCTCGGGCAACTGCATCAGCTCTCGTCGGCGGCGCGTTCATGGGATGAGAGCGGCCGTGAACCAACTGAACTGCTGCGCGGTCCCCGGCTGGCCCTGGTCTCGGCCGCGGTGGATCAACGGCTCGAGAGCCTCAGCGAGCTCGACGAGGACTTCCTGAGGTCGAGCCAAGAAGCGAACGAGGAATCGGTACGTCGTGAGACCATCCGAAGGAGGCGGTCACGACGTCTCCTCGTTGCCACCGCGATCGCACTCGTTCTCGCCCTTGTCGGCGGCTCGGTCGCATTCCGTCAACGCCGCCAGGCGCTCGACCAGCGGACAGCTGCCCAACTCCAGTCGTTGGCGGCGCAGTCGGTCAACCTGCGCAGCACTCAACGCGACCTCGCTGCACTGCTCGCTGTAGAGGCGTATCGACGATCGCCCGACGCCCAGAGCAAAGGAGCACTCTGGTCGGCGCTCACACAAAGCCAAGGGTTCTTGGGCTACCAACGAATCGAGGGAGCGAGCCGCTCGCTACGCGGCACCGTGCTCGCCGATGGACCAGACGCGGTCGTGCTCGGCGACGGCGTTCGCCTGACCCGCATCGACATCCACACCGGCGCTGTCAAACGAACATTCGAAACCCTCCGCGACGACCTGCGCGGGTTCGACTTGGTCCGGTCCAGCGCCGACGGCCATCTCGTCGCCCAGTTCGGCAACATCGCCTCGCCAAAATCGTCCACCGAGTTGACCGGAGTGTTCGGCATCTACGACACCGAAACGGGTGAACGACTCGTCCCCCCGATCGTCTTGCCCTGGATGCCGAACGATGCCGCCTTCAGCCCCGACGGAACCCACCTCGCCATTGCCGGAGGAAAATTCGGTGAGGCGCTGCTGTATAGCGTGTCGAGCGGTCAACTGCTGGCAACATTGCCCCCAGAATCGGATCAGCCGACACTTTCAGAACACGGCTTGACCGGATCGGTTGCGTACGCGCCTGACGGACGCCTGTACATCGGCTCAGACATCGGCGACCTGAGGGTCCTCGATCCCGAGACGTACACGGTCGTCCAGAGCTTTCCCGAGCCGGACAAGTTGGCCAACCTCTCGCTCGCCTTCAGCCCCGACGGATCGGTGCTGCTCGCCATCACGGGTGTCGACGGCCACGTCAGCCGGATCGATCCGTCGACCGGATCGGTTCTGTGGGGTGGTGAGTCCAGCCCTCGCTGCGGTTCCGTCGTTTTCGTGCCTGGCAGCCGTCGCTTCTATTGCGGGCAAAGTGGGCTCAGGGACTACGACCTCGACAATGGACAACCGGTAGGAGCCGTTCTCCCCGAAAATGGAACCAGCAACAGCGATCTCGCCGTAATGGACGACGGACGCGAGCTCGTGGCCTTCGACGGCCTTTCACGGATCGTCGCGCACTGGCGCATCGATGGAGGCGGCCCGATCGACCACCCGTTGACCCACGAGCGACCAGGCATCCTCAGCTACCTACCCGGCGGCAAGCTAGTGGTGGGTTTTGACGACGACTCGGACTTGGTCGACACCAGTTCGGGCACAGTCATCGACACCCTCGACGGGATCCTGGCGGCTCAGGCCTCGACGACAACGCCTGTCATCTTCGGAGCCCGCGCGGTCTCGGGTGGAAGCTCTCTGGATATTGTCACCTACGACCCGGGGCTCAAGCACGACGTGCAGACGTTGCGCCTGCCGCCAGCGAAGTTCGGTCAAGCCGCCGTGTCGCCCAACAACCAGTGGGTCGTGCTCGCGATGTTGAATGACACCGGACTCGACCTGTGGAGAGTGGATGTTGCGAGCGGGCAGTTCAAGGATCCCGTCATCCACGTCGTCCAGACGGTGGACAAGAACGGTGCGTTGAATCGCACCTACACCGCTGGAATCACCAACGATGGGCGGCAGGTCTTCATTGGTGACACCGACGGCGTGCGTGCGTACGACGCCACGAGCGGGAACGAGGCCGGTGCACGGCTGAAGAACGACTTCAACATCTTCGTGACGGAGAAATACCTGGTGACCAGCGGAGACGGCGGAATCATGGTCAGGGATTTGTCAAACCTCGCCCTGGTCGCCACCCTGTCGGGAGCGGGGAGCAATCCCTTCCATTATGCAGCCAGCGCCGACGGGAGGATGCTGCAGGTCCTCGCCGTCAACACCACGAATGACGGCTCGGTCGCGTTGTACGACCTCGAGACATTTGCAATGATCGGTCAACCTATCCACGTGGCTGCATTCCCCCCGTCAGGTGACATACGTCCCGATGGCTTGGAGATGGCAATCGGCAGCGATACCGGCACCTCGATCTGGGACCTCGACCCCGACCACTGGGTGACAGCCGCCTGCGCGATGGCCGGCCGCAACCTCACCCAGCAGGAATGGCACACCTATCTGTCGTGGGCCGGGCCATACCGGGAGACCTGCCCGAGCGGCTGAAACACCACGGCGGCTCTGCACCGCCGGCGCCTGCAGACGAATTGCAACACTGAGCGGCGTTTGCTGACGTTGCGCAGACGGCCAGTTCGACCGTTGGGGCATGACCGCACCCCAACCCCTTCAGGTAGCCGAGCCCAGCCACGGATGCACCCGATCAAACCCGCACAGGCACCGCTCCTTCACCCGGGTCATAGCCGTGGTGGGATTGGCAGTAATGACTGTCGGCAACCGCGCCGCAATGAGCAACGCCCAGCCGTCGAGATTGGGCAGGACGGCGGCACAGCCAACGCCTCGATTGGTATCCGACCGGCCATCGGCTTGGCATGAGCCTCGGATCACCTTCGTCGACCAACCGACGACGAAGGCGCAAGACATCATCGGGTGGGCAGTGAGTCGATACCGCGATGCGGGTCTGCAGCTGCCCGACTTGAAGATCTCATTCCCGGTCACTTGCTCAGGAAAGGGTGCGCTTTATCACGTCGGCAAGAGCTCGATCGACTTCTGCCGGATCAACAAGAACAGGGCACTTCACGAGTTCGCCCACGCCTGGGACGACACCTCGGGTGCAGTCGATCGCGCAGCGTTCTTCGAGTTGCGTGGCCTGAGCGTGTGGTGGGGTGGCACCGCGATGCCGTCCGCCGAGCAAGGTGCGGAACAGCTCGCCGACATCATTGCCTGGGGCCTGATGGGTTGCGAGACCCGAAACGTCCCCCAGATCCCGAACAACTCCGTCAACGAATTGACAAGGGCCTTCGCAATGCTCACCGGAACGTCATGCCCCGCCAAAGCAAGCGCCACCACCGACACGAGCAGTCGCCAATCCCCGGGACAAGGCTCCCATGCATCGAGAGCGTGATCACCCGGAAGCGTAGACGCGCTCTCCGAAGCGCGCTCGACCGACCCGATAGCTCGCGCCCGCGAAGCTACTTCTACGCCGTAGCTCCGGACCTCCTCGCGTCCGATCGCGGTGAGCTCGTGTGCGGCAGCCCTTCGTGGCCGGGTAGCTGTGCATGTGCGCGGCAGGTGTGCTCGACGATACGGGTCCATCCACGAATCGCAAGCGTCCTTGCCAGATTGGCAACCATCGCTCCGTGGTCACGTACGCGGACGTCACGCCGGCCTGTTCGCGGACAGGGCGAACGAGGGATACGTGTCGGTCAACAGGCGCCCGTAGGAGCTGACCCGCAATGTGAGCCGTCCGGCGTTGAGCACGAATGAGCGCAAGCCTTGTGGCCAGCGGCCGGTGAAGAGCACAGCGACCCCCGCGACGATGACTGCGAAGAACGCGGCGACCGCCACCAGCACTGTGTAGATCACGGCGGGGATGATCAGGATGATCCGGAATGCAACGGTGAGGCGGTTGCGTTCAGCCAGTTGCGGTGCGAAGTCGACTCGGAGTGGGTCGTTGCCGGGGTCACCGTTGGCCATGTCGAACTCGAATTGCGGGTAGGGCCGGCGGAGGAATGCGACATAGCTGTAGGCGCGGGCTTCGTAGCGCAGGATCATGCATTGGAACCGGGCGATGCCGTCGGGCATGCGTCCGGTGAACACGATGCTGAACCAGCTGATGACGGACAGCAGGTTGGCGATGTTGCCGAGGGCGTTGGCGATGACGAGGTGCGGGATGGCAAAGAGCCAGTTGACGAGCGGCCGCCAGTTCTGCGTCTCGCGGGGCGAGTCCAGTTGCATGTCGGCTGTGGGGACGGACGTGTAGATCATGAGAGTTCCTTCTGTGTGACGTGTGGTTGGTGAGGTGAGGGAGGGACGAGTTGCCGTGGGCGTTGAGCTTCGGGTTCAGTTGGCCTCTTTGCGGTACAGGAGTGCTGTGCCGATGCCGATTGCCAGGGCGACGTAGCCCGAGAAGACGAATGCGTCTTGGACTCGGGTGAGGGCGGCCGCCATGGTCTCGGCGTTGTCGCCGGCTGTTTGGATTCCCAGCAGTCCGGCGGCGGCGCTGAAGGGCAGCAGCCGAGTGAAACTGGCGGGTGCGAAACTCTTGACGAGGTTCTCGATGACGAGCGCCCAAACGAGCACGCCGGTCACGGCGCCGGCGCTGTGGCGGATGATCATGCCGATCCCGAGGCCGAGCATCGGTGCTAGCGCGGTGAGCAACAGGGCCCAGCCGGCGGTGGCGAGCGACCCTGACGTGTCACCGGCTTCGAGTCCGCCTAGGACGGCGCCGCCGAACCCTGCGGCCATGCCCAGGACGCCCATGACGAGACCGAGGCCAGAGCCGACGACGGCTTTTGCTGCGACGATCACCCAGCGAGCGGGCTGGGTGGTTACCGCTGTTGCCAGGGTGCCGTGTTGCACTTCGGAGGCGAACGACAATGTCCCCATGACGATGGCCAGGACCATCGTGAGCCATGTGGAGAAGACGAATGTTTCCCCGATCGTGAACGGCAGGTGGGTGTCGGGGTCGGTCTTCACGAACGTGGCGAGGATCCACGACAGCAGCACGCCGATGACGACGACGGCGCCCAACAGCCCGGGTGTCGATCGGAGGGATCGGAGTTTGATCCACTCGCTTCGGAGGGCGGCTGGAAGGGCGGCGACGGCGTCGCCGCGCTGACGAGTCAGCGGTTGTGGCCGAGGATCTGTGGGGATAGCGGTGGTGGGGAGTGTGGTGGTGGTCATGGCGAGTCCTTGTCGAGTGTGAGTGGGTGCGAGTGTCGGATGGTGGGTCTAGGGATGGGTGTGTTGGTTGGTTCAGGCGGCGGCGAATTCGGCGCTGGCGCCGGTCATGTCGAGGAGGATCTCTTCGAGCGAACGTCGAGTCTCGGTGATCTCGGTGACCTGGATGCGGTTGTCGAACGCGATTCGAGAGACAGCGGCCGTGGTCGTTCCGCGGACCGAGAGGTGGCCGTCGGCTGCGTCTGCGTCGATGCCGTGTCGTTCGAGGAGTTGGCCGAGCTCTACACCCTGCGATGTGCGGACGCTGACGGTGGATTCACCGCGGGCGAGGGTCGTTGCGACCGTTTCGGCGGCGAGGAGCTTGCCGGCGCCGACAACGATGAGGTCGTCGGCGAACATGGCGAGCTCGGCGATCAGGTGGCTCGAGACGAAGACGGTGCCGCCACCGTCTGCGAATGCGCTGAGCGAGTTGCGCAGCCAGCGGATCCCGTCCGGATCGAGCCCGTTGGAGGGCTCATCCAACAACAGCACTTCGGGTTCGCCGAGCAGAGCCCCGGCGAGCGCGAGCCGCTGACGCATCCCGAGGGAGAAGCCGCCGGTGCGTTGGTTCGCTGCACTGTCGAGCCCGACCTCGTTCAACACCTCATCGACGCGGCGTGCCGGGATCGAAGCGAGCGCTGCGGCGGCTGCAAGGTGGTTGCGGGCGCTCCGCCCCGGGTGCATCGAGCGGGCGTCGAGCACCGTGCCCACGACGCGTGCCGGGTTCAGCATGTGGGAGTAGCTGACACCGCGATAGGTGGTCTCGCCGCGGTCGGGCCGGGTGAGGCCGACCATCATCCGCATAGTCGTGGACTTGCCGGCGCCGTTCGGTCCGACGAAGCCGGTGACGCGGCCAGAGGCGACATCGAAGCTGAGGTTGTCGACGGCGGTTCGCTGGCCGTACTGCTTGGTGAGGGATGAGACGGTGATCATGAGAGGTTGCTCGTTTCGTGTGTGAGTGATGGGTGGGTAGGTGATGGATCAATGGCGGTGTGCTGGGTTGGTGTGAGCGGGCCGATCGAAATGAGCTCGGCGCCGACGGATGTCAGGTGGGCGACAATCCCGTGAAGGTGGGAGGCGTCGCGGACATCGCCGGTCAGCCGAGTAACCCCGTCGACGCTGTGGTCGACAGCGAACTCGTCGAGCAGCGGACGCAGGAAACGCGCTGTGGCATGCCCTTTGATGACTATCTCGTAGGTGGTCGTTGTGTTCATGCAGCCACCATCGCCGCATCCACCACGGAACGCCTCACCTGATCGCTGATCTCACCCGGGTGAGATCTCGTGGCACGATGGGCCCACGCCCATCTCACTCACGGGGTTGAAGTTTGAAAGACGGTCCGCAGATGAACGGCGAGCATGAGCTGGGGACGGCGGCCACCAAGCTGCGGCCGCCGGCGTCGCCGACCCGTCTCGTCCCGCGGTCCCGTCTGGCAGACCTCCTGAACGACGGCCTGGCCAAATCGGTTCCATTGTTGCTGGTGAGCGCACCGGCAGGCTCTGGAAAGTCGACGCTCGTGGCCGCGTGGGCGCTCGATGCGGAACGGCCAGTCGCCTGGTTGCAGGTAGAGGCGAACGACTCGGACCCGGCGAGCTTCTGGTCGTCACTTGTCGCCGCGATCGGTCGTTGCAGGCCCGAGTTCGCTTCGGTCGTCGGGCCTTTGGTGGTTGGTTCGCAAGGTGATGGCCGAGTCGTTGTGCCTGCGATCGTCAATGCCCTCGTCGATGTCAGCGACCCGCTGGTCGTTGTGATCGACGACTACCACCTGATCGACAACGACACTGTGCATCGTGGCGTTGAACGTCTCATCGACCTGTGCCCGGCGCAGCTGACGATCGTCGTGTCGACCCGGGTCGATCCACCGTTTCGTCTCGGGCGGATGCGTGTCCGCAACCGTCTTGGTGAGGTCCGTGCGGAACATCTCCGTTTCGCCACGGACGAAGCCACCGCCCTGCTCGGAGCAGCGGGCGACGGTCTCTCGTCCGAACGTCTCTCCGATCTGTGCTCGCGGACCGAGGGATGGGCCGCGGGCCTTGTCCTGGCCGGACTCAGCTTGGAACGAGCGCTCGACCCGGACCGGTTCGTCGACGCTTTCCGCGGTGACGATCAGCTCGTTGTCAGTTACCTGAGCGACGAACTCCTCGACGCGATGAGTGCCGGTGATCGCCAGCGACTGCTCGAAACTGCCGTGCTCGACCACTTGACCGGACCCTTGATCGACGCTGTCACCGGGTCCACAGATGGCACCAGTTGGTTGGCTGATATCGCCAACCGCAACCAGCTCATCGTCCGGCTCGACAGCACCGGCGAATGGTTCCGCTACCACCACCTGCTCCGCGACCTTCTCCTGCTCGAAGCACGCCGAGCGATCCCGAAGCACCTGCCCGAACTCCACGGCCGCGCTGCCGACTGGTTCGCCAGCAACGGTGATCTTCACCAGGCCGTCGTGCACCGCTTCGCTGCCGGCGACATCCCAGGCGCGATCGCATTGATGTACGTCGTCGGCCCGGACCTCCTTGGCCGAGGGCAGATCCGAAAACTGCGCGAGTTCCTCGAACAGGCCGGCGATGCCGCCGCCACAGATGTCGCGTGTGCGTTGGGGTGGGGCTGGTGCGAGTACCTGTCGACCCAATACGAGTCCGCTCAACGTTGGCTCGAGATCGCCTTGGAAGTCGCCCCGCCGTCGTTCGATCCGATCATCGCAGCGTCGTTGCAGATCAACCTTGCGCTCGGCTGCGGCGATGTCGCCACCGCTTTGGAGTGCGCACGACTCGCCACCGCGGGCGGGGATCTTTGGAAGCGGCCGGCAGAGCTCGCTACCGCCGTCGGCGCCGCGTACGCCTGGGCCGGCATGCACGAAGAAGCACGCGAGACGCTCGCGATCGCTGTCGCAAGGTGCAAGGCCGAGCAGCGGTTCACCGCTCACGTGCTCACACTCATCTATGTCGCAATCGATGAAATCGATCGTGGCGACCGGGCGGCAGCGCACGCCGCCGCAGTCGAGGCGGTCGCCACAGCAGAGTCGTTCGGTCTCGCGAACTATCACGGTGTCGCCCCGGCGTTCGCGATCCGTGGCCGTACCGCATCCGACCCGGAGGGTGCTCGCTCGGACGTCACCAAGGCACTTGAGCTCGCTCGGCGGGCGACCACCGACTTGGGTCTCGCATATGTGCTGACGACCTGCGGCGACACGCTCCTCGACCTCGACGACGACGCCGGGACAGCGCTCATCGTCGAAGCTCGAGATCGGATCGATCGCTGCACAGACCCCGGCATCGCCGGTCGCTACCTGGCGCGCATCGAGTCGCGGCATCACCTCGCGTCACCTTCGACGGACACGGCACGCTCGACCCTGGTGCAGCTGACAGAGCGAGAGCTCGCCGTGCTGCGCTACCTGCCGACCAACCTCCCGCAGCGAGACATTGCTGCCGAGCTGTATGTGTCGCTCAACACGGTCAAGACGCACTGCAATGCGATCTTCCGCAAGCTCGGCGTCAGCGATCGCAAGAGCGCCGTCCAGGCCGCACGGGACCGCCGTCTTCTCTGATCCGGGCCTCATGCTGCTACGGCGGGGACGACCTGATACGACCGCCGCCCGATGACAAAGGCAGCACAGAGCATCGCTGACATGCCGCCCAACAGAAATGGGAGTCGGGGGGACGAGACGTGGATGACCCAGCCCATCAACAGGGCACCGATGGGCGTGCTACCGAACAGCGCCGTCTGGTGCAGCGCCATCACCCTGCCTTGCATCGACGGTTCTGTCGCCTGTTGGACGACGACCGTGTTCACCGACTGGAACGACGCCGACGCGAAGCCCAGGACGATGCTCATCGCGACGAACGTCCAATAGCTCGGCATCACACCCAACACGACGCAGGCGCCACCAAATCCGGTCAATGCGATCGCCAGAGTCCGGCGTGCATCGGGTTTGATGCCGGCGATGAAGATCCCGCCGAGGATCGACCCGATCGCGCTGACACTCATGGCGATGCCCACCGAGCCGGCACCACGATCGATTCCGAAGCGGACCATCGACGGGAACGTCGTCGGGAAATTGAGGGCGACGGCTCCGACGATCGACATGACCACCAGCGGCCGTGCGACCTCGGGATGACTGCGCACGTATGCGAATCCTTCACGCAGCTTGCCTTTCGTCTGCACGATCATCGGCCGGGCAACGAGTTCGCTCGAACGCAAGGCCAGCAAGGCGGCGATCACGATCAGGTATGAGGCGGCGTTGATGTAGAACCCGATCGAGACTCCGACCGTCGCGATCAGCGCACCGGCGATCGCCGGCCCGATGAGCCGTGAGACAGAGTTGATCGTGCCGTTCGCGGCGACCGCATTGGACAACAGGTCACCTCCGACCAACTGGAACAAGATGGCCTGCATCGTCGGACGTTCGACGGCGAGGACGAGTCCGAGCAGGAACGTCAGCGCGTAGATCCACCAGATCGTCACATGCCCAGTGGTCACCACGATTCCGAACGTCAACGCGAGCACCGCCGACGTCGCTGATGTCGCCAGCAACAGTCGTCGGTTGTTGAGACGGTCGGCGAGCACACCTGCCGGTGCGCCCAGGACGAGCATCGGTAGGAATTGCAAGGCGAGTGCGATGCCGAGCTGATCGCTGCGGTCCGTGAGCTCGAGCACCAGCCAGGTGACGGCCAGCGACTGCGCCCATGAACCGATGCTCGAAATGGTCTGCCCGATGAAGTAGAGCCGGAAGTTCCGGTTGCCGAAGGCAGCGAACCGGCCCCGGGTGGTCGTCGGGTCATCGACGACTGGTGGCCCCGGTTTGTGAAGAAGGTGTCTGTTCATGCGGTTGACCTTGACGGCAAGGCATCGGGCGCGCAACTGTTCTTGCCATGCAGGCAAACCCGGGTCCAGAGTCAATCGACGAGCGAGTTCGGCGCCGCCTTCGCGAGCTTCGTCTCGAGCAGGGCCTCACCCTGCAGCAGGTCAGTGATCGAGCCAGCATCGACA
Source organism: Ilumatobacteraceae bacterium (assembly GCA_031424145.1). Classification (GTDB taxonomy): domain Bacteria; phylum Actinomycetota; class Acidimicrobiia; order Acidimicrobiales; family Ilumatobacteraceae; genus JAENVT01. Next base: position 20,446 of record JANPGV010000309.1, read on the forward strand.
TCTCGATGCTCAGCCGGCTCGAGTCCGGGAAGCGACGCCTTGCCCTGGACCACATCCCCGGTCTCGCCGCTGCCCTCGGCGTCAGCGCCGACGACCTTCTCGGGGGAGGGCCCGCGGCCGATCCACGGGTTCGCGGCGAACCCATCACACGCGACGGCCTGACGATGTGGCCGCTCACGAACCGAGCCTCAGGCGGGCTGCGCACCTTCAAGATCCGGATCGGCACCAAGCGACGGCGCCCGCCGCCACGAGAGTTACTGCGCGTTCACGACGGCCACGACTGGATGTACGTCCTCGACGGACGCATGCGCCTTTTGCTCGGCGAACAGGACCTCGTTGTCGAACCGGGCGAAGCGGTCGAGTTCAGCACCCTCACGCCCCACTGGTTCGGCTCGACCGACGGTCCCGTCGAACTCATCGCCGTCTTCGGTCCCCACGGCGAACGAACGCACTTCCACGACTAGGATGCGCGGAACCCCTGAGCGGCAGCTGGCGATGTTGAGCACGTTGAGTACCGAGGATCTGATCCCGGCCGATCACCCGATCCGTCGGATCCGTGCCGTGGTCGAGGTCGTGTTGGCTGATCTCGACGGCGCCTTCGATGAGATGTACGCCGTGACGGGTCGGCCGAGGGTGCCACCGGAGGTGTTGTTGAAGGCGACGATTCTGATGGCGATGTAACCGATGCGGTCCGAGCGGGCGTTCTGCGAACGGTTGAACTACGACTTGTTCAAATGGTTCCTCGATCTGCGCATCGACGATCGTGCCTTCGACGCGTCGACGTTCTTCAAGAACCGGCAACGGTTGTTGGATCATGACATCGCCGACGAGTTCTTCGCTGCGGTCGTGCGCCAAGCCAAGCTGCGCCGCCGAGACCCATCGCGCTGGCAGACAGCAACGCTCCGGAGCTGAGGGCTGTTCGGGTAAGGCGAATCTCTTGGGCGTCAACAGCGAGCCGCTGGTCCGCACGATGATGCGAACATAGCGGCGATCTGGCACAACATCTCGTCGACTGACACTCCTGGGTTTGTGCAAGCACCCTCACGCGCATCTGCGGCTCCTGACCTCCGCGGGTCACTCAATACGTGGCGGACTTATACAAACTTCGTCTAGTATTAATGCGTGGAGCCAATCCCCTTCCGCGGTCACCTCATGGGTCCACAGATCGGTGAGCTACCGTAAGCTACGCCGATCGTGACTGAGTCGCTCATCGATGATCTGGACATTCCGCGACCGGAACGATGCCTCCCGTGCGGTCGTCGACAGTGCCGGTGTCCCAGACAGCACGTCCCATAACTCGCTACGAGAAGCGGCCAGCCACGCGGCCGAAGTGCCGGTTCAGGCTCCGGCGACGAAGGCGACGACGACGTAGGCGGCGTGCCGGTCGAAGTTCTCTCGTCGGCGGTCGTAGATCGTGGTGGTGCGCGGGCGGCGTGTCGGGCGGCGAGTTGCACGTCACGCAGCGGCACGCCGGTGTCTACCCGAGATCGTGTTGTAGCCCCCGCCCTTCCAGGTCGACAGGATGCACACGCCCGGCGCGGCGATGGTGTGGGCTTCCTCGCCGCCGCCAACGGTGTGAAGTTGGAGAAGTCGGCCGGGGTCTCGTCGACGTCGGCGCGGCAGGTGGCAGCGGCGCCCCCACCTGGCTGGCCGTTGAAGTCGGCGACGGCAGTGACGGTGAGCACCTCGTTAAAGGCGGCCGGGACGAACCCCGACAGGTCGGCGCTCGAGTGCCGGCGGCAACGATATAGGTGACGCCCGCGGCAACCGAACCACAGATCGCCCGATGCAGAGCGTCGTTGTTGGTCTTGCCGCAGTTGCCGTCGTCGCTGCCGCCTCCGCCGAGGCTCATTCTCGCCACCGTGATGTTGAGCGTGGCGGCGTTGGCTGTGACCCAGTCGATGCCGCAGGCCACGCTCGACCAGGACCCAGAAGATGGAAATCCGGGGACCTAGGTCACGCCAGACTCGATGTTGAGATCGTACCGGTGGATGGTCGACCGCGAGAAACCGCCAAAGGCCAGCGCCGGCTCGGCCACCCTGGCGGGCGGGCGGCTGCGCGGGTTCTATGATGGCGGGATCTCGACGCGGGGGCTGACGTGAATAGTAACGAGCTGGAATGTCTGCTCATCGAACACACCGCAGCATGGAACAGTCATGACATCGAGCGATTGATGAGTTTGTTCGCGGACGATTGCGTCTTCGATGCCTCCGGCGGACCCGAGTTTTGTGGTCGTAGGTCTGCGGGTCGGGATCAACTCAGGGCCGCGTTCGCTGATGTGTTCCACTCGATGCCGGACGCGAACTGGGGCGATGGCCGTCACTTCGTGATCTCCGATGACTACGGCGTGTCGGAATGGAGATTGACCGGCACGCTGCTCGATGGCGGTCGCGTCGATGTCCTCGGTTGCGATTTTCTTACCGTTCGTGACAACAAGATCGTTCGAAAGAACTCGTTCCGAAAGCAACGACCTCCGGTGGCTGGCTAGGTAGAGCGCCATCGACGCGGGCTCGGAGCCGCTCGGGACAACGTCGCGGCTATGAGATTTCGAGCTGCAGCAGAAAGTTGCGCACCTCGGTGTCGAACGCCTCGGCTGACTCCAGATAGCACTCGTGGCCAAGACCGGGCATAACGGTGAGCCTCGATCGCGGGATCGCGGCGTGGAGCTCGTTGGCGACGTCCAGCGATGAACGTTCGTCGGCATCGCCGTAGATCAGCAGCGTTGGAGCCTCGATCCGCGGAAGCAGATCTCGTAGATCCGCCTCGGCAAGTGCATGAGCCATCGCGCGGGTTCCTGCCGGACGGATCTCGGACATGATTGTCGCCAGGTGCGATCTGCGGTCCTCCGGCATTGCGTCGGAGAACAAGCCCGGCATCGATTCGGGCTCGAAGGCGCTGGGCGGAAGGTCGGCGATTCGCAGGGCGAATGCAAGTCGTTGCGCGATCTGGTCAGGTGGCAGCGACCCAGCCCAGCCTGCATATGCTCCGACCAGGACGAGACTCTTCACGATGCCCGGGCGCCGCCGATACAGCTCGAGCGCGAGTGCCGAGCCCCACGAGTGCCCCAGCAGGTGGGGTCGCTCCAGGCCGAGCGCGCTGATGAACTGCTCGAGACAATCAGCGTACTCGGGCAGACGAAAGTGTTCGGGCGGATCGGACGACGCACCGCAGCCGGGCGCATCCCAGGCCACCACGGTGAAGGCATCGGAGAGCGATTCGAGTTCGACTTGCCACACCCGACTGTCGCTCACCGCCCCATGCAGAAGCAACAGACACGGACCGTCGCCGCGCCACTGGAAGGCGACCCGAAGCCCGACCACCTCCACATACTCCATGTCAGCTCCCAGGCGCTCGACTACGACGCGAAGCGTCCAGAGTGCCCCGACTGAGAACCAAACGCAAGGCGTTGCGTGGTCTCTGCCGACTGACGATCGGGACAATCTCAAATCGAGAGGACTCACCCTGGCGGGCGCGGCCGTTGGGCATCAAGTCCGCACATCCACGTGACCGCCCAGGCCACACCAGCCGTCAGGAGCGAATTGTTACAGTCGATTCGTCGCCCGCTCCATCGGGCGATCCGAGGAGGTAGCAATGGGACTCTACGCCGAGCAAGTGCTGCCCCGCTTCATCAACGTGGCGTGCGGGATGAAGTCCTCGAATCCGCTGCGAAGCCGAGTGTGCGAGGGCCTTCACGGTCAGGTTGTCGAGATCGGTTTTGGGTCCGGGCTCAACATTCCCTTCTACCCGGACTCCGTCACCGGGGTTGCGGCGATCGAGCCGGCCGACCTCGGGTGGAAACTCGCCAGCAAGCGCCTCGCAGACTCACCGGTCCCCGTCGAGCGCTCCGGCCTCGACGGCCAGTCATTACCGTTGCCGGACGACAGCTGCGACACAGCGCTGTCGACATGGACCTTGTGCACCATCCCCGACGCGATCGCCGCGCTACACGAGGTACGACGTGTTCTCAAACCAGGCGGAACGCTGCACTTCGTCGAGCACGGGCTGGCCCCCGACGAGAAGGTACAGCACTGGCAACACCGTCTCGAACCGATGCAGAAGCGTCTCTTCGGCGGATGCCACCTCACCCGACCGGTCGCGGATCTGCTGACGACAGCCGGCTTCACGATCACCGAGGTCGACGTCTTCTACGAGAAGGGCGCACCAAAGTTCCTCGCCGCCGACTCCCTCGGCGTCGCCGTAGCCCCATAGTGGCCCTCGACGGACTCGCTCACCTCGTTGCCCGTCGGCGTGCAGATCGCAGGTCATCGTGAGAGTCGCTCGTCCTGTCCGATCAACACGACCACGATGCCCGGATCGCGGCACCCTGATGCCAGCGTTGCAGACCGCTCGCGAGCGCAGATCAAGTCGGCCCTCGACAAGTATTCGACGTATGCAGATCGCCCATGGATGACTTCGAGGCGGTCGGCCAACTCGATCTGGCTGCTCTCCTCGCCGTAACGGCGTTCGTAGAGACGGCGTAATCGTCGCGGGGCTCCGCGACCTGTCTGGTTCGCCGCCCGAGAAGTGCCAGATGATCGTTGTCGCAGTGTCGGGGCCGCCTGGTTGACGAACCAATCCGGAATGGCCAGTGCACCGAACTAGAGCAACCAAGCCGGTGGACACGGTGTCCACAGCGCGCTTCTTCACCAACCAAAGGAAAATCAGCATGACCCATATTCGAACTCGCACAATGTTGACAGCCGCAGCAGTCGGGCTGGCACTGGTCGCGATCCCAGCCGCAGCAGCCGCCAAGTCGAACGGTACCACCCTCAACGCCAACCTCACCTCGCTCAACAACTCGGGTGTGAGCGGTACGGCGACGGTGACCGTGTCGGGCAACAAGCTCAACGCTTCGATCGATGCCACCGGCCTTTTGGCCAACGCACCGCACGCTGCGCACATCCACTTCGGCGCGACTGCACTGCACGAATGCCCTACCCAAGCTGCCGACGGTGGCGACGGGCAACTCAGCACCCTTGAGGGCCTCCCATTTTATGGTCCTGTCGTTGTGTCGTTCACAACCTCTGGTGACACCAGCCCGGCCAGCGTTCTGGCCATCGATCGTTTCTCAACCGCACCCGAGGGCGTGATCGTTTACGACCGCGACAACATCAAGACCCAGCGCGCCGTCGCAAAGGCGATCGCAGCGGGCCAAGGTGTCGTGGTGATCCACGGTGTGGACTACAACAACAGTGGCGCATACGACTTCGAGGCAGGCATCAGCGACCTCGACCCGACATTCCCGGCCGAGGCGACCGACCTCGCCGCGTGCGGCGTCCTCAACGACTGATCGGTGTCTTTCGGTGTCTGGACTGGCTGCGATGCGCTCAAAGCGTCTCGTAGCCAGTCCAGACACGTTCCGCGGCGCGGGTCTACGCCAGTCACGATCTGCGAGCTCATGCGTGGCGTGCTCGGGCAGCGAGCCAGAAACGAGATCGCGGATCGAGTTGGTTCTCAACGTTCACCGGTCGCCGTGCCGCTCAGCCCGGGGTGCGCTTGTGGAGCGCCGTCGAAGATGGAATGCCGGCGATCCATCAGGTGCATCCATGAGCACGGGGCCAGAGCCGCAGCACCTTGTTGCGTGTAACGATCTCGTGACCGGCAGAGCTGACCTTCGGGTTGGCTCCAAAGTTGTCGATGACGGTGGATGACCTACATCGTTGACGCAAGTCCCGCTTCTATGTCGTCGCCTATGACGGGCTCGATCCGTTGACCGGTCGCGAGCGTCGCCGGTGGATTTGCGGTTTTTCGGGCGTCGGATGAAGGAACGCCGCTGGGCTTTCAATCCGAGCGTCTGCGGCGGGAGCCGACTGCCCACGCGATGAGGCCGACGCCGATGGCACCGCCGATGGTGGCGATGTTGAACGGTTCGCCAGCGTAGAGGGCGGCGAGGGCTGCAAAAGCGATCAACGCCACGCCAACCATAACGAGGAGTCTGTGACGGGCACGGCTCATTCGATGAAGCACACTTCGAACGGGACGCCCATCGCGTCGATGTGCTGCTGGGCACGTGCCTGGAGGTCGAACAGGGCCTCGGATTGGGCCGCCTCGTCGCCCGCTTCGGCCTGGTCGAGCTTGTCGGCGGACTCCTCAAGCAAGTCCAGAGCGGCGCGCCAATCGTCGGCAACCGACGCGGGGGCGGCGAGAGTGCGCAGCTCGGTCGCCCAGTCACGGACGAAGCCACCCAGCCCGATCGGCTTCGCGCCGCCTTCGCCGTCGGGGTCGTCGAGTTCAACGAAGCGGCTCGCGACATCGGCGCAGATGCGGTCGGCCGCAGCGATGAACTCCGCCTGCGAGAGCTTGGAGCGTGTGCTATCAGCGGCAGTCGTGCCGTCATCCCCGCAGGCGACAAGTAGGAGCGCTGCGGCTCCGATACAGCCCAACGCAGCACGAGACAACCTGGCCACGATGATCTCCTTACAAGTGTGCGGTCGTAGTGGACGTTGGGCGGCGACGGGTCAAGTTATGGTGAACGGTCCGCCGGGAGGCGTCGTGGTCGACCGCTGGCTCGCGCCAGAGGCGCCAACCAAGCCAAGCAAGGCCAACCGCGGTGATGCCCACCGGCGTCAGAGTCACCACGAGCGGAATGTCTCCCCCGTCTTCACCGGCTACGGTCACCCCGGCGGCCAGCGTGGTGACTCCGAGGGCGCAGATCGGACCGGCCGCAAACAACACCAACGGGACGACGGGCAGCACCGAGGCGCGCAACATCTCGATCGCGAAGACCCCGACCGCAAGGCTGAGGAGCACCACGAACGCGACGAACGCCGCCCAGCCCGCGGCGAGCGACAAGATCGGCGACACCAGCGCGAGCACGAACGCGGCAGGTACCAGCGGTCCAAGACCACCGTGTCGAGCCCGCAGACCCCACAGCCCGAACAACAGCGCGGGGAACGCCGCGACAAGCAGGGCAATGAATACGCCATGCGCAACGCCCCGTTCGATGCTGAGGTTCCCGGTTTGCCCTACCACCACCAGCGTCGGCGCGACAAGCGCGGCGAGGCCGGCCTGGCGAGTCCGGATGGTCGGCACGGCCGCACCCCGCCCCGATTCGCTGATGCACACCCGGGCGACGAGCGCGGCCGAGCCGAAACGGGCCACGGCCTCGGCCTCGGCTTCCGGCCTGGTGCGCCCGCTTGCCAAAAGGCGCTCCGCTACCTCGAGCAGATGGTCCTCGGCTTCGGCGACGCAGTCGTCCGCGTCGCCGAGCGCCGCCAAGCTGTAGCGCAGCTCCCGCAAATAGGCGGCGATCAGGCCATCGTGGGCCACGCCGGCGCTCCCACCACTCGTTGCACGGTGGAAGCGAAGGCCGTCCACTCACGGCGTTTCTCCCGGGCGGCGTGCCGCCCGCCAGACGTGAGAGAATAGCTGCGTCGCCGGCGACCGTTTACCTCGTGCCACTCACTGGTCAGCAGACCGGCACATTCAAGACGATGAAGGGCCGGATAGATGGTGCCCTCAGGTAGGTCGATCGCGCCGTCGGTCCTGCGCCGCAGTTCCTCGATCACGGCGTAACCATGCTTGGCGCCGTCCTCGACGATGGTCAACAACAGCAAATCGAGGTGACCCTTAAGCACATCAGCTCGCATACCTCGCCACGCTACCCCTAGAATCCCTAGGGGTCAAGCAACTGGTGCGCCGAACACAGCAGCGGGAACGCGCCCTATCTCGCAGCAGCCGAGAGTCTCATTAGGCTTCCACCGTGCCGGAGGCGACAGTCACCCTCAAGACCGGCCTCACGCTGTCCTACAACGAGCAAGGCGACCGCGCCCGTCCAGTTCTCGTGTTGTTGCCGGGTCCCACTGACTCATGGCGGTCCTATGGGTCCGTCCTGGAACGACTGCCTCGATCGATCCGGGTCGTTGCGGTGTCCCAGCGCGGCCACGGCGACTCCGACAAGCCCGTAACCGGCTATCGGATTGATGACTTCGCCGCGGATGTGGTTCCGCTACTCGATGCCCTCTTCATCGAACGCGCCGTGCTGGCCGGGCACTCGGGTTCGTGCCTCATCGCCCGCCGGGTGGCCATCGATCACCCCGACCGCGTGGCCGGCTTGGTGCTCGAAGCATCACCGACGACGCTTCGGGGCAACGCTGGGCTACGCGGGTTCGTGGAGTCAGTCATCACAACTCTGAAAGATCCCATCGACCCCGACATCGCCCGAGCCCTGTTGGTTGACACGTCGTCGGACGAGATAGGACCCGAGGTGCTCGACCAATTGTTAGGCGAACTGCTCAAGGTGCCGGCACGCGTGTGGCAGGAGATGTTCGCAGCGCTGCTGCAATACGACGACATGGACCACCTCCGGCGAATCATGGCCCCGACGCTGCTGGTCTGGGGTGACGCCGACACGCTGGTTGGGCGCGGAATGCAGGACGAACTCGCGGCACGCATCGCGGATGCGGAGATGCTCGTGTACCGCGGCGCCGGACATACGCCGCGATGGGAAGACCCGACGCGCTTCGCGTCCGACGTAGCCACCTTCGTCGGACGCGCTCCCTAGACCGCCGTTGCCGATACCACGCGTGGAGTACGAGCGGGGTCCTTGCAGTTGGAGGCCAGCGTCGAGCCAACCAGCACAGCACGGGCCAGTGCTTCTTGGTCACTTGGTGTCGACGGCGTCGAGCGGTGCGCCGAGTTGGGCGCGTTCGTGCTCGTCGTGCCCGCGACGATCCGGCTATGAAAGTTGTACAGTTCGGCGCACGCTGCCGGCGCCGCGTTAGCAAATTGCATTGAATTGTCGATAGGGCAGTCCTAAGCTCCGCTTGGATCGTTGGGGCAAGGGGGCGCTCGATGACGACGACGGGGCAGTTGGATGAGGCCGTAGACACGTCTGTGGACGGTCAGAACCTGGGTGTTGATATCGGTGCTGCAGTATTGCGGTTCATCTTTGGCATCATCTTTCTTGGTCACGGTTTGCAGAAGTTTGGATGGTTCAAAGGTCCTGGCTGGCCGAGCAGCATCAACCAAGAAGCGGACTTCATTCAGCTGTTCGGGTTTTCCCACACACATCTGATGGCGTGGGTGGTGACGATCACTGAGGTAGCGAGCGGCGCGCTGGCCTTGCTCGGGTTATTCACTCCGCTCGCCGCTGCTGGAATGATCGGCATTGGATTCCAATTCGCCGCCGGACCACAGTGGTCGGGTGGTTTGTTCGGCAACGCAACCTCCTCTGGTCTTGACACGAGTCTGTTGATGATGTTCTCTGAGGCCGCGTTGGCGTTCATCGGAGCCGGTCGCTATTCGCTCGATGCCCGGCTTCCACTTTGGGTGCCGGTGCGCGGCTGGCGAGCCGGCGTGATCGCGATCGCGCTGGGGGTCATCGTTGGCGCGATCGTGCTCGTCGCATTCGGCGTCGGCCTTGGCGGCAGCCCGCCTATCCCTGGTGGTTGACGCTGGCCATCCAACTGCGCCCGCACAGCGCACAACTAGTTCCAGGCGATCGTTAGGTGACGGCGGAGGAACTTCGACGTGGGGCTTGCCGACCCGCTCGGAATCGGGCAATGTGCGCTCATGGCCGGCAGTTCTTCTCGGTGGCTCTTGGCTGAGAAGGAGTTGTGATGTCTGCGTATACCGATCTTGTCGGCTGTCGGTTACCGATTCAGCAAGCACCGATGGGAACCGTGTCCTCGCCTGAACTCGCCATCGCCGTCGCCCAGGCGGGAGGAGTTGGCACGATCACGGCGCTCGGTGTTCCTGCCGTTCAGCTCGATTCCATGCTCGCCAAGATGGCCAGCTGTACCACGGGGACGTTGTCGGTCAACTTCCTTACGGCCGGGTGGGATCGAGATGCGGTCGCCGCTGCTGCCGGGCGGGTTCGATTGATCGATTTCTTCTGGGTGGATCCTGACCCACTTGCTGTCGAGATTGCTCACCGTGGCGGAGCGTTGGTGTGCTGGCAGGTCGGTTCGGTCGGCGAGGCCCTGGCCGCTGTCGACGCCGGCTGTGACGTGGTCGCGGTGCAAGGAACCGAGGCAGGCGGGCACGTTCGCGGTGATCGTCCGCTCATGCCTCTGCTTGAAGAGGTGCTGAACGTGGTCAGCGTGCCCGTACTCGCGGCCGGGGGGATCGGCGATGCCGAGTCAGTGGTTGGTCTTCTGCAAGCTGGAGCGGCCGGGATACGCGTCGGCACCCGTTTCATCGCCACGGTCGAATCAGGTGCCCATCCCGTGTACAAGCAAGCCGTCCTCGACGCCGCTGCGAATGCTACGGACATCTCCGATGCGTTCGCTGTCTGTCCGCTGTGCGCGACCAGCCCGCGGGCGCGCGTCCTGCGCAGCTGCATCGAAGCGGTCCACGCGCTCGCAGGCGATGCCGGTCAAACGATGTTGGCGGGCCAGCGTGTGCCCGTGCCAAAGGGTTCCGGTATGCCCCCTGGAGCGAGTGCCACCGGAAACATCGAGGCAATGGCCATGTACGCGAGCAGATCCGTCGAGTCGGTGCGATCGATCCAACCCGCCGCGGACGTCGTCACAGAACTCCTACCGAGCTCTTGAACGACGATCACGGCACGCGCCGATCTGGCGATCTGCGCGCTCAAGCCAGTCATTTGTTGAAAGGATTGGTGGGAGCGTCAAATCCACTTGGAGGAGCACGATGGCTGGAGTAGTCAAGAAGAGTTTCGGATCGCCTGACGAGCGTCGGACGCCGGACAAGTCCGAGGTACAAGTCGTCGACCTAACGACGGCGTGTGCGCTGACGCCGAACTCGCAGTGGAAGCTGCGGACAAGGTGTGACGCCGACCGGTCAGCATGCGAGCGGCAAACGAGGGCGAGTCGGGCCTCGGCATCGAGGCTCTCCTCACCATCGCCAAGGCTCTTGTGACCCGGGCAGGGCAGCCCGCAGGTCAGGGTCCTGAGTCTTGGTGTGGTAACAGGATGGCCATGCATTGGTGCCGCAGTCGCACACTCGCCAGGTCCGTGTGGCCAACCCGTTCTCGGCAGTGCCAGACCAATCCCGAGATCGTCGCGTCACTGTTCATCTCCCAGCGCATTGTCGATGCTCGTCTTAGCCACATTGGCACCAAGTTCGGAGTCGCTGATCGCGTGAAGCTGGCCATCACAGCCCTCGAGCACCTGACGGCGTAACCGACCGACATCGAGTCCGATGTGGATCGTCGGGTCGGCGATCATTCCTCGCGTGCCTGTTCTGGGGCTCCGAGCAACGACCTAGGATCGGCATCTCAGCGATGTGGAGGAGAGCCGATGGATACGACTTCAGCTGGCGCGCTGGCAGGTATCGGGAATACTCCGCTCGTCGAGCTCGTCCGTGTGGTGCCCGAAGGTTCGGCGCGTGTCATGGTCAAGCTCGAGTTCGCCAATCCGACGGGCAGCATGAAAGACCGGATGGCCCGCACCGCGATCGGAGGGGCGATTCGCGACGGGCACCTCCTTCCCGGTGACACCGTCGTCGAATACACCGCTGGCACGACGGGCATCTCGCTGGCGTTCGTGTGCGCCGCGCTGGGGTACCCGCTCCACATCGTGTTCTCCGACGCGTTCAGCGTCGAGAAGCGTCGCACGATGCGCGCCTTTGGCGCCACGGTCGAGGACGTTCCTAGCGACGGTGGTCGGATCAACGAGAAGCTGATCAAGAGCATGATCGCCCGAGCGGGAGAGGTGGCCGCCGAGCCTGGGCGGTGGTGGTGCGATCAGCTCAACAACCATGACGCGATCGCTGGTTATGTGCCACTCGGGGAGGAGATCTGGGTCCAGACCGGCGGGCGGATCGATGCGTTTGTTCATGCGGTTGGCACCGCACACTCCATCCACGGTGCGGCCGGAGCGATACGCGCACACGGCACCGAACTGCACGTCACCGCGGTCGAGCCGGCAGAGTCCGCCGTTCTGTCCGGCGGTGTGACCGGCTCGCACAAGATCGAGGGAATCGGCATCGGCTTCATCCCACCGCTGTGGGAACCGAACCAGGTCGACGAGATCCAAACCGTTGCAACCGACGACGCGATCGTGATGGCCCGACGGCTCGCCCGCGAAGAAGGACTGTTCGCTGGCGCTTCCTCCGGAGCCAATGTCGTGGCTGCGCTGCGCGTCGCAGCACGTCTCGGCCCCGAAGCCACTGTCGTCACGATCCTGTGCGACTCAGGACTGCGCTACCTGTCCACAGATCTGTACAACCAGCCATGACAACGACGTCGCCTAGATGACGCCCGACCACGTCGCCCCCGAACCCGCGGGCGATGTGCCCGATCGATCGAAGCCCCGATTCGGGGCACTGGTTCTGCCGAACGAACCGTGGACCGATCTCGTCAGCCGATGGCGTCGCCTCGAAGATGGCGGCCTCGATTCGCTGTGGTCCTGCGATCATTTCACCAACCCGCATCGACCAGGCGAACCATGGTTCGAGGGATGGACCAGCCTGACCGCGCTCGCAGCAGCCACCACTCGAGTACGCGTCGGGCTCCTCGTCGGCGCCGTAGTATCTCGAACGCCGATGCTGCTCGCCAAGCAGGCACAGACAGTCGACCACCTCAGCGAAGGACGTCTCGAGATCGGACTCGGAGCCGGCGGCGCACCGAGCGATCAATCAATGTGGGGCGTCGCGGAATGGTCCGACATCGAACGCGCCGAACGCTTCGGGGAATACGTGACATTGGTCGATCGCCTCACTCGTGAAGACACCGTGACCTTCACCGGGCGCTGGTACTCCACAGACAGAGCAGCGATGGCACCAGGATTCGTTCAGCGTCCGCGACCACCATTGGTTCTGGCTGCACATGGCCGACGAACACTCGCAGTCGCAGCCCGATACGCCGACACCTGGAACACATTCGGCCCAACACTCAACGACGCCATCGAGAGCCGAAACCGACTGCAAGAAGAATGCGCGGCGATCGGACGCGATCCTGCCGAAATCCGCTGTTCCGTGCTACTCGGCCTCGTCGACGACACAGCGTGGACGTCGCCCGCACAACTCGAGGATCTCGTCGCAGCATGGAGCAACGCCGGCTTCGACGAGTTCTTGTTCTACGACCCACCATACGCACGCGCCGGAGTCCAATCGGCCGAACCGAACACCGTCGACGAGATCCTCGCCTCCAGCTTGCCTCGCCTTCGCCACGATCTCCCCTGACCGCCACAACCCGATCGATCACATCGTCATACGACACCTGAAGCGTCCCGTGCAGGGACGAGCTCGGCTTTGACGGTGCCGTTCAATGCTTCGGCCATGGCGTTGTCTCCTATCCCCGCAGCCTCAAGCCACGGAATGAGCACTGCATCAAATCCGGGGCGACTCAGCGCCGTGTGTTCCGTAGCTGCCAGACACTTCGCAACTCGTGTGGTAGTAGCACCTCTCATGCGTGACCGGTCTGCACCGCTGCAACCGTGACCGATCACTGACATGATTCGACGGATGGCTGTACTGTGGTTGCTGCTGCGAGTTCGTTGGCGAAGGGCGTGGGGGCCGGCGTTGGCGGTGTGCGTGCTGATCGGTGGCGTCGGTGGGTTCGTGCTGGCTTCGGCTACAGCCGCGCGTCGCGTCGACAGTGCCTACCGCACACTTATCGACGAAATCGATGCGCCCGACCTTGCGGTCATTGCGGGTTGTGAGGTACCTGTGAACGGGACGGGGTGCGTTAGCCCGCCCGGGGAGACGAGCAGCCAGACCGGGGAGACGGGCAGCGACCTGGTGATCGAGAGTCTGCTAGCTACCGGCGTTGTCGAGCGAGCGAGATCGGTCAAGTTCGTCCTCCCATACTTCGTCGGCGAGGACGGGTCGCCGCTGCTGGGAACCACTGAGAATGTTTCCGGTTGCTTCGACGGTGACGGTTCGGTGGCCATGTTCGCTGTCGCTGCCGGCGGTGCTACTGACCAGGTGGTCCCTTTTCGTCTCTGGGGTGAGTTGCAAGTGGCGGGTAGCAGTGGCGTGGTGTTGTCCCGTGCTACCGCAGAACGCGCCGGCGTCGGTATCGGCCAGGATGTTCGCCTCGCCGGTTGGTGCAACAGTGACGGCGAGATCTCTGAGCTCGATGTTCCAATCGACTTGCGGGTGAGCGGATTGTCCATCGGCCCGCTCGACGTGGAACCGCCGGCAACCACCTTGGAGACCGAGCCCGCGTACGTCGACCCGGTCGCGTTCCAAGCGCTGGTTGCCGGTGGTGCGGAGCCTCAAGGGGGGACGTTAGTGTGGCTGGATTCTGAGGCTTCGCCTGCAGAGGTTTCAGAAGGTCTCGCGTCGTTCTACATAGTCCGCGATCTCCGCGACCGCGCGAAATTGATCGACGAAGCGCTTGCAGCTGATGCGCGGTTGCTCTGGCTGCTCGCCGCTATCGGTGCCCTCGGTGGCATCCTCGTACTCGCGCCGATTCTCGGTCGTAACCTCCGTGACACCGGGCCAGAGCCGGCATCGCTGGCTGCGGTTGGCGCGCAGTCGACGCTGATTGCGCAACAGGCCATTGTCCACACCCTTGCGCTGGCAGTCATTGGAGCCCTGTCGTCGGCCCTCGTTGCTGTTCCCCTTGCCGCTGTGATGCCGCGCGGGCTGGCCGCCGCCATCTCTCCTGACCGACAGTTGTGGTTCGACGGATTGGTTACCGGCGTTGGGGTCGGGGTGTTGGTCATCGTGGTCGTCGTAATTGGAGCGCTCACCGCGTCGAGGATCGTGAGCAGCGACAGCCCAAACACGGCGCGTGTGTCGGCGCGAGGTGTTGGAGCGATTGGGTGGATTCGGCTGGGTCCCGGGGCGCGGACCGGTGTGTTGGCCGCAGTCGGTACACCGGCGGGACCGCGTCGGGCGAGCCCGTGGCCGAGCCTGATCTCAATGGTGCTGGTCGCAACGGCCGGCGTGGCGAGCGTGACTTACCTGGCCGGATTACGTCACCTCGAACAGACCCCGCGGGCGGTCGGCTGGAACTGGGACGCGCTAATCAATTTTCAGTTCGGTTCAGGCGACCCCGAGCAGGTGCCCGAAGTCCTCGCGCGGCTAACGGACATTGACGGCATCGAACAAGTCACAAAAGGTACGGCGTATCCGCCGTCGTTCCTCGTTGTCCCCGACACCGAGATTTCGTTCGTCTGGCCGTGGACATTCGGTACAGGTCCGCGAGCGATCGCGCCCTCGATGTTACGCGGGCGCGCTCCCACCGGCCCCGACGAGGTGGCGATCGATCAGGTACTCGCCGATCAGGCTGGCCTTGCGGTCGGCGACACTGTTTCGTTCGGACGCAAGCCGCTCGTGGCGATTCTCGATGACGAACTACAGCAGAGAGCCCAGCAGTCCGGCCTCGAGGGTCTCGTCTTTGCTGAGCACGACGATCAACTGGTGGTAGCGGTATTCCAGATCACCGGCATCGCCGTGTTGCCCCTCGAGCGGAGTCAGGAGATTCCACAGGCATCCTTCACGCTCGAGGGTTACGCGGATCTCGTCGAACCCACTGCCGAGGAACTGGCAACGGCTCGCGCCTGGTTGCCGGATGCCCTTCCCTCCGAAATCAATGTGGAAATGGAAGGCGCGATCGCAAACCTCGAAACGATCGACGAGCGGCCCAGCGCCTTGTACATGCGCTTTTCAGGCGACGCGCAGCCCACATACGACGCTGTTGCCGCAGTCGACGGCGTGGCTGAGGTCGTCATGCCCACGCCGGAGCAGGTGTTGACGTTGCTTGTCAAATTAAACGTGGAAAGTACCGATCGAGTCCCAATAGCGTTGGCGGCCACGGTCGCAGCCCTGTTCGTAGCGCTCGCGAGCTATCTCCTGTTCGCTTCCGTGCGCGCCCGCCGCTTTGAGTTGGCGGTGATGCGCTCCCTCGGAATGTCGACGAGCGGCGTCCGCCGTTCAGTGGCGGCGCAGGCGACCGCCACTGCTTTGATTTCGTTGACCGTGGCGATCCCCTCAGGTGTTCTCATCGGTCGCTGGGCCTGGTTGGCCTACGCCAGCAACCTCAGGGTTCTACCGGAATCGGTGATTCCGTGGTCGACGCTCGCGATCGTTGCCGTCGCCGCCATCGCGTTCGCCGATCTCGTTGCCCTCTCCCTCGGGTGGCTGGCTACCAAACGCTCGCCCGGGCCCGATCTGCGGTCGGAGTGAGGAGTCGGCCCAAGGAGATCAGCCGACCCGACTCGTCGATCTCCTCGCCGAGGCTGTGAAAATTGACCGCCGACGGGCGCGTGTCTGGCTCAACGTCTTCATCGCCGCCTTCGGCGAGAAGCTCATCCAGCAGCTCGTCGACGCCCTCGATGTCGCTGTCAAAGAAGGTCGGCTCGGCCTCCAGTTCGGCCGCCCTCCGCGCGGCATCGTCGCGCATCGCGACGAGTCGCTTGTGCATCGTGCCCAGCGTGCCGGCAACGGCGACCGACTACGACGTGTGCAATTTGCGCAGCATCAAGAGCATGAGGTGCCGCTGCTGTGGCGGTAGCGCATGAAGATCGTCACGCTGCAGGATCTCCGACACCGCTTCGTAGAGTTTGTGCTCCCGGTCGCCGAGTCGGAACGGCTGCGGGGGGACGCCGTTCCAAGCCTCGCCGTAGCCCTCGACGCGATCGGCGCTCTGACTAGTGGTCCGACACGGCGAGGCCGCTGCCGGAGCGCAATGCAACGACGACGTCGCGCAGCAGCTTCAAGGCTCCGAAGCCAATGACGACTCCGATCAGCACCGCCATCGCAGAATCGAGCCAATCGAGCCTGCCGGTGAAGTAGATGATGGCACCCGAGAGGGCGACACCGCCTGAGGCGACCGCATCGGAGATGGTGTCGAGGAGCACCGAGCGCATGTGCAGATCCTCACGGCCAGCGTCGCGCCCCAGAATGACGACCGCGATGACCATGCTTGTCATGGCAATGAGGCTGACAATCAGCACCGACAGTCCGTGGATCTCCGGTGTGTGGGTGATCAAGCGGCGGAGGCCTCCCACGATGACGAAGGCCGTCACCCCCAGCAAAACCAAGCAATTGATGAGCGCAACGTAGGTGGTCGCTTGCGGGTGACCGCGCGGGTGCTTGGCGATCTGGATGGCCATGATGCCCAGGACGATTGCCACCGAGTCGGCCATGTAATCACCGCCGGCTGCCAGCACTCCGAGTGAGTGCGAAGCGCGTCCAACAATCAGGAGGCTGGCGATCATGACCACGTTGATGCCGAGAACCAGGATCAGACGTTTCTGTTGGGTCATACGAGCGGTTCAACTTTCAGATTCGTGGGATGATTCGCGCTTCCCCGAGGCCGTAGAGCACGATCATGAAGCAAGTCTGGCCGACGAGAATTCGCACGCGCACCGTTCAGCGCAAGGCCCAGCCCGAGGTGGCCGTCGTGAGGACAGAACAGGCCTGCAGATCCGCGTGCCTGTCAGCAGGTCGGTCCTGTTGCGCCCGCAGGGGGCACGTCGACCTCGGCGACCGTGGTTTCGCAGGTCTCGCTGTACTCGCCCCACGGTCCAACTGATGAAGTGCTCGAACACGCGTGGGGCAATGGAGGAGTGCTTCTCCTTGATCTCGGCCAGGTCCTTGATGGCCTGCGACATGCTGTGCATCCGCCCGCGGGAGCAGTCGTGGGCCGTCTCGTCGTCGCACACCGCGGCGTGGGCTAGCAGTTCGTCGCGAACAGGAACACTGACGATTGCGTTCACGGCAGGGTTACGTCGACATCGATCGCGTCACGGCATGGCGCCTCGCGGTGGTGGGTGGAGCTCCGACATCCGCGCTGTGAAGAGTTCTGGAACGCCAGCCTGGAACCCCCACGGCGCAAGCCTGTCACGCCTGCTTTGCAGCGTGGCGCATGAAGCCCAGCCCCTTGCCCCGTCATTGCCCGCCGGGATGACGCCCAACTGGGCGATTCTTCCAGCATCCGTTGGGCTGGAGTCCCTGGTCACGTGCGTGCTACGACGAATGGGCAGTTGACCGTGGCTGCGGACGGGCGGAGAGTTGGAGGCGGCCAAGTTGCGAGGTTGCGAGCGCCACGCTTGGAGGTCGAGTCATGTTCCAATCCACTGTTGTGGTCGTGCAGCCGGGACGGTCGCGCGCCCTGCGCCGTCGGTTCACGGCGGCAGTCATCCTCGTTGCCAGCATCGCTACAAGTGATCCGGCCCGAGCCGTTACGACGTCGCCTACGTTCGCCAGGGCCGACTATGCGTTCCTCGGGAACAACCACGTCGTCGCAGACTTCAACGGCGATGGCAGTCTCGACCTGGCGGGCAGCGGGGCACGAGCGGCCGCAGTCCAATTGAACAACGGCCTCGGGACGTTCGGCGCGAGGATTGAATATCCGGTCGCAAGTTGGACCCAAGACCTCGCGGCGGGCGACTTCAACAGTGACGGAAAAGTGGATCTGGTCGTCACCATCAATGACCCTCAAATCGGTCTTTCTCTGCTGACGGGTCGGGGTGACGGCACGTTCAACTTGCCGGTGAACTTCGCCAACACCTCCGGCTTCGACTCGCCCGCGGTTGTCGCCGTCGACCTCAACAACGATGGCAAGCTCGACGTCGTCATCGCCCACCAGATCGCCTGCTACACCGCGCCCTGCATCGCGACGATGCTGATGTCTGTCATGATCGGTAACGGCGACGGCACCTTCCAGCCGACGCGCGACATCGACGTTGGCAGAGGCATGTCGAAGATTGCTGTGGGCGACTTCAACCGGGACGGCTTCAAAGACCTGGCCATCGCGGGCGACAACTCCCGGGTCTATCGTCTCAACGGTGTCGGTGACGGGACGTTCGTTCAGCAGCCAACGCTGACGTTGATAACAGACGTGAACAACATCGGCATGGACAACACTGATATTGATGTCGCCGATTTCAGTGGTGACACCATCCAAGACCTTGTGGTCGCCGTATCTCTCAACGGAAGCCGCACGGCGATTCTGATCGGCAATGGCGACGGCACCTTCAGGGCTCCTTTGCTGATCACCGAGCCGAACCTCGATGTCCCTCAGTATCAAGCCGTTGCCGATTACAACGGTGACGGATTCCAAGATCTCGCGATCAGCCTCGGAGACGGAACTCGAGGTTTGATGGAGATACTCAACGGCAACGGCGACGGCACGTTTCAGCCGCTCGTTCACTATCTCGTACCGCCGCCCTTATCGAGTATCGCCGGATACGCGATAGTCGCGGCGAACCTCAACGGTGACATCAAGCCCGACATCACGCTCGGCATCTCCGGAGCGAGCCCCGCGTTGGCGGTATTGATGAACTCGACGGGCGTGACTCCGCCGGCGACGCCCGCCGCGCCGACTCTACTCAGCCCTGCGCAGGACGCGACACCCGCGCAACCCGTGTTCTTGGACTGGACGGACGTGAGCGCGGCAGCGTCCTACCGCATACAAATTGATGACTCCAGCACTTTCTCGATACCGATCGTCGTCGATCGCACGGTCACGGCATCGCAATTCACCGCCCCCACTTTGGCTGCCGTGCGGCACTGGTGGCGCGTGCAGGGAATCAACTCGGCCGGCACGGCCGGGGCATGGTCCTCGGTGCGGCGCTTCACGCCGCAGACGTCGGCCACAGCTCCCACGCTCTCAGCGATCACGCTCAGCCCGACGAGCGTCGTAGGCGGCGGTACCTCGTCGGCAACAGCGACGCTGACGTCAGCGGCGCCCGCCGGCGGGGCGGTCGTGACGCTTTCCAGCAGCACGACCACGTTGACAGTTCCAGCGAGCGTCACCGTAGCGTCCGGGGCTACAAGCGCGACGTTCACCGTCAACACGACGACGGTCACCGCTTCGACCCCGGTCACCATCACAGGCACTTTTGGCGGGGTCACCCGCAGCGCAACACTGACGGTGACACCACCGGCGGCGTCGGCGAGCCTCTCGGCTGTATCCGTGAACCCAACCACCGTCACCGGCGGCACATCTTCGCAGGGAACGGTCACCCTGACCTCAGCGGCGCCAGCCGGAGGTTTCGCGGTCGCACTGTCGAGCAGCAACACTGCAACCGCGACAGTAGCGGCCAGCGTTGTGGTAGCTCAGGGGACGTCGATCGCCACCTTCGCGATCACGACGAACGCAGTCGCGACTTCGACACCGGTGACAATCACGGCGAGCGCCGCGGGCGTGGCGCGAACGGCGGCCCTATCGGTCACCGCCCCGGCGCAAGCAGCAACGCTGACGGTGACCGCGACCGGCCGCAGCGGCGAACGGATCAACTCGAGCCCGGCCGGCATCAATGTCATAGTCGGCGGCACCGGCTCGGCAACGTTTGCCGCCGGGACCGTCATCACATTGAGCGCCACCAACGGACGCGATGTCGTGTGGTCAGGAGCATGCTCGAGCGCCGGCAACAAGACCAAGACCTGCTCCTTCACACTCAACGGAGCTGCCACCGTCACCGGCAACGTCCAGTGACGCGACGGCGGGCGAGCCGAGCGTCCTAGGCCGCGTCGCCTTCGCCAAGGCTAGGCGTTCGGCGTTAAGCCAAGCCTGGCGGCGTGTCCAAGCCGGTCTGTTGAACCAAACGGTCATCACGACGATCGCATCTCGACCACCACGTCGCGCTCGGCTCAGAAATCTGGCGAAGCGGGTTAGTGCCGGTACGAAAGCGATCCGTCCGAAACGGCGACGGCAGCACCGAGCGCGAGGCCCGCCAGGACGTCGCCGGGGTAGTGGGCGGCGACCTAGTCGCGGGCGAACGCCATGAGGAGTGCGAGGACGGTGGCGATCGTCCCGATCGGCGGTTGGTGAACAGCAACCCGACGGCGGTGGTGGCTGGGCAACGAGAAGTCGGTCGTCTTGTCACCGAGCAGTGGATGCCCCGGCGACGGCTTCAGATGCGGGCCACAACCGGTCGCGCTACGAGTTGACGATCAACCAACTACATCAACCCCCCACGCATAAGCGACGTCCAACATCGGTGTCCGGCGGCGACGACCATCGACGTTGAACGGGCGCGTCTCGAGGAAGGTTCTTCCTGGTCGCTCTACGCGCCGAGGCTGTCGATGGCCGCTTGGAGCCGCTGTGCGGCGGCGTCGGCAAGGGCAGCGAAGCGTGGGTCGCTCA
This sequence comes from Ilumatobacteraceae bacterium, assembly GCA_031424145.1. Classification (GTDB taxonomy): domain Bacteria; phylum Actinomycetota; class Acidimicrobiia; order Acidimicrobiales; family Ilumatobacteraceae; genus JAENVT01. The sequence goes on from JANPGV010000309.1 coordinate 41,399, forward strand.
TCAGGTCGTGAGGATCTGCGGCCGCGACGCGGGTGCCACCGTCGGTTGGCTCGATGACCACGTTGCACGGCAGGACAAGACTGACGGACGGATCCAGCTCCAACGCCTGATGCGCGAGCGTCGGGTTGCAGGCGCCGACGATCTTGAGTGGCGGACGGTCGATGTCGAGCTTCGCCTTGAGCGTGGCAGCGACGTCGATTTCGGTGAGGACTCCGAATCCCTGGGCGGCGAGGGTTTCCCGGATCGCGGCTTCAGCGGCCTCCTGCGACAGATCGACAACGATTTCAATGGCATGCATGTGCGTGTCCTTTCAATGAGCTGAACATCTCGGGTGGTGACAGGGGTCAGCGGGACGGCGCTGGCCGGCTGGCCGCGGTGGACATGGATGTTGACGACGGTTCCTGTCGTCACGGGTCCAGGATCTGGCGGCCAACGAAGTAGGCGGCAAAGACGATGAGCAAGACCCCGAAACCGCGTTTCATCGATTCGGCGGGCAGGCGCTGCGCCACACGCGACCCGATCGCCGCGCCGGGAACGGAACCGAGGGCGAAGGCTGCAGCAATGGTCCAATCGATGTGACCGAGGGCCCAATGAGTCGCCAACGTCGGCACCGACAGGGCAGCGATCACCACGAGGCTGGTTCCTGCCGACTCGGGCATGGTCAGGCCGAGCACCACGACGAACAGCGGTACCAGCAGGAAACCGCCTCCGTTGGCCAGCAGGCCGGTGAACAGTCCAATCGCCGCAGCTGCAGGGACAACGACGCCGGCCCGGCGCCGGGCGAGACCCGCAAGCCGACCCTCTGGCAGCGGCAGCAGGAGGCGCACGCCGACTGCGGCAAGCACCACGCCGGAGGCGATCAGCAGCGGCCGGCCGCCGGCATATTTCGATAAAAGGGCACCCACGACGGTCGCGGGGACTCCGCCGTAGACGGACCAGCGGGCCACGGGCCACTCAACCTGGTGGCGGCGGACGTAGGCGACCATCCCGACCATGGCAGCGGGAATCGTGGCAGGCAGGGGCGCGGCGACCGCGATCAGGCCGGGGACACCGAGCAGCCCCAGTGCCGGAGTGGCGAAGCTGGACCCGCCAACACCGAACAAGCCGAAGAGCACACCGACCACCAGACCGGCGGCTGTGACTTCCCACCAAGGAGGCATCAGCAACGGTCCCGGGACATGGTCTGCCGCCGGCTTCGACACATGTTCATCAGCTTGCGGAGGTGATCGGCAAGCCGTGTTCGGCTGCGGATACCCAGTCATCGTCGATCGCAACGATGGGATGGCCGGCCCGGTCGAGCAGCGATGCGGCGATGGCGGCGCGGTAGCCGGAGGCGCAGTGGACCCACACCTCGCGGTCGGGAACCTCGTCGAGGCGGGCCTCAAGATCGTGAAGAGGTATGTGCACAGCGCCATCGACGTGACCCTCGGCCCATTCGTCGTCGCGACGAACATCGAGCACAGCAACCTCGCGCTCGGCTCGGGCGTCGGCTAGCTCCGCGAATGACACGGATCGGTAGCCGCGCACGTCGCCACCCGCGCTCCATCGGGCGAGCCCTCCGTCGGCTCCGCCCGCGGGCCGGTCGATGCCGATGCGAACCATCTGGCGCTGCGCCTCGGCGACCTCGTCAGGTGTGTCGCCGACCAAGGTCACCGGCGTGCCCCAGCGCATCGTCCACCCCAAGTAGGTGGCGAACGAATCGCCGACCTCGACATTCACCGCTCCGGCCAGATGTCCGCGAGCGAACGCTGTTCGCGACCGCAGATCCACGACCCACTCCCCCCGGTGGATGCGGCGCCGGATCTCCACCGGGTCCACCACTTCGGGCGGTGACAGGTCGACTTTCGCCGGTCCCTGGCGGTTGATGCCTGCCATGTGGGCGTAGTAGCGGGGGTAGACGGTCAGGCCGGAGAGGAGGCGTGCAACGAAGATGTCCTCGTCGTCAACAGTGAGGGCCAGATTCGACAGGCGCTCCTGGGCGATGGTGCTCTGGTCTGTGCCGCTCGTCGATGCCGATGAGCAGAAGCTGCCGAAGCCAT
>JANPGV010000310.1:0-27869 GCA_031424145.1 Ilumatobacteraceae bacterium
TGCATCTCGACCACCACCGGGTCCATCTCGGCAAGTGCTGCATCGTCTTGGTGAACGACAAGATCCGGCCCTTCGGCGATGATGTTGAGGTCGTCGTCGGTCACCAACGTGGCGATTTCCACGATCACATGGCGAGCCGGGTCGAGGCCGGTCATCTCCAGATCCATCCATACCAGCACGGCAGAAGGATACGCGAATGCGTTACCGTCGCCCGCGATGGACATCCCTGCCAAGCCGGCCGCAACGGTGATGTTGTTACGCGATACCGACCAGGGCATCGAGGTCTTCATGCTTCGACGCACACGCGCTGCGGCGTTCGCCGGAGGGATGTACGTGTTCCCGGGCGGCAAGGTCGATCCGGCCGATGGACACGGCGACATGTCTTACGTCATGGCCGCGATCCGCGAGTGCTTCGAGGAAGCCGGAGTCCTGCTCGCGCTGGACGATGCGGGCGCGCTGATCGGCGACGGTCATCCAGCGCTCGCTCACCGCCAGGCCGTCTACGACGGTGACATCGATGTTCACAACCTCTGCGAGCGACACGATCTTCGCCCCGCGATCGACGACTTGGTCTGGGTCAGTCATTGGATCACGCCGGTCGGCGAATCATCACGACGCTTCGACACCCGTTTCTTCGTCGCTGCCGCACCGCCCGAACAGACATCGAAGCACGACGACAACGAAACGATCGCGAGCGTCTGGGTGCGACCGCGAGAAGCGCTGCGCCGTCAAGCCAACGGAGAGTTGATGATGATGCCCCCGACGATCAAGAACCTCGAGTTCCTCGACGAACACGACTCAACCGCGTCTGTCATGGCCTCGGCGAGAGGCCTCCCTCGGCCATCACCAATTCTCCCGAAGCTCCGCCGCGATACAACCGGACGCATCAGAGGTGTATCACTACCTGACGACGAGGACTACGACACCTTGGTTTGATCGGCCGCATCGAGGGCCGCAGCAACCAGCGACAGCATCCGTGCCGAGCATCCGGCCATGTTGACCGGCGGTGCGACCTCATCGATGATCTTCCGGGCGATCGCGCGGAACTCTGCCGCCGCCAACCCGGTTCCGTCGATCGCGACCGGCCTGCCGGCATCTCCGCCTGCTGCGACGGCCGGCTCGAGGGGGACGCGGCCGAGCAGTTCGACGCCGATCTCGTCGGCCAGGACCTGGCCTCCGCCGATGCCGAACAGGGGGTACTCGACCCCGTGCTCGCACGTGAACGAAGACATGTTCTCGATTACACCGCACACCCGTAAGAAGCTGCGCCGGGCCATATCGGCCGCCCGTGAGGCCACCTTCTGGGCAGCGATGGCCGGCGTCGTGACGATCAAGAGGTCGGTTCGCGGCAACATCCGTGCCAGTCCCATCTGCACATCCCCCGTACCCGGCGGCATGTCGATGAACAGGTAGTCGAGCTCACCCCAATGCACGTCGCGCAAGAACTGCTCGACGGCCTTGTTGAGCATCAACCCCCGCCACATCAGCGCCGTGTCTTCCTCGACGAGGAAGCCTGTGCTGACGACCTTGAGCATTCCCCGGCCCATGGGCAACATGCGGGGAATGATCATCGGCTTGTCACGGCCCTCGACCGCCTCAGCCTCGAGCCGGTCATCGATCCCCAGGAGGCGTGGTACGGAGAAGCCCCAGATGTCGGCATCGAGCACCCCGACCGTGAAGCCCTCGCCGGCAATCGCTGCGGCCAGGTTGACCGTCACGGAGGACTTGCCCACACCGCCCTTACCACTGGCGATCGCCAGGATCCGGGTCGATGCGGGCACCTCCGTCTCGGCGGCGTTCTCGCGGGCGTTCCACCGGGCCTTGAGCATGACGTCGGACCGCTCTTCGCTGGTCATCTCGCCCCAGTCGATCTTGACCTTGGTCACGCCGGGGTGCACCGCAACCCTGGTCTCGACGTCCTTCTTGATCTGGGCCCGCAGCGGGCAGCCGCCGATCGTCAGCTTGACCCCCACCGTGACTACGCCGTCATCGTCCACCAAGACCGACGGGACCATTCCCAGCGACACGATGTCGGAGCCCAATTCGGGATCGATCACGGAGCGCAACAGCCCTGTGACAGTTTCGACATCGGGTGGGCTGGGAATCACAACATCAATTCTACGGTTGCACCTCGTTACAATGACTTCCCAACCGCAGGAGGAGCCAACACCGTGATCACCCTCACCGATACCGCTGCCGTCAAGGTCAAAGAATTGTTAGAAGCTGAAGGCGACCTCGACCTGGCATTGCGCGTAGCAGTTCGCCCGGGTGGCTGCAGTGGGTTCTCCTACGAGATGTTCTTCGATGGCGATGTCGCCGCAGATGACGAGAAGGCCACGTTCGGCAATCCGGGGGCGACCGTCAACGTCGTCGTCGACTCCGCGTCGGCCCAGATGTTGCAGGGCGCCACGCTCGATTACAAGGACGGCCTCAACCAGGCCGGATTCTCGATCAACAACCCCAACGCCAGCCGCACATGCGGTTGCGGTTCAAGCTTCAGCTGACCCGACTCTCGCCACGAACAATCACGCCAAGAACGCGTCGAGCCGCGCGTCGAGCTCGGCCTGATCCCAGATCACGTCGATTCGATCGTTCACGATCCCGTCGCCTTTGACGAGGTACAACACCGGCTCGTAGTCAAGGCCGAGGGCGTTGACCGCTGGCGCCACCGTGGTGCCGGCAGCATCCGAATAGACGTCGGCGTGCACCATCACGACGGCGTCACCAAGCCGGGCGTGGGACTTGACCAGAACCTCGAGCGCCGGCGCGCACGTCCCTGTCTGGCAGTGCGCCGGCGTACCGACCATGTAGGCGACGGGCTTCCCCGACGCCAAAGCCTGCGTCAACGTGACGTCGTGCAGAGGGCACGGGTTGGGGGTCAGCGAGCAGTACGGCTCGACACCGCGGTGGTTGTCGACCGTAGGCGTGTCGAACGGAGGTAGGAGCGAGCCGATGTACGGCACGGTCACGGTGGCCGGATCGCTGACGATGAACGCCGCCCCGAAACCGTCGTCACCATCGAGGCGCAGCGTGTACGTCCCCGGTTGGTCGATCTGCACGTTGACCGCCCAGTAAGGGATGACGAGATCCTTCGAGTGGATCGGGGCGCTGACCGTGGCGATCTGCTGGTCGTTGCTGTCGAGCACTCGCCCGTCGAGTTGCGATGGGCCCGTTGTCATCAGGCTGTCTTTGCTGGCGATGGAGATCGGCAACCGCACCACGCCCGGCACGAACGTGTTGCTGGGGTAGCGCTGGGCGATCGTGAACCCGGTGGTGCCTGGGTCTGGCTCGGTTCCCGTATTGCCTGATGCACCGGTGGTCCGACCCGAGCTCGACGTCGAATCGTCCCCGCACGCCGCCAGAACCAACAACGCACCCGCGCCAGTGAGCAGGTGGCGCCGCGACATCGACATTGCCTCAGTGTAGGAGTTGCACCTTCGCTGTTGGCCTCGCGCGTACGATGCGCACATGAGCAAACCACTCGGTCCCTACACCCCTGTCGTTCGCGCCGGCGATTGGATCATCGTCAGCGGCCAGCTCGGGATGCAGGACGGCACGCTCGTCGACGGTGGTGTGGCAGCGCAGACCGCGACGGCAGTCGAGAACCTGCAAGCACAGTTGGCCAGTGTCGGCGCATCACTGACCGACATCGCCAAGACGCTCTGCTTTCTGACGGACATGGACACCTTCGCGAGCTTCAACGATGCGTATGTCGAGGGCTTCGGTCAGCACCGACCGGCGCGCAGCACAATCGGGGTTGCCGCCCTCCCGGCCGGTGCCGCAGTGGAGATTGAGGCCTGGGCGTACAAGCCAGTAGGGTGACCGCCGTGCCTGGCGCCATCGCAATCGTGCTCGTGCTGTTGCTCCTGCCGGTGCTGATATGCATGGGCAGCGCAGTTCTTGCCGTCATCCTCGGCGTGGCGCTCAACCGCGATGCCGAGGTTCGATACGAAGGCAGCGAGCTGCTCGATCTCAACATCTGACGTGCAAGACATGCCACGTCAGGACATGCATCGTCACGATCGGACGACCGAGGTGCTCACGCAGGCTGTCGTGCGCTACGCCGTCGAGCGGATGCGGATGGACCCGCCTCCGCTCGACAAGACGCGACCGGCTGAGGAGCTGCGCGCCATGGTCGGTCAGACCGTGACCGCCAAGGGCATCGGCGGGCTCGAGGCCTTGCGGATCTTCGCCGACGTTCTCGGCCCGGCCAGCATCTCCATCGATCATCCGAGGTTCCTGTCGTTCGTGCCGGCGGCACCAACCGAGGCATCCATCCTGTTCGATCTCGTCGTCGGTGCTTCGAGCATCTACGGAGGCTCATGGCTCGAAGGTGGAGGAGCGGTCTTCGCCGAGAACGAAGCGCTGCGCTACATCGCCGACCTGGTGGGGTTGCCTGCGACCGCCGGCGGTGTCTTCGTCACCGGCGGGACGGCAGGGAACCTCAGCGCCCTCATCGCGGCCCGCTTCCGATGGCGTCACCGCGCCGAAGGGACCCACGACCGGACACGCGGGCTGCTGCTGACCGGAAAGGGCGCCCATTCCAGCGTCGGTTCGGCAGCCAGGGCCATTGACGCCGACGTTGTGCTGGTCCCAGCCGACGAGCAGGGCCGGATGTGGGGTGCCGCGTTGCGCGAGACGTTGGTGGGCCTTCCGGCGGAGGATCGCAATCGTGTGTTCACGATCGTCACGACGGCCGGCACGACCAACGCAGGTGTGATCGACGACCTCGCCGGTGTCGCCGACGTCTGCGCTGAGTTCGGCGTGTGGATGCACGTCGACGGTGCCTACGGCGGCGCGGGTCTAGCGGCGCCGAGCGTTCGCGATCGATACATCGGCATCGAGCACGCCGACAGCTTCATCGTCGATCCGCACAAATGGCTGTTCGCGCCATTCGATTGCTGTGCCCTCGTCTACCGCGAGCCCAACGTGGCGCGCGCCGCACACACTCAGCACGCCGAGTACCTCGACGTGCTGCACAGCGGCGGTGACGATCCCGACAGCCACGAGTGGAACCCGAGCGACTTCGCCCATCACCTCTCGCGTCGGGCGCGCGGCCTGCCCTTCTGGTTCAGCCTGGCATCGCACGGCACGGAGGCTTATCGCGATGCGATCGAGACGACGCTGACCGTCACGAGACAGGGGGCGCGCCTGATCGCCGACTCCCCTCACCTCGAGCTGATCATGGAGCCGGAGCTCAGCACCCTGCTGTTCCGCCGTACCGGATGGAACGCCGCTGACTACCAGGCCTGGAGTGACCGGCTGCTCGACGAGGGAACCGCGTTCGTCACGCCGACCTCGTGGAACGGCGAGGTGCTGCTGCGCCTGTGCATCATCAATCCGTTGACGTCGGTGGAGGACCTCCGCATCATCGTCGATTCGCTGGCCTGATCGTGGCCGATCTGCTGATCCGCGGGGCGCGGCTGCTGGCAACCCTCGATCGAGACCGGCGCGAGCTGTCCGGCGGATGGGTGGCCGTCGAGGACGGCGTGATCACGGCGGTCGGTCGATCAACCGACGAACAGCCGCGAGCCGACGAGACCATCGAGGCGGCCGACTGCCTCGTCACGCCCGGGCTGATCAACACCCACCACCACATGTTCCAGAACCTGACGCGCGCGTATCCACCGATGACCGACAAGCCGTTGTTCGGCTGGCTGCAATCGCTGTACCCACTGTGGCGAGCCATCGACGAAGAGGCGGTCTACGCAAGCGCGTTCGTCGGCCTGGCCGAGCTCGCGCTCAGTGGGTGCACCACGTCCACCGACCATCTGTACTTGCACCCACGCAACGCGGGCGACCTGTTGTCCGCCGAGATCGCCGCGGCGTGCGAGATCGGCATGCGGTTTCACCCGACGCGGGGATCGATGTCGTTGAGCGAGAAGGATGGCGGCCTGCCCCCCGACGACGTGGTTGCCGACGACGACGAGATCCTCGCGGCGTGCGAGCAGGCAGTCGCTACGCATCACGATCGGGAGCGCGGCGCGATGGTGCGCATCGCCCTCGCACCGTGCAGCCCGTTCACCGTCACCGAGAACCTGATGGTCCGCTCGGCGGAGCTCGCCGAGCGCCTCGGGGTGCGCCTGCACACCCACTTCGCGGAGAACGCAGAAGACGATGCGTTCTCGCTGAGCCGGTTCGGGTGCCGGCCGATGGAGTACCTCGAGCGGACCGGGTGGTGCAGCGATCGAACCTGGGTGGCCCACTGTGTGATGCCCAACGAGGCTGAGATCGGCAGGCTCGGCGCTGCCGGGGTTGGTGTCGCCCACTGTCCGAGCAGCAACCTGATCCTCTCGTCGGGCATCGCGCCAGTAGTGCGATTGCGCGCAGCGGGCGTGCCAGTGGGACTCGGTGTGGACGGGTCGTCGTCGGCGGACAGCGCCTCGCTGTGGCTGGAGGCGCGGCAGGCGATGCTGCTCGCCAAGCTGCGCGATGGCGCACCTGCGGGCACGGCGCGCATGGCTCTCGAGTGCGCGACCGTGGGCGGCGCTGCATGCCTCGGGCGTAACGGAGAGCTCGGCGTTATCGAACCCGGCGCAGTCGCCGACCTGGCCGTGTGGCGTCTGACCGGGCCGTCGTTCGCCGGAGCACTCGCTGACCCGATCGAGGCCTGGTTGCGCTGTGGACCGGTCTCCGCGTGGCACACGATCGTCAACGGTGAGTTCCTCGTCCGCGATGGCAACATCGTGCACAGCGACCTCGATCACATGTTGCGAACCCACGCCCGGCATGCCGCGCGGATCCAACACTTGACGCCATTTTGGTGACCTCGTCGGCCAGACTGGTCGTATGCATGTCAGCCGGCGAACATTTCTGCGCGCCGGCGCATCGACGGGTTTGCTCGCCCTCCTGGCCGCATGCGGCGATGGCGGGGTGCACTCAGCGGCGTCCAACAAGAACGGCGCTGGTCCGGCCTCACCGACCGGTGTGGGCAAGCTGCCCGCCCCCCAGGCCACACGCACCAAGTTCGCCATGGTCGGCGACTCGATCACCAAGGCGTCGTCGAAAGCGCTGACGACAGTCCTCGGCAACGCGGGTTACACCGACATCACGATCGAGGCAGAGGTCAACAGGCGCATCATCGTCGGCGATGGCAAGGGTGAGCCGTTGTCCGGCGTCAAGACGTTGTTCACGATGATCTCCGACGGCGTCGATCCGGACGTGTGGGCGATCGCAATGGGCACGAACGACGTCGGCAAGTACGACAACCCAGACGCCTATGGCGCGATGATCGATCAGATGCTGGCGATGCCTGATTCCAAGATTCCAATCGTGTGGGTCGACGTCTACAACCCCAAGCAACTGCCCGGGACCAAGATGTTCAACGAGGTGCTGCGCGAACGTGCCGACGCGCGGGGCAACACCACCGTTCTGTCATGGTTCGACCTTGCGTCGAATCCGAAGGAGAAGATCCTCCGCGACGACCACGTCCACCCCAACGAAAAGGGAACGCTGGTGTTCGCCGACCTGGTCTCGACCGCTCTGACCTGAGTGCCGGCGGGCTCGCTGACTACGAGCCCCACCGGCTCTGGCCGAAGCGATAGCCGACCGAGCGCACGGTTTGGATGAGGTTTGCCTGCTCTTCGCCGAGCTTTGCCCGGAGGCGGCGCACGTGCACGTCGACAGTGCGCGCCCCGCCGTAGTACTCATATCCCCAGACCCGCGACAGCAGGATCTCGCGGGTGAAGACCTTCCCCGGGTTCTGAGCGAGGAACTTCAACAGTTCGTACTCCATGTACGTGAGGTCCAGCGGGCGGCCCTCGATCGATGCCTGATACGTCTCGACGTTGAGGGCGAGACCGCTGTACTCGATCGTTTCGTTCTTGACCTGGGCGAAGCCCTGGAACAGCAGATGCCGCAATCTGGCCTCGACCTCGATCGGGTGGAACGGCGTGAGGCAGAAGTCGTCGTACAGGTCGTCGCGTAGCTCCAACTCACCGAGCTGGGCACCCGTGAGCAGCAACAGCAGCGGGGTCGGGTCGTCGCGCTTGCGCAGCGCCCGGCAGAACGCCCACGCTCCTTCCGGGTCGGAATCGCAGGCGACGATCGCACCGGCCCACCCTGGCGCCGGCTCGTGTGTTCCGGCGTCCTCCGGTGAGGAGACCGCTTTCCACCGGTAGCCACCGAGGTCGAGCGTGCGTGCCAGGTCCGGCGGCGGCGGCTCCGGATAGACGACGAGTTGCTCCATCACGGCCGCTACAGCGCTCGCAGGTATCTGTCGTGCTCGAAGGCGCTGACGTGGGTCTTGTAACTGCGCCACTCACTGCGCTTGTTACGCAGGAACCATTCGAAGATGTGCTCGCCCAGCGCCTCGTGCACGAGGGCGGACTGCTCCATGACCTTCAGCGAATCGCTGAGCGATTGCGGCAACAGGTCGATCCCGAGCTTGTTGAGCTCGGCGTCACTCATCTCGAAGAGGTTACTATCGGCCTCCGGCGGCAGTTCGTACCCCTCGGTGATGCCGCGCATGCCGGCGGCCAGCATGACGGCGAACGCCAGGTACGGGTTGCAGGCGGGGTCCGGTGAGCGGAACTCGATCCGGGTCGCGCTGGGGTTGCCGCGCTTCGCGATCGGCACCCTCACCAGCCCGCTTCGGTTGTTGCGGGCCCACGTAACGTGGACGGGAGCCTCGAACCCGGGCACCAGACGCTTGTAGCTGTTGACCGTCTGGTTCGTGATGGCAGTGATCTCCGCGGCGTGACGCAACAGCCCGGCCATGAACTGCTTGGCGGTCGGCGATAGGTTGTAGCTGTCGTCGGCCGAGAAGAACGCGTTCTCGTCGCCGTCGAACAGCGACAGGTGCACGTGCATCCCGCTGCCCTGCACGCTCTCGAGGGGCTTGGGCATGAAGGTGGCAGGAACACCTTGGCTGGCAGCTACCTCTTTGACCACGAGTCGGAACGTCATGATGCTGTCGGCCATGGTCAGGGCGTCGGTGTGGCGAAGATCGATCTCGTGCTGGCTCGGGGCATCCTCGTGGAAGCTGTACTCGACCGGGATGCTCATCGTCTCCAGCGTGCGGATCGTCTGCTTGCGCAGCGTGCCGGCGACGTCGGTGGTGGTCAGATCGAAGAAGCCGCCCTCGTCGAGAGGCACAGGTGCCTGGCCCTTCTCCGGCGGTGAGAAATAGAAGAACTCGATGTCGGGCGCGACGAAGAACGTGAACCCGTTTTCGTGGGCGGCCTGAAGGTTGCGGCGCAGCACCTGTCGTGGGTCGCCCTCGAACGCGGTGCCGTCGAGGTTGTGGATGTCGCAGAACACCCGCGCCTCGGTTGCCTTCGGGTCGCCCCAGGGCAGAACTTCGAACGTGTTGGCGTCCGGCATCGCCAACACGTCACTCTCCAGCGTGCGACCGAAGCCGTCGATCGACGATCCGTCGAACGTCATCCCGTCTTCGAGGGCGTTCTCCAACTCGGCAGGGCTGATCGCAAAGCTCTTGAGGCTGCCGAGCACGTCGGTGAACCACAGTCGGATCAACCGCACGCCGCGTTCTTCCACGGTGTGCAATACGTAGTCACGTTGCTGTTCGAGCATCACCCCTCCTTGTATAGCGGGAAATCAGCAACGGGTTGGCGCCGTCCCGGCCGGACCGCTATGCGCATACGCTTTCTAGGATCAGCCGGGTGACGGTGTAGGGATCGCAGTTGGAGTTGGGGCGGCGGTCCTCCGCGTAGCCCTTGCCGTCGCGAGCCACTTGCCACGGGATGCGGATGCTGGCCCCGCGGTTCGACACGCCGTAGCTGAACTTGTTGTACGGAGCGGTCTCGTGCGCACCGGTGAGCCGGCTCTCGATGTCGTCGCCATAGCCCTTGATGTGGGCGTCGATCCGCTTGCCGATTGCCTTGCAGGCGGCTTCGATGGCGCCGTATCCCTCGCGCATCGCCTTGGTCGAGAAGTTGGTGTGGGCACCGGCACCGTTCCAGTCGCCCTTGACGGGCTTGGCGGCGAAGCTGATGATCACGTCGTAGTCCTCGGCAATGCGATGCAACAACCAACGGCCGACGTAGAGCTGATCGCTGACTGTTATTGCGTCGGCGGCCCCGATCTGGAACTCCCACTGGCCGGGCATGACCTCGGCGTTGGTGCCTTCGATCATCAGGCCGGCATCGATGCAGGCCTGGGTGTGCTCTTCGATGATCTCCCTGCCGATGACACGCCCGGTGCCGACACCGCAGTAGTACGGGCCCTGCGGCGGCGGGAAGCCGTCCTTCGGGAAGCCGAGCGGCGTGCCGTCGGCTTTCAGCATCGTGTATTCCTGCTCGATGCCGTAGATCATCTCCTGCTTGGCGTACCTCTTGGCGACCTTCTCCAACGGGGCTCTGGTGTTCGTGGGATGCGGCTTCATGTCGGCGGCGTTCAGCACATCGCACAGCACCAGGATGTTGCGACCACCGCGAAGCGGGTCGGGGCAGGTGAACACGGGGCGCAGCACGCAGTCACTGTGCTCACCGGTTGCCTGGTTGGTCGACGAGCCGTCGAAACCCCAGATGGGCGGCTCTTTTCCATCACCCAAGATCTTGGTCTTGGATCGCAGCAACGGGGTCGGCGTTACGCCGTCGAGCCAGATGTATTCAGCTTGGTAGGCCACGAAGTTCCTTCGTTTTCGGGACCGCGGAAATGCCGCGATCGGGACTGGGGAAATAGTGCCAGCCCCGCAGTTACCGAGCCGTTGCTAGTTTGTGAACGCTGTGTGAAGTTGCCTCTGGCTCAGATCGTGACGCGCTGGCCTTGATCGAAGCCATGTACGCGCTTGATCTCCCGGTAGCCGTTGATCCTGGCCTCCGCGAGCCGGTCGGCGGCGAGGTAGGTGGGGATGTCTTGCGTCTTCGAGATCGTGAAGATCTCGTGCATCCTTCCGTAGATCTCAGCGACCTTGGCCATGCCGCGCTCCTTGTTGACCCCACCCCACAGGCGGTCGGTGTCGAACACCGTGCCACCGGCGTTGGCGATGTAATCCGGCGCGTACAACACGCCGCGACGGTGCAGCTCGTCGCCGTGGCGAGGCTCGGCGAGTTGGTTGTTTGCCGAACCGCACACGACCGACGCCTTGAGCACAGCGAGTGACTCGTCGTTGATCGTCGCGCCGAGCGCGCACGGGCAGTAGACGTCGACATCGGCGCCGGCGACGTCGACCGCATCGAGTGCCGTCGCCCCGTTGGCGTTGACCATTGCCGCGACCTTGGCCGGATCGATGTCGCTGACCAGCACGGTGGCGCCCTCGCCGACGAGGAGCTCGACCATCGGCACACCGACAGCGCCGAGGCCCTGCACGACCACCCGCTTGCCGCGCAACGACGGCGAGCCGGACAGTTGCTCCACACAGGCTCGCATCGCCTGCAGCACACCGAAGGCCGTTGCGGGGCCGATCGGGCCGGCGCCACCCGCCGATTCGGGCAAGGTGATGACGTTGCGGGTCTCGACGCGCATGTGATCCATGTCTTGCAACGTGGTACCCACATCCTCGCCCGTGAGGTACTCGCCGCCGAGCGAATCGATGAACCGGCCTAGCGCTCTGAACAGCATCTCCCGGCCTTCCACGCGCTTCGGATCCCCGATCACCACGATCTTGCCGCCGCCGAGGTTGATGCCCGCCGCCGCGTACTTGTACGTCATCCCCTTGCTGAGCCGCAGCGCGTCCTCCATCGCCGCCAGGTCGTCGCTGTAGCTCCACATCCGGCACCCACCAGCGGCGGGGCCGAGCACGGTCGAGTGGATCGCCAGGACGGCGCGCAGGCCCACGTCTTCGTTCTGGAAGCACAGCAACTTCTCGTGGCCGTTGGCGGCCATGTAGTCGAAGATCCCGGTCTTCTCCATCACGTCTTCTCCATCACGTCTTCTCCGTCACCGGATCGTCCAGCCACCGTCGACCATCAGGACCTCGCCCGTGACGTAGGACGCTGCATCGGATACAAGGAACACGACAGGCCCGACGAGCTCCTGCGGCAGGCCCCGGCGGCCCAACGGTGTGAGCTCGCGCACTGCCTGCTCTTTGGCCTCGTCGTGCTCCCCTGCAGCGCCGGGCATGAACACCTCCATGTACGCGGGGGAGAAGGCGTTGACGCGGATTCCGTGCGGCGCCCATTCGAGTGCAAGCGATTTCGTCAGCATGTTGACCCCGCCTTTGGAGATGTTGTACGCGGAGATGTTCTTCACCGCGACATCGCCGCATATCGACGAGTTGTTGGCGATTGCACCGCCGCCATTGGCGATCATCACCTTGGCTGCTGCCTGGGCGTAGAAGAAGTAGGCCTTCAAGTTGACGTCGAGGACGAAGTCGAAGTCCTCCTCGGTGTAGTCGATTGCCGGCCCCGCGGCATCGACACCGGCGTTGTTGATCAAGATGTCGATTCCGCCAAGACCGGCGGACACTTCGCCGACGACCCTGTCGATCTCCGACTTGTGGGCGGCGTCGCCGGGTACGACAAGGCATTGCCGGCCGAGGCGGCGAACCTCAGCAGCGGTCTCGTCGAGCTCGGCCAGCGTGCGGCTGGTCACGGCGACGTCGGCGCCGTGCTGGGCAAGGCCTATCGCGATGGCGCGGCCGAGCCCGCGGCCTCCACCGGTGACCAGTGCCTTCTTGTCGGTAAGGTCGAACAGTGCTGACATCACATCGGATGCTAGGCATCGGCGGCCCATGGGTCATGGGTCGACCGAGTGCTTGCGGCCCATCCGAGTGTTTGGTGCCACCCCGGGGTATCCGCAAACACTCCGTCGGCGGGGAACCCGGGGACCGAACCGAAACGTCGAAGATGGCATGAACCGCCGCGCCTTCCTGTCAGCCGTCGCCGTCGTCGCGCCGATCCTCATCGCAATCGCCGCATGCGGTGATCCCAGAAGTGCTCCTGTGGAGGCGGATCCCACCGTTCCTGGTTCTGTGCCCGACACGACCCCGGGCACCTCACCTACCGCTGGGATCCCGCACCCCACCGGTGCCGACGACGTGATCCTGCGGCTGTCGTACGAAGGTGGCCTCATACCGGCGAGCTTCTTCTTCGTCAACACGCCGTCGCTGCTGGTCAGCGGCGACGGTCGGGTGTTCACTCCCGCTCTTGTGCCGGCCGTCTATCCCGGTCCGCTCCTTCCCAGCCTGTTCGTGCGCAACATCAACGAGGCGGGGATACAGACGTTGCTCGGCATGGTGAAAGATGCCGGCCTGCTGGCACCACCGCCCGAGTATCCGGACCCGCACAACGTCGCCGACGCCCCCGACACGGTGCTGACCATCGCCGCAGAAGGGGCAACATTCGTGCACTCCGCGTACGCGCTCGGAGTGGGTGATCCCGAGACGGGCGTCCGCAAGAACCTGCTCGATCTGATCACGGCCATCAGCGACATCGACACGGCGGCCGGCGCGGCCAACCTCGGCGCGAATGAATCGTTCGTGCCGACCGTGTACCGGTTGCAAGCCCAGGTCGTCGACCCATCGCAACTGACCGGCCAGGAGCCGGCCCCGACGGTGGTCGAGTGGCCTGCAACAGCCGGCGTATCGCTCGCCTCCGCGTCAACCTGCGCTCGGGTCGACGCCTCTGCGGTGGGATCGCTGTTCCTCGACGCCAAGCAGAACACCTTCTTCAAAGAGGGCGACATCGTGTACGCAGTAGGCGTTGCGGGCGTCCTGCCAGGGGATCCCGACTGCTGAAACGCCCGTGCTACCTTCGTGAAGGGGGGGGCGACCGGCTGAAGGGTCCCGACATGCGAAAGTTCTCAGCACTCGCCTTGATGATCACGTCGGTGGTCGTGCCGGTGATCAGCATCAACACAGCGACGGTGTCAGCGGCGACGGGGTTACCGATCGGGTTCGTCGATTCTGCGGTGGCCACACCCGGCACATCGACCGGGATCGTCGGCATGCCCGACGGAACCGTGATGGTGTTGGTGCAGACCGGCTCGGTGCGTCTGATCCGCAACGACGTGCTCCTGCCCACACCGGCATTGACCATGAGCCTGTCGCCGTGCAACGGTGGCGAGCGGGGCCTGCTCGGTGTTGCTCTCGACCAGGACTTCAAGGCCAACGGTTTCGTCTACCTGTACTTCACGCGGCCGGCTGCGGCCCCCGGCGGTTGTGTGAACCGTGTCAGCCGGTTCACGATGACCGGCGATTCCATCGATCCGAACAGCGAGCTCATCCTCGTCGACAACATCTCCTCGAACGCCGGCAACCACAACGGCGGCGATCTCGAGATCGGTGGGGACGGGTTCCTGTACATCTCCGTCGGCGACGCCGGCGCAGACCCGCGGGGCGATTCCAAGCCGAACGACGCTGCGCAGGATCTCAGCCTGCTCAACGGAAAGATCCTGCGCGTCGTGCCGTCCACCGGCGACCCGGCCCCCGGCAACCCCGTCAGTGGGCCCGGCACCGACAGCTGTCGCGTTCGCGGCAACCTGCAGTCAACACCGACCACGCCGTGCCAGGAGCTGTACGCCTGGGGCTTGCGCAACCCGTTCCGGTTCGCGTTCGACCCGAACACCGGCCCTGATCGCTTCTTCATCAACGATGTCGGTCAGAGCACGCACGAAGAGATCGATGCCGGCGGCATCGGGCTGAACTACGGCTGGCCGATCCGCGAGGGTTTCTGCCCGATCGCCATGAGCATGCCGTGTGCACCGGCCGCAGCTGGCTACACCGACCCGATCACTGACTACCCCCGAACCCTTGGTCAAGTCATCACCGCCGGGGCGTTCATCCCCAACGGGCACTGGCCGGCGGAGTACGACGGCGGGTATCTGTTCGCCGATGCGGGCAGCGGCAACATGTGGTTGCGCCGCGCCAACGGCTCGATCGACTACGCCGCTCCGTTCGCCGTGGGCGCGACTGCCATCGCCGACATGGCGTTCGTGACGACGCCCACCACCATCGCGCTGTACTACACCCTCAGCACTGGCGCAGTGCGAAAGATCACCCACCCCACCACGCCGCCGGGCGATCCAGGACCGCTGGCGTTCGTTGCCGTGCCGCCCGGCCCCCGAGTCCTCGACAGCCGGCTCCCAGAATCAGGCAACAAGACTGTGCGTGCGGGCGCCACTCGCTATGTGCCGATGAACGTCAACCCCGCGGTGACCAAGGCGGTCTTGGTCAACTTCGCATTCGTCACGCCGAGCAGCTCCGGATACCTCACCGCGTGGGCCGGACGAAGTGATCGTCCGCTTGCGTCGAACATCAACGCCGCGCCGGGTGAGGTCGTTGCCAACTCTGCGGTGGTGCCGGTCGACGCCAACGGCGGGATATTGGTCTATGCCTTTGCCACTGCACATGTGGTGATCGATGTGCTCGGCTACTTCAACGTCGCCCCAGCGGCCGTCGGCGCCGGTCGATTCGTCTCCGTAGCGCCGACACGCATCAGCGACACGCGTGATCCGGTGTCGGCAACGAACCAGTTCACCCGCGGTGTCGGTCCGGTGCTGCCGTTCGTCCGTGTTCCTGTGGCCAGCCGCGGTGGTCTGCCCGCCGCGTCTTCGATGGACGCCGCAGTCCTGGTCGTCACGGCCGTGACGAATCCCGGCAGCGGTGGCGGGTTCCTCAGCGCCAGCCCCGGCGGCACGCCGTTCTCCGGATCGTCCCACCTCAACACCAACGGGGCCGGCGACATACGGGCCAACCTCGTCGTCGTTCCGCTGGGTGCTGACGGCACGGTCGACTTCCACCTGCTGTCGGTCCTCGATGTCATTGTCGACGTTGTCGGATATTTCACATCGGCCACTGCGACCCCTGCGACTGCCGGCCGGTTCCATGTGATCCAGCCGTTCCGCGAGGTCGACACCAGGCTCAACGTCGGGTTCGCTCGTCTGCCGGGCGAGACGTCTGTATCGCTCGATCCCGTCAGTGTCCCGCCCAACGCCGGCGCCATGGCTCAGAACATCACCATCGTCGACAACGCCTCGGCGGGTTTTGTCACGCCGTATCCCGGCGGTGCGCTTCCGGTCGTCAGTGCCGGCAACACGACCGCCGCGAACCAGATACACGCGGTGCTGTCGTTCACACGGCTCAGCGCGCCGCCCGCGACGATGAGCTACTACACCCTCATGCCGACCGACCTCGTCGTCGACACTCCCGGCTACTTCGAAGGTGGCTGATCGGTAGCCTTGACTTCGTGGCCACCCTGCGTATCGCCCTCGCCCAGCTGAACCCAATCGTCGGCGACCTCGACGGCAACGTCGCCAAGATCCTCACCGCGTACGACCAGGCCGAGGCCGCGTCGTGCGACATCGTTGCGTTCACCGAGCTCGGGATCACCGGCTACCCGCCGGAAGATCTCGTCCTGAAACCGGGCTTCGTCGCCGACAACCTCGAAGCCCTGGCCAAGGTCGCCGCACACACGGGTCGTTGCGCCGCTGTGGTCGGATACGTCGCCGCGGATCGCGACATCTACAACGCTGCCGCGATGTGCGCCAACGGCAAGGTGCTCGGTACGTACCGCAAGCGCATCCTGCCCAACTACTCGGTGTTCGACGAAGACAGGTACTTCACGCCCGGCGATGCCAGCGACGCGTACGAGCTCTATGTGATCGGTGGCGTCAAGGTTGGCATCAGCATCTGCGAAGACATCTGGAGCCCCATTGGGCCGCTGGCCGAGCAAGCCGCGGGTGGCGCCGAACTGAACATCAACATCAACGGGTCGCCCTATCACTTCGACAAGGCCTCCGCGAGGGAGCGCATGTTGGCGACCCGCGCCGCCGATACCAGCTGCGCGCTCGTCTACGTCAACCAGGTGTGCGGTCAGGATGAGTTGGTGTTCGACGGCGGGTCCGTGGTGTTCGATGCCGGCGGGAACCTCGTTGCCCGCGCTGCCCAGTTCGTCGAAGAGCTGTTGATCACCGAGGTGCAGATCGCGCCTGTGTACCGCAAGCGTCTGCTCGACCCGCGTGGCCGCCGCACCGAGCTCGAGATGCCACTCATCCACGTCTCCGACGCGTCCGTCGGCCACGACGTCGCTCCGCCTGCGACCCGGGTCGCGCCCCAACTGGCACCCGCAGCCGAGATGTACGAGGCCTTGGTCCTCGGGACCGGCGACTACGTGCGCAAGAACGGCTTCACCGATGTGGTCATCGGTCTCTCCGGAGGCATCGACTCGACCCTTGTCGCCTGCGTTGCGGTCGACGCGCTCGGCGCCGATCACGTGCACGGCGTCTCGATGCCGTCGCGATATTCGAGCGACGGATCGAAGACCGACGCTGCCGATCTCGCCAAAGCACTCGGCATCGACTTCCGCACGATCGCCATCGAGCCTGCCTTCAGTGCGTTTCTCGACATGACGAAGGATTCGTTTGGCGGCAAGCCGGAGGACCTCACCGAGGAGAACCTGCAGAGCCGGATCCGCGGAGTCACATTGATGGCGCTCTCCAACAAGTTCGGTTGGATGGTGTTGACGACCGGCAACAAGAGCGAGATGGCCGTCGGCTACTTCACGCTCTACGGCGACTCCGTCGGTGGCTACGCGGTGATCAAGGACGTGTTGAAGACTCGTGTCTACGATCTGTGTCGCTACTACAACGAGCGTGCGGGACGCGAGGTCATCAATGAGAGCGTAATCACGAAGCCCCCGTCAGCGGAGCTGCGTCCCGACCAACGCGACGACCAGAGCCTGCCGCCGTACGAGGTGCTCGATCCGATCCTCGAGCTCTACGTCGAAGCGGACCGCACGGCCTCGGAGATCATCGAGCTCGGGCACGACGAGGTGCTGGTGCGCCGCATCACCCGTCTCGTCGACCTCAACGAGTACAAGCGACGTCAAACCCCGCCCGGCGTTCGGGTCAGCGTGAAGGCCTTCGGTAAGGACCGGCGATTGCCGATCACCAACGGCTACCGCGGTTGATCACACGCGTCGCGGCGCGGACAACGTGATGGTGATCACTGCGATCAATGCCAGTACAGCCGCCATCGCTGCCGGCCAGCCGATCCCGTAGCTCGAGTAGAGCCGCGTCGCGGGTACCGACATCAGCGACCGGCCGACGGTGTCGACACCGATCAGCAGTCCGAGGCCTTGGGCAGGTGAGCCGGGCACCAAACCGGTCCCCAGGGAGATAGCGCTGACGACCGAGAACTCGAAGCCGAGAACACCGATTGCCAGCAGTGCTACGCCGATGATCAGGTGGTGATGCAGCAACGCCAGTCCTGCGCTGGCGGGGACCATCAACGCAGCGCCCATGGCGACCGAACGTCGCTTGCCCCAGATGTCGGTGAATCGGGCGACCGACAAGGTGGCGACGAGCTCACCGGCGCCCAACACGAACGTGACCGCCGACAGCCCCGCCGGGGTCAGCCCGAACTCGTCTTCCAGCCAACTGCCGAACGTCACGATCAACGCATGACTGGCAGCGGTGATGGCGAACCCGGACAGAAGTATCAACCAACCGCGCGGGACCAGCCGCCCTAACGGTCGCGCTTTTGCCGCCGTTCGGTGCTCGTCGGTCGGAGAGTCGATGCGGCCGATCACGACGATCGACATAATGATCATCGCGGCGGCACCGCTGAGGTAGCCGACCCGCCAGTTGGAGGCCGCTGTTACCAGACCCATGGTGCTGACGCCGATGAGCAGCCCCAACGCCCATGAGACCTCGATGAGGCCGGTGACCCTGCCCCGCTTCTCGTACGGCACGTGCATGGCGATCCATGTACCGATCCCGAGGTAGAACGTGGTGTTGCCCTGACCGAGGATGACCAGGGCGATGGCCAGCGTCGCGACGCCCTGACTTGCCGCCGCCAGGCACGTGCCGATGATTGCGGCACCCAGGCCGAGTGCCACGGCCCGGCGCGCACCGAGCCGATCGACCAGCCGACCGATCACGGGAGAGGCCAGGCCGAAGAGCTCGGAGATGGCGATCGCTACGCCGATGTCGGCGAGCCGGACATGCAGACCGCGGGCGATGGTCGCGATGAACGGGCCGACAAATCGATAGCACGCGTTCGAGGTCATCCGCGCTGCGGCGAAGGCGGTGAGGTCGCGACGGACCTCCGGCGCGTACGAATCATCCAACACGCGGCCGAGCACGACGATCGACACTAACTCGCTAGCCTGTGCATCCCGTGGCCCTCATCGTGCAGAAATACGGCGGCACCTCCGTCGCCGATCCAGACCGCATGCGTGCAGTCGCCGAGAATGTGGCTTTCACCCGACGCCACGGCCACGATGTCGTCGTCGTTCCGAGTGCGATGGGCAAGACGACCGACAACCTCATCAAGTTGGCCAACGACGTCTCCAGCACCCAGCCCGGCCGCGAGATGGACATGTTGATCACCACGGGTGAGCGAATATCCATGTCGCTGCTGTGCATGGCTCTCGCGGATCTCGGTATCGAGGCAGTCAGCTTCACCGGTAGCCAGGCCGGGATCATCACCGATTCGACGCACATGAAGGCAAAGATCCTCGAGGTCAAAGGCGACAGGATCCGTGAAGGTCTTGCGGCCGGCAAGGTCTGTGTGGTCGCCGGTTTTCAGGGGATCAGCATCGAGAAGGAGATCACGTCACTCGGTCGTGGCGGAAGCGATACCACCGCAGTGGCGTTGGCCGCTGCGCTGCGCGCCGACAGCTGCGAGATCTACACCGACGTCACCGGCGTCTTCTCGGCTGATCCCCGCATCGTGCCGCAGGCGCGCAAGCTGCCTCACGTCAACTTCGACGAGATGCTCGAGATGGCCGGCTCCGGCAGCAAGGTCTTGGCGCTGCGCAGCGTCGAGTTCGCACGCAACCACAATGTCCCAATCCACGTTCGGTCGGCCTTCACATGGGAGCCGGGAACATGGGTCACCGACCAGGAGCCAAACATGGAAGAACCAATCATCTCCGGTGTCGTCACCGACACCAGCGAATCGAAGGTGACCATCGTTGCCGTTCCTGACCATCCGGGGATCGCGGCCGCCCTGTTCGAACCACTTGCAGCAGCCAACGTCAACATCGACATGATCGTGCAGAACACCTCGCACGACGGCACGACCGACATCAGCTTCACCATGCCCAAGGCCGACATGGCGACCGCCGAGTCGATCGTCAGCCGGGTGGCGGCCGAGGTCGGGGCACGCGGTGTGGACCACGATGCCGACATCGCCAAGATCAGTCTCGTCGGCGCCGGAATGAAGACCAGCCCAGGCATCGCCGCGAAGATGTTCCGTGTGCTGGCCGACGAGAAGGTCAACATCGCGATGATCTCGACCTCGACCATTCGCATCAGCGTCGTCACTTCGTCGGCTGATCTCGAGCGCGCAGCCCGGGCCTTGCACACAGCGTTCGGGCTCGATTCCGGCCAGGCGTATTCTTCGCCGCTGCCGGAACGGAAGTAACCCGCGACCGATGCGACGTAACCATGTGCCGTGGCGTGCCGCAGGTACGAAGACGGAGAAGAAGCATTCGGCCGATGAGGTCGTGCGCGAGACCGGCTGGGTGTTCAACAACGTCACCGGCAGGCACCTCAGCCTCTCCGAGTTCGTCGAGACCGGCAATCACGAGACGCTCGCTTACCTGACCGCGTTCGGGCTCGGCGACGATCCTCTTGCCTCCGAGACCCTTGTCGAGATCGGGTCGGGGATCGGTCGTATGACCGCCAGCTTCACCCGTCTCTTCGGCCGCGTGGTCGCGTGCGATCTCGACGGTGCGTTCCTGGAGCGGTGCCGCGAGACGGTGGCCCAGTTCGGCCGGCCGGAACGGCTCCAGACCAGCCCCGTCGCCGATGGGCGCACCATCTCCTTGCCCGACGACTCAGCGGACCTCGCGTTCAGCTACATCACGTTCCAGCACTGCCATCACGACGACGCATTGGGGTTGACGTCGGAGGCCGTTCGGGTCGTCCGCGGTGGAGGTACCGTCGTGCTCAACTTCCGTACGTGGACGCCGAGCGACGCCGTTCTCTGGCCTGCGGGCAAGCTCGTCCGTGCGTTGTGGCGAGTGCCGAAGTTGGGACCAGCCATCTCCAAACGCCGGACGGTGGCCCGGCTCGGCTGGCAGGCCAACCGGCTTTCACCGACCGAGGTCCTGGCATCTGTCGGGGCTCGGATCACCGATGTGAAGATCGTCCGTTCTCCGAAGCGACGCAGCTTCGCGATCCCAGGCACGTCGGACGAGTCGTTCGAGGGCGTGCACCCGAGCCATTGGTGGCTCGTCGCCAAGGTCGTATGAGGCGGGTACTGCGTCGTTTGTAATTCAACGGCGTTGCCAATTCACAGGCGTTAACAGCGCCACGGCGTTAACCTCTGGGCCATGAAAATTGGTGTCGTCGGTGCCACCGGCCAGGTCGGTTCCGTCATGCGTCAACTCCTAGCTGAGCGCAACTTTCCCGTCTCGGAGATTCGCTTCTTCGCCTCCGCACGTTCCGCTGGGACCACGCTGGACTGGAAGGGCTCGGCCATCACCGTCGAGGACGCCGCGACTGCCGACGTGTCAGGCCTCGACATCGCCCTGTTCTCCTCGGGCGCGGCGTCGTCCCGTGAGCTTGCACCGAAGTTTGCCGCGGCCGGGGCGACGGTGATCGACAACTCGTCGGCGTGGCGGATGGATCCCGACGTGCCGCTGATCGTCAGCGAGGTGAACCCCGGCGAGATTGCCAACGCACGCAAGGGCATCATCGCCAATCCCAATTGCACGACGATGGCCGCGATGCCGGTCCTGAAGCCGTTGCACGACGAGGCCGGTCTCGTTCGGTTGATCGCCGCCACGTACCAAGCCGTCAGCGGCGCCGGGCTGTCGGGTGTGGATGAGCTCGACAAGCAGGCTCGCGAAGTGGTCGACCGTGCCCGCGAGCTAACGCACGATGGGGCGGCCGTCGCCTTCCCGGCACCGAGCAAGTTCGCCAAGCCGGTCGCCTTCAACGTGTTGCCGTACGCCGGCAAGTACATCGACGATGGCTCGTTCGAGACCGACGAAGAGCAGAAGCTCCGTAACGAGAGCCGCAAGATCCTGGCCATCCCGGACCTGCGGGTCAGCGGAACATGCGTGCGAGTACCGGTCTTCACCGGCCATTCGCTGAGCATCAACGCCGAGTTCGAACGACCCATCACCGTCGCTCGGGCCATCGAGATCCTCGGCGATGCACCCGGCGTGGCGCTCAGCGACATCCCGACACCGCTCGAGGCTGCCGGACAGGACCCGTGCTACGTCGGTCGTATCCGCCAGGACTCCTCGATCGACGGCGGCCGCGGGCTCGTGCTGTTCGTCAGCAACGACAACCTCCGCAAAGGCGCCGCACTCAACGCAATCCAGATCGCCGAGCTACTGCTCTAAACCGCATCCGAGTGTTTCCCGCCCGGCAGCCTCGAACGAGTGTCTGCGGCCCACCCGGGGTGGCCGGAAACACTCTTCTAATTGCCTCGCACGCCGCCTCCGCTGCGCTTTGGCGACGGCTCGGGAGTGCGCCGCTCCTCGCCAGTAAATGGCTCGTCGCTATGCGGGCGATGACTCAGGAGCACGCGCAGGGGATGGACGCGCAGCGCGGGCAGCCGTCGGCGTAGCGCTGCGCTGCTTCAGTGAGATCGACACCGAGCTGGTTGGCCAGCGACGTCAGCCAGGCCAGTACATCGCCGAACTCGTGCACCTGCTGTTCGTGCGAGCCCTTGCGAACCGCTTGCGCCAGTTCGCCGACCTCTTCCGCCAGCCAGGCGACCGAGCTCGGGACGCCGCGGACCCTGTCGCGCTGACCGAACGTCGCTTCGATCTGTCGTTGAAAAGCAGCCAGGTCCACGCCGGCGCAGGCTAGCGGCGAACTCCTGACGAATCTGATGCATCAACGCAAACGTTTGCGGTAGAGTCGCGGTTCAACTGAGGAGGGCACATGCCAGGGCCAGGAAACGATCTGATCGATGAGCTCGAAGTAGAGGCGGTCACGCGCGTCCTGCGCAGTGGCTACCTCGGGCGGTATGGGCCCGACGACGATCCCTCGTTCGGCGCGGAGGTGCTGACGCTGGAGCAGAGCGTTGCCGATCTGGCCGGCGTGCACCATGCGCTGGCGGTGAACTCCGGCACCAGTGCGATTTGGATCCTTCTTTCAGCGTTGGGCATCGGTCCGGGCGACGAGGTCATCGTGCCCGGCTTCACGTTCGTGGCGTCGATGTCGGCAATCGTGTACGCGGGTGCCACGCCGGTGCTAGCCGAAGTCGACGACACATTCACCCTCGATCCGAAGGATGTCGAAGCACGCATCACGAGCAAGACGAAGGCCATCCTCGCGGTTCACATGTTGGGCTCGTCCTGCGATCTCGATGCACTCACCGACATTGCAACTCGTCATGGCCTGCTGCTGATCGAAGACGCAGCACAGGCCTTTGGAGGCAGTTATCACGGACGCAGGCTCGGCTCGATCGGCGTCGGCGGCGCGTACAGCTTCAATTTGTACAAGACCATCACCTGCGGCGACGGCGGCATGCTCGTCTCCGACACGCGTGACCTCTACGAACGATGCTTCGCGCTCCACGACCAGGGCCACCTTCCGTTGCGACACGGCATCGAAGTCGGTCAACGGCCCTTCCTCGGCCTCAACATGCGGATGAACGAAGTCTCCGCGGCAGTGCTCAACGCGCAGCTCACCAAGCTCGATTACATCCTCACCACTTTGCGCAACAACAAGGCGGCGTTTCGTGCGGCCATCGAGACGACGCCTGGCGTGGGTTTCCGGCGGCTCACTGATCCGGCGGGCGACATTGCCACGCACCTCGTCGTCGTCCTGCCCGATGCCGACACCGCTGCGGCGGTCGCTCGTGACCTCGACACCAAGACGCTCTCCAACTCCGGCTGGCACGTGTACGCAAACATGGAGCACCTTCGCAGCCGGCGGATCGTGTCCGGTTTCGCCAGCGCGGTGGCCGACTACATGGCCGACCCCGGTCTGCTGCCGGCCACGGACGCGTTGCTGGCTCGATCGATCACGCTCGGCGTGGGTGTGGTGGATGCCGGGATCGGTTCGGCGTTCGGCATCAATGTTCGATCAACAGCGACCGACATCGAAAAGGCCGCAGACAGGTTCCGCACGGCCGTCGAGAATCATCTCGGCTGAATCGTCCGACGAAGAGATGAGTCCACGACGGGTGACGCTCGTCGACGTGGCGAAGCGCGCTGCGGTGTCCGTCGCGACGGTCAGCCGCGCCCTCAGCGGCGATTCCCAGATCAGCGAAGCCACGCAGTCGCGCGTGCGCAGGATCGCAGACGACCTCAAGTACGTCCCCAATGTGGCTGCCAGGAGCCTGGTTCTTCAATCGAGTGCCACGTTCGGGTTGATGACTCCCGATGTGACCGACCCCATTCATGCCCAGGTCGTCACGGGCTTCCAGCAGCAGGCGGCGGAGCAGGGCTACTCGGTGATCTTGTCCAACGGGTTCTGGGACCCGGTGACCGAACGG
This sequence comes from Ilumatobacteraceae bacterium, assembly GCA_031424145.1. Classification (GTDB taxonomy): domain Bacteria; phylum Actinomycetota; class Acidimicrobiia; order Acidimicrobiales; family Ilumatobacteraceae; genus JAENVT01. The sequence continues at coordinate 24,314 of JANPGV010000310.1, forward strand.
CGGGCCCTGCGTGAATTTGCCGCGCACCGCGTCGCCGCGGTCGCCGTGATGGGCAGTGTGCTGTCTCAGGCCGAGGTGAAGCGATTGCTGTCTCCCAGCCCGGTGCTCTTCATCGGGTCGGAACACGTGCCTCCAGGTGGTGGCGAACTGGACATGGCGCGGGGTTGTCTGCGACCCGACGATCGCGACGGCATGAGGCAAGTGGTCGATCATCTGATCCAGCGCGGCTATCGCAGTGTGGCGTACGTCAGCGGCTCGTCCGGCGCCACCCAGGTCATTCGCCGCGATGCGTTGGTCGCAGCGCTAGCGGACCACGGCCGCGCCGAACCCGTCGTGTTCAGCGCCGACGACGTGGATGCCGGCGGGCTCCGGCCCATCGCGGCGAGGATCCGCCAGTCGTGCCCGGACGCGGTCGTTTGCTACGACGACAAGACGGCTCTGCTGCTCATGGACGAACTGCGATCTGCGGGCTTGACGGTCCCGCGTGATGTAGCCGTTGTCGGCTTCGATGACATCCCGTTCGCCCGCATCTCCAACCCTCGGCTCACGACGGTGTCGCAACGCGCTGACGACCTGGGTCGGACCAGCGTCGACCTGCTGCTGTCGACGATCGAGCGGGGCCGGCTGCCGGTGTCGCAACTGATGCCGGTCGCACTCGTCGTGCGCGAGACCACACCCGGCCCGTTCAGGCCACCTCACAGGAAAGACAGACGATCATGACCAGGAAGATCTACACCAGGTGGCCGGTCGTCGAGGGCTACGCCGACAGGCAGAGCTATCGCGCCGGCGAGGTCGTCGAGATGCGTTGCAGCAGCCGCGCGTCGAGTGCCACCGCATCAGTGTTCAAGGTGGGTCGCGAGCGGACCGAGGTGTGGCGGCAAGAAGGCATCACGATCGGCGAGCACCCCTATCCGGAAGACGCCTACGCGACGGGCTGCGGTTGGCCGGTGGCGTTCACCGTGGATGTGGATCGGGCGTGGCCGTCCGGCTTCTACGAGGTCAGCCTCCACGCCGATGGAGAGAGTGGTGCGACCGCGACGTCCGAGGCGTTCTTCGTCGTGCGTCCGTCTGCACCGACTAGAGCGGACGCGATCCTTGTGCTGGCCACCAACACCTACAACGCCTACAACCAGTGGGGCGGAAGGTGCTTGTACAGCGAGGCCGTGAAGGTGTCCTTCGATCGTCCGATGGAGCGCGGCTACCTGCGCAGGCCTTCCACGCCCGACGAGGTTGCCTACGACGGCCGCGTCAACAGCATCACCCCGGAGCCGGATGAGGACCATCTTCAACTTCAGCAGTACCTCGCCGAATTCGATTTGCCCTTGTGGTGCGCGTCGTCGGGCTGGCACACCTGGGAGCACCGCTTCGTGCGCTTTGCCGAGTCCGAACGGCTGACGTTGGACTACGCGGTCAACTCCGACCTGGAGTTCCACCCCGAGGTGCTCGATGGCCAGCGGTTGATGCTCAGCGTCGGCCACGATGAGTACTGGTCGTGGAAGATGCGCGACACCGCTGATGCATTCGTCGAGAACGGCGGGTCGTGGGCGATCTTCTCCGGCAACACGTGCTTCTGGCAGGTCCGCTATGAAGACGCCGGCCAGACGATGGTCGGCTACAAGGGTCGCGCCGAATCTTTGGATCCTCTCGCGGGGACCGACGATCATCGACGGATCACAGCGATGTGGTCGCTGCCGTCGATCGGCCGGCCAGAAGCGCAGACGACCGGTCTCAGCTTCACCCGCGGTGGCTACGCGCGCGTCGGCAAAGCGACGCCGCGCAGTTCCGGCGGCTACAGCATCCATCGACCCGACCACCCCGTGTTCGAGGGGACCGAGCTGCGATACGGCGACCAGCTCGGCGTGCCGGACAAGATCGTCGGCTACGAGGTCGATGGTTGCGAGCTGACCATGGTCAACGGCGACCCGGTGCCCACGTACGACGATGGCACGCCGCCAGGCCTCGAGGTGCTCGGGACCGCACCTGCCCGACTGATCTCGATCACGCCGACGCTGTGCGAAGCACCGGTCGAGTTGTGGGCCAGCATCGATCCGCCCGGCGACCTCGAAGGTGTTGCCGCCGGGCTGTTCGGTTCGGCATCGCCGGAGAACATTGCCCGCATTGCTCATGGCCACGCCGTGATGGGGACCTTCACAAGGGGCAAGGGCAGGGTGTTCAATTCAGGGACGACGGATTGGAGCTGCGGCCTCGACGCCGACCCACTTGTGCAACAGGTGACGCGCAACGTCATCCGCTGGCTCACCGCCGACGCCTGACGCAGTTGCGGTCACCCAACCGGTCTACACCGGGTCCGTAGCATTCTTTGGGTGAAGTTGGAACCAGATATCGACAAGTTCTTCGATCCGGATGCCGGTCCCGGAAGCGGTCTCCACATCGTGCTGCGTCACGGCGACGACGAGGCTGCCGAGGAGTGGTTCATGGAGCGGCGCATCGCCTACCGCGACCGCCATTTCGACAAGCCGATCAGCGTTCCACGGGACAGGGCCACGTTTGTCACCGACCTGACCTCGGTGCCGATGCTCTTCACCTGGCTGGTCCCGCGGACTGGGAACCATCTCGCCGCCGCGTTGATCCACGACGCGCTCACTCCTCCGTTCAGCGTCGTTGACAAGCCCGATTGGGACGGCCCGGACAAGGTGATGCAGCTGCAGGCGGATCGGGTCTTCCGAGATGCGATGGGCGACCTGGGCACACCGCTCTTGCGGCGTTGGCTCGTGTGGAGCGCGGTCAGCATCCCGACCGCACGCCTGGTCAACAAGGTTCGCGGCTACCTTGCCTACGCGTCCATAGCGGCGATTGTCGTGCTCGGTTGGTTTGCGACGCTCGATCTCTTCGACCAGGGCAAGTGGCTGCCGTGGATGGGTGACCGGCCGTGGACCTGTGAGCTCCTCTTCGGCGGCCTGATGGCTTTCTCGATCCCAGTCGTCCTCTCCTTGTTGTGGCCGAAAGGATTGAGAACCGCGGGATTGGTCGTTGGTGTTGCTGTCGCTGCGCTGCTCCACGTCACGGTGGCCGTCGCTGCGATCTCCGCCGCTTATCAGCTGTTGGAGCATGGAGTGCACGTGTGGGACCCTCCGCGACGCACGATGAAGATCGGATTGACCTTGCTGGCGATCGGTGTCACCGTCTTGACGATCTGGATGTGCAAGCGGTACTGACGAGGCTTTCGAACGACGTCGATCAAGCGAGGATGGCGGCGAGCTTCTGCTGGAACCAGGCCACACCCAATTCGTGTCGCGGGCTCAGCGGGCCTGGGCGGTAGCCGCCGCTCGCGTAGTTCTGATGAGTGATCTCGCAGATGCCGAAATCTTCACGAACGACGGCGAGGCTGGATTCGACCGTGCGGTCACGATCGGGCATCGTTGCCATCGACAGGTCGGCGAAGTAGTAGTGGTACAGCAACTCGGTTCGGCCCTCGTCGATCGGGTTGATGCGAGACGTGTTCATACCACCGTCGAACAGTGACAGTGTCAAGTTCGGCCACGTCGTCAGCCAGGTGCCGCGGTAGAACAGGTCGTCCTTCGGCGGCGCTGTCATC